>NZ_CP046121.1:633172-949759 GCF_009707485.1 Nostocoides sp. HKS02 | reverse complement strand
CGATCGGCCACTGGCTGGAGTGGGCGCGCCTGACCCTGCACCTTCGCGCGGCGCTGGGCGAGGACGCGGCCCCTGGCTGGACGCTCGACGACGCGCGGAGCCTCTTCGACGCGGCCGTCCGCGAGGGCTGGTCCGTCGACGGTGCGCCCGGGTTCGTGTACACCGTCGACTGGGCCGGCCGACCCGTGGTCCGAGAGCGGATGCACTGGGTCGCCGCGGAGGCGACCGCAGCCGCCGCGGCGCTTCACCAGGCGACCGGCGACGTCGCGTATGCCCAGTGGTACCAGACGTGGTGGGACCACATCGCCGAGGTCTTCATCGACCCGCGCGGAGGGTCCTGGCGACACGAGCTCGACCCGTCGAACCAGCCGAGCGCGCTGGTGTGGGCCGGCAGACCTGACACCTACCACGCGCTCCAGGCCACGCTGATCCCCCGGCTCCCGCTCGCTCCGGCCCTCGCAACGGCGCTCGGTGAAGGCCTGCTCCGGTGGGCGCGGCGCAGACCGTAACCGCCGGCCCCGGCAGTCGTTGATGGGTTGTGCTTGCCAGGGCCCAGTGGGCCGTCACCGTCCTTTGCTGGGAGAGTCCGATGCGCCGAACCCGAACACTGCTCATGACCGCCGCGGTCGCTACCCTGGCACTCGCCGCGGCTGCCACGCTTCCCGCGTCGGCGGACACGACGAGCGGCCAGCCCACCGTCGGCGCTCCGTCGATCCTCTGGCCTCAGAGCGGTGCGCCCACCGCGGCCTCGACGCCCACCCTGCCGTCGCCGTCGCAGAGCAACAACCTGATCTTCCACGGCGGTGCCGTGGAGCACCGACCGAAGGTGTACGTCACCTACTGGGGTTCGGAGTGGCAGGCCGGCTTCCACACCGGGCCCAACAACGCGTACAGCAACAAGACCGCGATGACCTACGTGACGAACTTCTTCGCCAACGTCGGCGGCAGCAAGTGGAACGGCACGCAGACCCAGTACTGCGACAACATCGCCCCCGGAAGCACGACCTGCGCCGGTCAGGCCCTCGCCCAGTACGTGACGAACTCGGCCAAGGTGCTGGGCGGGGTGTGGGTCGATCCCACGCCGGCTCCGGCGACCATCGTGACGAGCGGGTTGGCCCAGAACCTCGTCACGGACCCGATCGCGACCGAGGCGGTCAAGGCCCAGCAGCACTTCGGCTTCGACCCTGACGCGACGTACTTCGTGTTCACGCCGCCGGGGCACGCGGCCACGGCATACGGCACCGTCTACTGCGCGTACCACAGCGAGGTCACCAACGTCGGGGGCCACGGCATCAAGTACGCCTTCATGCCCTACACCCCCGAGCAGGGCGCGGGCTGCGGCGGCAACAAGCGTCAACGCGACCAACGACGCCTATGGCCACGGGTACATGGACAGCTACAGCCTGGCTGGCGGTCACGAGTACGCCGAGGCGGTCACCGACCCCGACGCGTTCCCGACCCAGGACGGCTGGAACGACTACCAGACCAGCGAGAACGGCGACAAGTGCGCCTACTTCCACCCGGCGAACATCACCATCGGTCACTACTTCTACGCCGTGCAGCCGATGTGGAGCAACGAGGCCAACGCCGGGTCAGGCGGGTGCGCCATGGCTCGGGGCACCGGCGCCGCGCCCGTGCCGTCGACCCTGCCGGTCGCCGTTCCCTGACGTCGCTCCTGCGGTCGTTCCCTGACCCGGCTCGGTATGCCGCCCGCTCACCCGAAGGCCTGGGTGAGCGGGCGGCATCCGTGCGTCAGCGTCACGGTGACTCCTCATGGGGTGGGGTCGGCATACCTCCCGCCGTAGATGTCGCTGTTGCCGAAGGTGGGCGGGCACGAGGCGAGGACGTTCGGCCGCGACGACGGCGACGCCGTGTACAGCGAGGCCCGGTAGGCGTCGATCGCGTCGCAGTGCAGGGCGTTGCGCGCGTCGTTCCACACGCCCACCACCGCGTCATTCGTCGCTGCGGCGTAGACGTAGTCACCGAGGAACTCGTCCGTGAGGCTGTTGGCGCTGCTGCCGCGCGGGTCGCCGACGGTACCGCGGTTCAGCGTGGTCCAGCCGGTCGGCACTCCACCGGTCACGTCCGCGTGGAGGACTTCGCCGACCAGGCCGCGCTCGGAGGTGGTGTCCGCGCGGTACGGCGTGGTGAACGAGTTGTGCACGACGTAGAGATCGGTCCCGTCTGGCGACACCGCTGGTGCGGTGTAGACCGGACGGTCACCGGCCAGGGTCGGCACCACGGCGGGCGTGCTCCAGGTCGCCCCGGCATTGCTGGAGTGGGTGAGCAGGAGCTGCTCGTGGTTGAGCCCCAGCCGTCCATCGGCCCAGGTCATGAAGAGCTCGTTGGTGGCACCCGCACCGGTCGGCGCGCCGTTGGCGATGTCCACGCTCGGAGCGACCGCGAGGTCGACCCTCGCCCCGCCGAGACCATCCATCACCGGGCGCCCCTGAACGCGGTCGAACACCCCCGGTGCCACAGCGGTGGCGACGGTCGTGGGCCCGACCCAGCTCGCGCCGCCATCGGCCGAGCGGTACATCATCTGCACGGTCTGGCCACCCCGTGTCCCGACGCCGAAGACGTAGGCGTTGCCCGCGCTGTCCGTGCGGATCGTGCAGCCGTCGGCCTGGGCGTTGTTCCGGTTGTCGGTCGCGGGGCCCACCTGGTGCGTCGCCCAGCTCAGGCCACCGTCGCGCGACGTCGCCACCGTCAGCGGCGTCGGCAACGCGTGACCCTGGGAGTTGCTGCGGAACGACGCCCAGCACACGTAGACCGTGCCGAAGAACCGGCTCGAGGCGGCGTTGTCCGCCCAGATCTGCTCCTTGTCGGAGAAGACCGTCGAGGACTGCTTCGAGATGATCGTCGGCGCACTCCAGGCTGACGCGTCGTTGGCCGCTGCGGCGCGGACGTCGTCGACCCGCGAGACCGCGATGGCCTCGAATCCCTTGAACGCCGCGCTCTTTCCGGTGTTCAAGGCCGAGGTGAGGTTGGCGTAGTAGAGCCGCGAGCCGTTCGACCAGTCGAAGCGCCCATCGGCGCCGCGCCGCGGGCCGAAGGCGACGGCCGGGTCACCGTCGGACACCAAGCCCGCCTCGACGTACTTCGGCACCGTGCCGATCGGGCCCGGCTGAGGTGTGCAGGCTGCGGGGCCCGTGCAGGCTCGGGCACTGAGGCCGGTGTACGTCGGTTGGGTGAACGAGGATCCTCCGGTGAAGGAGAAGTAGATCCCGGAGACGCCGATACCCGGGGTGAACGGGCAGGTCGTCGGGTCGCCCGCAGCGCAGGACTCCTCGTCGATCTCCTCGTTGGCACCAGCCGCGACGACGGAGGGGTTGTGCGCGTCGATCGCGACTGCGGGCTCGTTCTGCTTGTTCTGCGAGAAGGGCGTCGGTTGGCTTCCGTTCGTGACGGGGGTGTCCACCGGTGCTGCCATCGCCACGGCGGCTCCAGCCACGACGACCGCGGCAGTGGTGACTGCAGCGCTGAGAAGGTGTGGTCGGTTCATGGGTGCTCCAACAGGTCCGTTCAAGAGGTCCGTTCCCCAAGCCCGGCATACCCGGGCTCGTCCCTGCCTTCGCAGTGGACACCCGTGGGCGACTCGTGACAACCCCCAGCGCACACTGGAGCCACCACCAGTCCACAGCGCGCACCCCTCCGGAGCCCTCCATGACCGATCCCCAGACTGCTGCCGCGACGCGGCTCGAGGCGGACCGGTACGAGACGACAGCCCGGCTGGCGTCGCTGCGACGAGACTTCGGGGCCATGGTGGCGGCCTCGCTCGACTCCAACGCCGACGACGAGCACGACCCGGAGGGCGCGACGATCGCCTACGAGCGGTCCCAGCTCGACGCCCTCATCCACCAGGCCGAGCGCCACCTCGCCGACCTCACCGCTGCGCAGGCCAGGCTGGCCCAGGGCAGCTACGGCGTGTGCGCGGTCTGCGGCAAGGCCATCGACCCGGCCAGGCTCGAGGCGCGTCCGGTCGCCCGCACCTGCGTCGCCTGCGCCTGACCAACCGCGCTGACCACGCCGTTGCCGTCGCCGCGGACAGATCCGCGGGACTCACGGCCCGTACGCGGTGAGGAAGCGGTCGCGGAACGTGTCCATCCGCCACACCGGCGCAGCGGCACCGGGACGCAGACCGGGCTGCCAGCCCCACCCGGCGATCCGGCTCATCACGGCCGGATCCCGAGCGACGACCGAGACCGGCACGTCGTGGCTCGCGCCGAGCCCCGAGACCACCGTGGAGGGCTGGTGGTCGCCGAGGACGACGAGGACGAGGTTCGGGTCCCGGGTGTGCTCGAGGAAGGAGACGAACGCGTTCAGCGAGTACTCGATGGACTGCCCGTATGCCGCCTGCACCCGGCTGGGAGCGCTCCACACCGTCGCGGCCGAGGAGCCCTGGGCAGCCATCGGGGCGAAGACCGAGCCGTCGCCGAGCGCGCTCCAGGGGACCAGCCGCGGCAGGGGCGCCCACGGCGAGTGGCTCGACACCAAGTCGATCTCCGCCATGACTGGTCGGTGCCCAGGTGTCTCGAGCTCGCGACTGTCGAGGGCGGCCAGGACGTACTGGTCCGGCATGGTCGCGTACCCGAAGCTCGGTCCGGCATACCCCACGTTCCGCGCGTCGTAGAGCTGGTCGAAGCGGTAGAAGGCCTTGCCTTGCGGCCAGTCGACCTGGTTGGCGGGCACGTCGCCGACCGTGCGCCATCCGGCCTTGCCGAACGCCGCGCTCAGGGTGAGCCGCTGGGTGTCCACCAGGGTGTCGTACCGCTGCTGGCTGTCGATCCAGAGGCCCGACTCCAGCGTCGAGTGGGCCAGCCAGCTGATGCCACCGAACGTCGGTGAGGTGAGGAAGGCGCTCTGTGACGCGTAGCCCGCGCCCCGAAGCCGCGCGGTCGCGGCAGCCAGGGTCGCGTCCACGCCGGTGGACAGACTGGACCCCGTGATGGCGACCCGGCCGTAGCTCTCGACGAACACGACGAGGACGTCCTTGCCGTGCAACCCCTGGAGCAGGGCGGGGCCGGGCGTGCCCTGGAACCGGTCGACACCCACCTGTGCGGCAAAGGTGGTCCGGTCGCCGAGAGCCGCACGCACCTGGGTCACGTGGCTCGAGACGAGGTCGGCCACACTGGTCGACGCGACGGGCACGCCGCTCGTCAGCTGTGCGCCGGTGACGGCGCAGAGCAGCCACGCCACGGTGAGGGCCATGGTCGCGCGACGCGCGCCCCCGTGGTGCCTCGCGAGGGCCCGCTGCAGGCGCAGGCCGCCGATCGGCAGGAGGACCAGCACCGCGAGCACCACCGCGGCACCGATCACCATGCCGGTCACCGCGGCCGGCCGCCCGACCGAGTCCGTGAGCAGCCCCTGCGCCGAGCCGACGTACCTCCAGTCCGTCACCGGCCGGGCGGCCCTGCCGAGAGCCACCTCGAACGCGAGGTCGACCACTCGGAGGATCAGCACGAGCGCGAGGAGCACCCCGATGACGACCGCAGCCGCCGCCCGGGCCGCCGCCGGTGCGAGCAGCAGCACCAGGAGCGCCACGATGCCCTCCAGGGGCAGCCGCGCCAACGCGGACGGCGAGAGCAGGGCCGGGTCGACCGGGGCTACGAGCGCGAGCCAGAGCAGGATCGCTGCGACTCCGGCGCCCACAGCGCCGAGCACGCGCCGCGGCAGCCCGGGACGCAGCCGCCCCCGTGGGCGCAGCCGCCCCGGTGATCGCCGCTCAGGCATCGCCGTCGCCGCTGGGGATCAGCGCCGCGTCGGGCTGGCCGACCTGCCGGGCTGCAGGGTGGGGTTCGGGGTCGCGCCGCACCCAGAGCCACCACGTGTCGCGCCCGAACGACTCGGCCAGCAGTCCGAGCGCTGCCAGGAGCGCGAGCGTCGTGAGCCAGGGGGGCCCGACCTGGGCCGTCGCCGCGGTCAGGACGACCCCCTGGGTGGCTGCGACGACCTTCCGCCAGAACCGCGGCGCAAGGGTGCGGCGCATCCAGGGCAGCCCCCACCCCGCCACGACGAACAGATACCTCGCGGTACCGATCAGCAGCACCCACGAGCCGCTCGTGCGCGCGACGAGGGTGCTGAGGACGAGGATCAGGAAGGCGTCGACCTCGAGGTCGAACCGGGCACCCAGCGGCGTCGCGGTGCCGGTGCGGCGCGCCACGGCGCCATCCACGCCGTCGAGGACCAGCGCGACCGCGCACACGGAGACCAGCAGCGCGCGAGCGGACGGGCGCAGCTCAGCGCTCTTCGAGCCGGCGGCCAGGGCGGCGACCGCCATGGCCAGCCCTGCCCGGGTGAGGGTCACCCGGTCGGCGGGCCCGAGCCGGGGCATCGATGCGGTCGCCTGGGCCCGCGCGACCAGGATGGTCACCCCCAGCGCGCCGTCCACGCCCACCCACCAGCCACGACCATCGAGCCCGACCGCCAGGTCGACGACACCGAGCAGCGCGAGCTGGCCGACCAGGGGCGCGACCAGCCCGGACAGGGGGCCGGCCAGCCCGGACAGGGGGGCCGCGTTGAACCGAATGCACAGTTCCTCCGTGTCTACGGGTACGACGATGGGACGAGACAGCCGAGGCACATGTTCATCTGGACACCTGGGTAGGGAGGGGATCGTGGGCACCGACGCATCGGCATTCTGGCTGCGCGAACCCGGCGTCGGCGAGATCCGCCAGGTGACCGTCCCCGAGCCGGGGCCGGGCGAGGTCCTCGTGCGCGCGCTGCGCTCAGGCGTGAGTCGGGGTACCGAGACCCTGGTGTTCCGTGGTGGCGTGCCGACGAGCCAGTATGCCGCGATGCGGGCGCCGTTCCAGGAGGGCGACTTCCCGGGCCCGGTCAAGTACGGCTACCTCAGCGTCGGGGTCGTCGAGCACGGCCCCGCCCACCTTCAGGGTCGCACCGTCTTCTGCCTGTACCCCCACCAGAGCGCGTACGTGGTCCCCGAGCGCGCCGTCGCGCTGGTGCCGGACGACGTGCCGCCAGCTCGAGCCGTGCTCGCGGGCACGGTGGAGACTGCGGTCAACGCCGTCTGGGATGCCGCGCCGTTGCTCGGCGACCGGGTCGCAGTGGTCGGTGCGGGCATGGTCGGGTGCTCCGTCGCCCGCCTGCTGGCGCGCTTTCCGGCGGTGGAGGTCACCCTGGTCGACACCGAGCCGACCCGAGCCGACGTGGCAGCGCAGCTGGGCGCGCAGTTCGCGCTGCCCCCCGATGCCCCGGTCGACTGTGACCTGGTCGTGCACACCAGCGGAACCTCGGCGGGCCTGCAGCGCTCGCTCGACCTGTTGCGCCCCGACGGCACGGTGATCGACCTGAGCTGGTACGGCGAGGCGCAGGTGACGCTGTCGCTCGGCGGCGCCTTCCACTCCCAGCGACTCGGCATCCGCGCGAGCCAGGTCGGTGCGGTCTCCCCCGCTCGGCGCGACCGCCACACCCCGGGCACGCGCCTGGCTCTCGCCCTCGACCTGCTGCGCGACCCGGCCTTCGACGCGCTCCTCAGCGGGGAGACCCCCCTGGAGCACCTGCCCCAGCTCATGGCCGGGCTCAGCGACGGGCGGACTCCGGGCCTCTGCCACACCATCACGTACGGATCGGGGTAACCGGTGTTCAGTGTGACGGTCCGCGACCACCTCATGGTGGCGCACAGTCTCCGGGGGAGGTCTTCGGACCAGCCCAGCGGCTCCACGGGGCGACATTCGTGGTCGACGCGACCTTCCGCCGCCCCACTCTCGACCCGGACGGCGTCGTGGTCGACCTCGGTCGCGCGGCTGCCGAGCTGGCGGCGGTGCTGGGCGACCTGACCTATCGGAACCTCGACGAGGAGCCGAGCCTGGCCGGGCTCAACACCACCACCGAAGTCCTGGCCCAGGTGGTCGCCGACCGTCTTGCGGCGAGCATCCGGTCAGGGTCGTGGGGCGAGGGCGCCCGTGGCGTGACCGGCATCCTGGTGACCCTGCACGAGTCCCACGTCGCCTGGGCCAGTTACGAGCTGAGCTGGTGAGCGTCGTCCACGTGGTCGTGCCGGCCGACCTCCACGACCCCACGCGCCGCAGTGGTGGCAACGTCTACGACCTGCGTCTCTGCGAGGAGCTCGCCCACCGCGGCTGGTCCGTCCGCGAGGTGCCGGTGGCCGGCCCCTGGCCGCGGCGCGACCCGGGGTCGCTGGCCGGGCTCGGGTCGGCGCTCGCCGTCCTGCCCGACTCGTCCCTCGTGCTGGTCGACGGCCTCGTGGCGTCGAACGCGGGTGATGTCGTTCGGGGCGAGACGGACCGCCTCGGCATCGTGGTGCTCGTCCACATGCCCCTGGGGCACCGGTGGCCTGGCCAGGACCGCGCCGACGTGGGCGCGCGCGAACGGGACGTGCTCGCCGGGGCCCGCGCGGTGGTGACGACGAGCACCTGGACCCGGGACTGGCTGCTGGATCGCTACGCCCTGAGGTCGTCGTGCGTATCGGTCGCGGAGCCGGGTGTCGACCCGGCCCCGCTCGCGCCGTGGTCCGCCTCCGGCCAGGCGCTCCTCTGCGTGGCGGCGGTGACTCCCGACAAGGGTCACGACGTCGTGTTCGAGGCCCTTCGTGCCGTCGCTGACCTGTCGTGGCGCTGTGTCTGCGTCGGTTCCCTGGGTCGAGACCCGGGGTTCGCGCGAGCACTCCGTGACCGGGTCCACGACGCCGGACTGGCGCACCGCGTGACCTTCACCGGGCCGCTGGTGGGCGCCGCCCTCGACGCCGCGTACGCCGCCGCCGACCTGCTGGTCCTCGCCACTCGGGCCGAGACCTACGCGATGGTGGTCACCGAGTCGTTCGCCCGAGGGCTGCCGGTCGTGGCCACCGACGTGGGCGGAGTGCCGCAGGCGTGGAGAGGGTCAGCACCTGCCTGCGCACCGGGGCGGCTGGTGCCGGTCGACGATCCCGAGGCCTTCGCGTGCGCCCTGCGCGACTGGCTCACCGACGCCGACCTCAGGGCCCGGTGGAGGGCCGCCGCACGGCAGCGCCGCGACGAGCTCACGGGCTGGTCGGTCACCGCCGAGCGCGTCAGCCGGGTCCTGATGCGGGTGGCGGGGGCATGACCGCCGTACCGGTCGGGGTCAGCCCCGAGTGGCTGCAGCTGCGCGAGGAAGCCGATGCTGCTGCCCGGTCCCGCGCCCTGGTGCACCGCCTCGTCGAGCACCTTCCCGAGGGCACGGCATACATCCACGACCTCGGGTGCGGGACCGGCGCCATGGCGCGCTGGCTCGCGCCGCTGCTCCCCCGTCCCCAGCACTGGGTGATGCACGACCACGACCCCGCCCTGCTGGCCCAGGCCGCGCGCACCGTCCCCACCGCTGCCGGCGGCGCACCCGTCACGGTCGAGGTTCGCGAGGGCGACCTCACCCACCTGTCCCGGGGGGAGCTCGCGGGCGCCTCCCTGGTGACCGCCTCGGCGCTCCTGGACCTCCTCACCGCCACCGAGCTGGACCGTCTCGTCACGGCCTGTGGCGAGGCCGGTTGCCCGGTGCTGTTCACGCTGTCGGTCGTCGGGCAGGTTCGACTCAGCCCGCGGGACCCCCTCGACCCGCTGGTCGCCGCCGCGTTCGACCATCACCAGCGGCGCACCGTGGACGGTCGAACGCTGCTCGGTCCGGACGCGCTGGCCCGTGCCGCCGAAGCGTTCGCCCGCACCGGCGCCGAGGTCCTCGTGCGTCCCAGCCCGTGGCGCCTCGACGCCCACCAGTCGAGCCTGGCGGCGCAGTGGTTCACCGGCTGGCTCGACGCGGCCTGCGAGGACAGTCCGGATCTCGCCGCGCGGGCGGAGCGCTACGGCCGCCGACGCCTTGCCGCGGCGTATGCCGGTCGGCTACGGGTCAGCGTCGGCCATGCGGACCTCCTGGTGGTGCCGCGATGACCACCCTCACCCTGCCTGCCGCCGGATGGCGCGTACCCGCGTGGGTCGTCCGCCTCCTCGCGGGCGCCACGGTCCTGGCCGTGGTGGCCTGGCACGTCGGCACCGGACCCGCCCTCGCTTCGGTGCGTGGCCTCGACGCACGGTCGATGGGCGCGGCTGCGGCGATCGCTGTCCTCACGACGGCGTGCTGCGCATGGCGCTGGACCCTCGTGGCCCGAGCCGTGGGCCTCGACCTGCGCTGGCGGACCGCCCTCGCCGCGTACTACCGCTCGCAGTTCCTCAACCTGACGCTGCCCGGTGGGGTCGTCGGCGACCTGCACCGTGGGCTGCACCACGGCCGGGCCGCCGGCGACGTCGGCAGGGCGCTGCGGGCGGTGCTGCTGGAACGCACGGCGGGCCAGGCCGTCCAGCTCGCGGTGACGGTGGCGGCCGTTGCGCTGCTGCCCTCGCCGGTGCGCCCGCCGGCGCCGGTGTCCGCGGCCCTCATCGTCCTGGTCGCCCTCGTGCTCGGCACGGCCGTGGTGCTGGCCCGCAGGCGACCACCTGCCGGTCCCGCCCGGTGGGCCCGCATCGTCCGGGCCGTCTCCAGCGCCTTGCGGGACGCCGTGCTCGCCCGACCGATCTGGCCGGCGGTTGCCCTGGCGTCCGTCGTCGTCGTCGCGGGCCACGTCCTGACCTTCGTCATCGCTGCCCGCGTCGTGGGGTCGACGGCCCCGACCACCCAGCTCGTCCCGCTCGGCCTGTTCGTCCTCCTCGCGATGGGGGTACCCGCCACCATTGCCGGGTGGGGGCCGCGCGAGGGTGCCGCCGCGTGGGCCTTCGCGGCCGCCGGGCTCACGGCCGCGCAGGGGCTGGGCACGGCGGTCGCCTATGGCGTGCTCATCCTGGTCGCCAGCTTGCCCGGCGGTGCGGTCGCCCTGGTGGGGTGGATGCGGGACCCCCATGGCTGAGCGCCCCTACACCGTCCTCAGCTGCGGCATCTCCATCGACGGCTACCTCGACGACGCGAGCCCGACCCGGCTCGTGCTGTCCAACGCGGCCGACCTCGACCGCGTCGACGCCGAACGGGCTCGCTGCGACGCGATCCTCGTCGGAGCCGCGACGATCCGCACGGACAACCCCCGCCTGCTGGTGCGGTCGCCGGCCCGTCAGGCGGACCGCACTGCCCGCGGCCTGTCCGCCACTCCGACGAAGGTCACCGTGACCACCCGGGGCGACCTCGATCCGGCCGCGGACTTCTTCGCCACGGGGCCCGGCGACAAGCTGGTCTATGCCGCCGGCGAGGCGCTGGTGCGGGCCCGGAGGCAGCTGGGCTCGGTCGCGACCGTGGTCGACGCCGGTGAGCGGGACGGCGGCGATCGCGGCAGCGATGACCCCGTCGACCTGGCCCGGGTGGCTGCCGACTTGCACGATCGCGGTGTGGGGCGCTTGATGGTGGAAGGCGGCGGGCGGACGCTCACCCAGTTCCTGACGGGCGACCTGGCCGACGAGCTCGCACTCGTGGTCGCGCCGCTGTTCGTGGGTGACCCCCGCGGCGCGCGGTTCGTGGGAGCTGGCCAGTTCCCGTGGAACGCGGACCGCCGGGCCGAGCTCGCGGAGGTGCGCCAGATCGGGGACGTGGTGCTGCTGCGGTACGCGCTGTCAGCACGGTTCGAGCGGGAGTGAGGGGGAGGTATGCCGGAGCAGCTCGCCACCGCGACCGTGCGCAGGCAGGTCAGCGTGCCCCTGCGCTTCGCTGACGGCTATGCCGCACCGGCGCGGCTGTTCACCTTCACCGGCTTGGTCGACGGGCGCGAGCACCTGGCCATCGGTCTCGGCGACCGCTCCCGCCCATGGCCCGGCTCGGGTGGCTCGGAGCGACCGCCCCTCGTGCGGCCCCACAGCGAGTGCCTGACCGGCGACGTCCTCGGCAGCCAGCGGTGCGACTGTGGCGCCCAGCTGCGTGAGGCGGTCGAGCGGATCAGCGAGAGGGGCGGCTACCTGCTGTACCTGCGCCAGGAGGGTCGCGGGATCGGGTTGTACGCCAAGCTCGACGCCTACGGGCTCCAGGACGCCGGGCTCGACACCTACGAGGCCAACCTCGCGCTCGGGTACCCCGCCGACCAACGCAGCTACGTGGTGGCGGCCCAGATGCTCCACGCCCTCGCGGAGCCGCAGGTCCTCCTGCTCACGAACAACCCGGTCAAGGAGGCCGAGCTGGTGCGCTGGGGTGTCTCGGTCAGCGAACGGGTCCCGACAGGGGTGCACCTGTCGCCCGCGAACGCGCGGTACCTCAGCGCCAAGGTGCGCCGCGGCGCGCACGCCCTGGACCTACCCGGCACCGAGCCGTCCTGAGCCCGGGCACGTCAGCGTGACCCGACTCAGCGCATACCGGTCAGCGCCTACCGGTCAGCGCATGTTGCCGGTGTGCCCCAGGCTGAAGCGGCCGGGCTGGGGCCAGACCGAGAGCCCGTGGGGCCCGGAGTCGACGGGGATCTTGTGCAGGACCTTGCCGGTCGTCGTGTCGAAGACGTAGACGACGCCGTTGTAGCGCCCGGACAGCCACAGCTGGGACCCGTCCGCGGTCACGCCCCCCATGTCGGGCGATCCCCCACCGGGGATGACCCAGCGGGCGACCTGCTTGAGCGTGCTCGCGTCCAGGACGCTGACGGTGCCCTCGTCGCGGTTGGCCACGAAGATCCGGTGACCGTCGCGGGACGGGTAGATGCCGTGTGCCCCCATGCCCGTGTGGATGAAACGCGAGTACGTGAAGGTCTTGGCGTCGATGACCCACACGCCGTTGCGCAGCATGTCGGCGGCGAGGAAGTACCGGCCGTCAGGGGTCAGCCGAACGTCCTGCGGCATGGCGCTCGCACCCGCGCGCAGGCCGTTCTTGGGGCTGCCCATCATGTGGATCGCGTCGTGGGGCGAGGTGGCGCCGGGCGTCTTGATGACGTTGAGGTCGATCACCTTGCGGATCGCGGTGGCGTTGCGGTCGACGACGAGCAGCTTGCCGTTGAACTCACAGCTCGCCACGAACGCGGTCAGGCCCGCGTTGTAGTCGGCGTGGTTGATGCCGTCGCACGGGACCCGCAACGAGCGCTGCAGCGCCATGGTGTGCGGGTCGCGGACGTCGATCCGGTGCAGGCGCTCGGCCATGACCAGCGCGTGCGAGCCGTCCGGGGTGAAGTAGAGGTTGTACGGGTCGTCGACGGGCACCGGAGCACCGTGGTGCCCGGTCCGGGGGTCGATCGGCGTCAGTGTGTTCGCCAGGTCGGAGTTGACCCACAGGGTCTTCATGTCCCACGACGGCACGACATGCTGAGGCTCGCGACCGACCCGGAACCGGCCGACGACCGTGTAGGTGGCCGGGTCGATGAGCTGCACCGTGTCGCTCAATGTGTTGGGCACGTAGACCATCGGCCGGGCCGACCGGGCCACCGAGCTCAGCTCGCCCGCGGCGGCCGCGGCATACACCGAGGTGGTCTTGGTGGGGCTCGGGGTGCTCGAGCGGGACGACGACGACGGGTGCGACGTGGACGCCACGGTGAGGCTGTCGGACCGGGACGAGCAGCCGGCGAGCACGAGCGCGCCGAGCAGGGGCAGCGTCAGCGCCGCCCGAGCCCGAGGAGTCGAACGCCTCATGCGTCAGCCAGCAGGTGCGAGAGGGTCACCGGCGCCAGCCCGCGGCTGCGCAGGCCAGCGAGGATCGCCGGCAGGGCGGTGGCCGTGCCCGGGTGCCCGAAGTGCAGGCTGACGATCGAACCGGGCTTCACCGCGGCCAGGGTGCGGTCGCGCACGGCGCTCGAGCCGGGGTCGAGGTAGTCGCCGGGGTCGACGTCGTAGGACACGCAGCGCTGGTAGCCGGCTGCGAGGGCTGCGGCCCTGATCGTCGCCGTGCTGTGCTGGGTGCCCGAGGGGCGGAACCACCAGCCGGCGGTGCCGACGGCGGCGCGCAGGGCCTCGGCCCCCTTGCGAGCCTCTCGCTCGGCTTCTGCGGGTGACAGCTGCTTCATCTGCTGGTGACTCCAGGTGTGGTTGCCCAACTCGTGCCCGGCCGCCACGATCTCGCGGCCAATGCCTGGCGTTGCCTCGAGCCAGTTTCCCACTGCGAAGACGGTGATGTGTGCGTCGGCCCGGTGACACGCCGAAAGAATCGAGTGCACGAGCTCGACGGGACCCTGACCGTGGAAGGTGAGGGCGACCTGGTTGCGGTCGGCGGGGCCGCTGACGATGTCGGCGCCCGGCGTCTTGGCGATCGCCGGCTCGGGCGCGGGACCGGTCGGGCTTGCGCTGGCCGTGCTGCCCGTCGCTGACGGTGACGACGGCTTCGGGGTCGCTTTCCCGGCGGCTGTCGACGTGGTGGCGGCCGATCCGTCCGTGCCGGGGGCGGAGCAGGCCCCCAGGGTCAGGCCGGCCAGGCTGGCGGTGAGGAGCGTTCGGCGCGAGGGGGTCGTCACCTCGACACCATCACCCTCCGTTTCTGAGAAACCACTGAAGCCTGTCACCCCACGACCCTAAGCCCCCATCCGCCCGACCACCGCATCCCCCGTTCGGACTGCGTTTCGTGGCGCTCCAAGACGCGCGGCCTCCGCAGGCATACCGTCGAAATCGTGAGCACGCACACGGCATACCGCACCACCCACCACCACCCGCGCGTCCTGAGGGGGACGCGCGGCTGGGTGTGGGTGTGCGACTGCGGCGGCGCTTCGTGCCGGACCCCGGCCCAGCCGCCGCTGCCGTGGCGCTCCGCCCTGATCGCCGCATTGCTCCATTCGGGGACCATCGCTCCCTGATTTCGGCCTAAGGTGCGAGGACCACTGCCATCCAGGAGGTCTGAGCTCATGAAGATCGGCATTCCGCGCGAGGTCAAGAACAACGAGTACCGCGTCGCCATCACCCCGTCGGGCGTCCACGAGCTCCTGGTCCACGGGCACGAGGTGTTCGTGGAGAAGGACGCCGGTGTCGGGTCGTCGATCCTCGACGAGGACTACACCGCGGCCGGCGCCACGATCCTCGACACCGCCGACGACGTCTGGGCCACGGGTGACCTGATCCTCAAGGTCAAGGAGCCGATCGAGTCCGAGTACCACCGGATGCGCGAGGGGCAGACGCTCTTCACCTACCTGCACCTGGCGGCCGACAAGGCCCTCACCGAGGAGCTGGTAGCCCGCAAGGTGACCGGCATCGCCTACGAGACCGTCGAGCTGCCCGACCGCTCGCTCCCCCTGCTCGCCCCGATGTCCGAGGTGGCCGGCCGGCTGGCCCCGCAGGTGGGCGCACACACCCTCATGCGGGCCCAGGGTGGGCGTGGCGTGCTCATGGGCGGCGTGAGCGGGGTGTATGCCGCGAAGGTCGTCGTCATCGGGGCCGGGGTCTCCGGCATGAACGCCGCCGCCATCGCGCTCGGCATGCAGGCCGAGGTGCTGCTGCTGGACCGCGACATCGCCAAGCTGCGCCATGCCGACGCCATCTACCAGGGCCACTGCCAGACCGTCGCCTCGAACACGTTCGAGATCGAGCGGGCCATCTCCGACGCCGACCTGGTCATCGGCGCGGTTCTCGTGCCGGGCGCCAAGGCACCCAAGCTCGTCACCAACGAGCAGGTCTCGCGGATGAAGCCCGGGTCGGTCCTCGTGGACATCTCGATCGACCAGGGCGGCTGCTTCGAGGACTCCCGACCCACGACCCACGCCGATCCGACCTACCAGGTCCACGGCTCGGTCTTCTACTGCGTCGCCAACATGCCGGGTGCGGTCCCGCACACGAGCACGTACGCACTGACCAACGTCACGCTGCCCTACGCCCTCGAGCTGGCCAACAAGGGCTGGCGCGACGCGTTGCGCGACAACAAGCCGCTGGGCCTGGGGCTCAACACCCACGACGGGTCGGTCACCTACGCCCCAGTCGCCGAGGCGCACGGGCTCACGGCGGTGGCGCTCGAGACCGTCCTCGCTGGCTGAGCGGCGTGCTCTTCGCCGAGGTCGTCGACGCCTCGCGCGCCGCAGCGGCCACCCGGTCCCGGCTGGCCAAGACCGCGGCCGTCGCCGGCGCCCTGCGCGCCGCGGGGCCGGTCGACGCGGCCACGGTGGCCGCCCACCTGTCGGGCGTGCTCCCCCAGCGCCGGGTCGGCGTGAGCTGGCGCGGTCTGACGGCCCTGCCCGACCCTGCGGAGCTGCCGTCCGTGACGGTCACCGAGGTGGACCTCGCCCTGACGGCCCTGGCTGCCGTCGGCGGTGCGGGTTCGGCTGGCGCCCGCCAGGCCGCGGTCGCCGAGCTGTTCGGCCGGCTCACCCGCCCGGAGCAGGACTTCCTGCGCGACCTCATCACCGGCCAGATGCGCCAGGGCGCCCTGGACGGCGTCATGCAGGCCGCCATCGCCGCGGCGGCCGAGGTCCCCGAGGCGGCTGTGCGCCGTGCCGTGATGCTCGCGGGATACACCGGACCGGTCGCGGCGGCGGCCCTCACGGGTGGTGTCCCAGCCCTCGAGGCGATCAGCCTGGAGGTCGGTCGCCCTCTGCGCCCGATGCTCGCCGGGTCGGCTCCCGACGTCGGTGCGGCGCTCGAGGCCGTGGGGCTGCCGGCCGCCGGGTCGCCCGGTGAGCCGCTGGCAGGGATGGCGTATGTCGACGGAAAGCTGGACGGCATACGGCTGCAGGCGCACCGCGATGGCGACACGGTCCGCCTGTTCACCCGCTCGCTCGACGACATCACCGACCGGCTCCCCGAGGTCGTCGAGGCGGTGCTCGCCATGCCGGCCCGGACCCTGGTCCTCGACGGCGAAGCGATCGCGCTCGACGACGCCGGGCGCCCGCGGCCGTTCCAGGAGACCGCATCGCGGACGATGAGCAGCGTCGGGGTGGCCGAGCTGCGCAGTCGGGTGCCGGTGACCCCCTACTTCTTCGACCTGCTCCACCTGGACGGCGAGGACCTCCTCGATGCGCCGGCCGCCGACCGATTCGCGCGCCTGGCCGCCGTGGTGCCGGTCGAGTCGCTCGTGCCCAGGGTTTCCGCCCGATCTGTCGCCGAGACCCAGGCCTTCTTCGACACCCTCGTCCGCGACGGGCACGAGGGAATCGTGGTCAAGTCCGCAACGGCACCGTATGCCGCGGGCCGGCGCGGAGCGGGGTGGGTCAAGGTCAAGCCGAGGCACACCCTCGACCTGGTCGTGCTCGCCGTCGAGTGGGGCAGCGGCCGGCGCCAGGGATGGCTGTCCAACATCCACCTCGGCGCGCGCGACCCCGAGTCGGGTGGCTTCGTCATGCTCGGCAAGACCTTCAAGGGCATGACCGACGAGATGCTCGCGTGGCAGACCGAGCGCTTCCTCACCCTGAAGACCTCGCGGCGGGGCCACGTCGTCCACCTCCGGCCTGAGCAAGTAGTCGAAGTGGCCTTCGACGGCATCCAGACGTCGTCCCGGTATCCGGGTGGCATGGCGCTGCGGTTCGCCAGGGTCCTGCGCTACCGCGACGACAAGACTGCCGACGAGGCCGACACCATCGAGCTGGTCAGGTCGCTGCGCGGCTAGTCGCGACGGGGGTCAGATGACCGGAGTCAGCGGACCGGAGCGCGAAGGCTGGCCAGAGCGGTGTCGGCGTGGGTCTGCATGCTGAGCTCGCTCTGGACCACGGTGAGGATCTCGCGGCCCGCGCCGATCACGAAGGTCGCCCGCTTGACCGGGGTGAGGTAGCGGCGTCGCACGCCGAACGCCATGGCGACGGCCCCGTCCGCGTCCGAGAGCAATGGCATACCCAGCGACTCCTTGGCGTCGAACGCTCGCTGGGTCTCCACGCCATCCATGCTGATCCCGATCGGCTGGGCGCCCAACGCGGCGAACTCGGACCGCAGGTCGCGGAAGTGGCACGCCTCGCTCGTGCACCCGCCCGACAGGGCCGCGGGATAGAAGAACAGCACGACGCTCCCCCGGGTCAACAGGTCGCTCAGGGAGGTCGGCCGCCCGGCCTGGTCAGGCAGGGTGAAGTCCGGGGCGAGGTCTGCGGTGGTGAGGCTCTTCATGACGGGCTCCTGCAGGCTCGTTGAGGTTGCGCGCAGCATGCACGCACCCGGACTTCGACGCCCAGCCGGGTTCGGATTGGATTTACATAGGTTACCTATGTACTCTTGGAGAGTGATCGAGAGACAAGCCGTCGGCAACGACCTCCTGCGGGCGGCGGCGCGGCTCACGCGGTGGGCCTCGCGGCACGCCTCGTTCGAGCTCCCCCACGCCCAGGCACGGCTGCTGGCCCTCGTCGACGAGCTCGGCCCCGCCCGGGTCAGCGCGCTGGCCCAGGCCGACCACACCAGCCAGCCCGCCATGACGACCGCACTGCAGCGGCTCGAGGCCGACCGGCTCGTCCACCGGGTCGCCGACCCCGCGGATGCCCGCGCCTCGCTGCTGTCGCTCACGCCGCGAGGCCGGGCCACGCTCGAGCGGGTGCGCGCGGCCCGACTCGCCGCGCTCGCCCCGACCCTCGACGCGCTCGACGACCACGACATCGCGCGCCTGCGCGCTGCGATCGAAGTCATGGACGACCTGCTCGTCCGTGCTGTCCCCACCCGGAAGGAATCCTGAACCATCATGTGGCGCCAACCCAAGACCGTCTGGTCCGTCGCCTTCGCCTGCGTCATCGCGTTCATGGGCATCGGCCTGGTCGATCCCATCCTCAAACCGATCGCCGACGACCTCGGCGCAGGCCCGTCGCAGGTGTCCCTGCTGTTCACCAGCTACATGGCCGTCATGGGTCTGGCCATGCTCGGCACCGGCTGGGTCTCGAGCCGCACGGGGGCCAAGCGCACCCTGCTTCTCGGGCTGGTCGTCATCATCATCGGAGCCGGTCTCGCCGGAGCGCAGGACACCATCGGTGGCATCGTGGCCTTCCGGGCGGTCTGGGGGCTGGGCAACGCGCTGTTCATCGCCACCGCCCTCGCAACCATCGTCAGCGCTGCGAGCGGCTCGGTCGGCCAGGCGATCATCCTCTACGAAGCAGCCCTGGGCGTCGGGATCGCCGCCGGGCCGCTGCTCGGCGGTTGGCTCGGCGCCCACTCGTGGCGGTGGCCCTTCTGGGGCGTCAGCGTGCTCATGGCCGTGGCGTTCGTCGCGATCATCACGACCCTGCCCGCCACACCGCCGACCGGGCGTCGCACCTCGATCGCCGCACCCCTGCGTGCGCTGACCCACCGCGGGCTGCTCACCGTCGGGATCACTGCGCTGCTGTACAACTTCGGCTTCTTCACCCTCCTGGCCTGGACGCCGTTCCCGCTGGGCCTCGGAGCCCACGCCGTGGGTCTGGTGTTCTTCGGCTGGGGCGTGCTCCTCGCCTTCACCTCGGTCGTGGTCGCGCCACGGATCCAGCGCCGCTTCGGCACCCTGCCGGGGCTGGTCGGGGCGCTCATCGGCTTCGCGCTCGTCCTGGTCGCGATGGCGCTCGGCACCGGCCACCAGCCGGTCCTGGTCATCGGGGTGATCCTCGCGGGCGCGTTCCTCGGGATCAACAACACCCTGATCACCGAGACCGTCATGAAGATCTCACCGGTGGAGCGCGGCGTGGCGTCCGCGGCATACAGCTTCGTGCGGTTCGGCGGGGGCGCCGTCGCGCCGTGGCTCGCCGGCACCCTCGGCGAACGCGCAGCCAACATCCCGTTCTGGGTCGGCGCCGGGGCAGTGCTGCTCGCCATCGGCGTCCTGCTCACCGCGAGCCCGCTCATCTCGGCCATCGACCGCCAACCCGGGCACGGAGCCGAGCCCCAGGGCAGCGCCCTGGAGGCCGAGGCGCTCACCGTCGGAGACGCCTGAGGGACACCCGCGCCGGCACTGGGCCGGCACCTGCGACGCGAGCACGGCGCCCACCCCTAGGCTGGGCGCCGTGCTCGACCAGGTCACCGCCACCCGCTACGTCACGCCCCTGCGCGAGGGCGGGTCGCTGCCCGGCATCGTCGAAGCCGACGACCTGGGCACGTACGTGCTGAAGTTCCGCGGCGCCGGCCAGGGCGTGAAGGTGCTCGTCGCCGAGGTCATCGTCGGCGAGCTGGCGCGGGCGCTCGGGCTCAACGTCCCGAGGATGACCGTCGTCGACCTCCAAGCACCGATCGCCAAGTACGAGGCCGACGAGGAGGTGCAGGACCTGCTCACCGCGAGTCTTGGCCTCAACCTCGGGATCGACTTCCTGCCGGGCTCGTTCGGCTACGACGGGTCGCGACCCCCGGACCCGCAGACGGCGGCCGACATCCTCTGGCTCGACGCGCTCACGGCCAATGTCGACCGCACCTGGAGCAACCCCAATCTCCTTGTCTGGCACCGCAACCCGTGGCTGATCGACCACGGCGCCGCCTTGTACTTCCACCACGCGTGGCCGAGCCGCGGCGCCGACCCGGCGCGGTTCGTCGCCCAGCCGTACGACGCCAGCACCCATGTCCTGCGGGACGTCGCCGGCGACCTGCACGCGGCCCACACCCGCCTCGCACCCCTGGTCACCGCATCCGCGCTCGGGGCAGTAGCCGCTGCGGTCCCCGACCTGTGGCTGGAGACGGCGCCCGGTCTCGACGCCCCGGACGCCGTCCGGGCGGCCTACGTCGAGCACCTGCTCGCCCGCGTCACCACCCCCCAGGCCTGGCTCCCCGGAGGCGCGCGATGAGCCGCTACGGCTACCAGTACGTCGTCCTGCGCTGCGTACCGCGGGTGGAGCGCGAGGAGTTCGTCAACGTCGGTGTGGTGCTCTACAGCCAGGGCGCCGACTTCCTCGAAGCGGCCTACCGCGTCGACGAGGGACGCCTGCGCGCGTTGGCGCCGAGCGTCGACCTCGAGGCCGTGTCGGCCTCGCTCGAGACCGTCTGCCAGGTATGCCGCGGAGTCACCGGCGGCGGCCTGCCCACGCTGGGAGGCCTCGGGCGTCGGTTCGGCTGGCTCAGCGCCCCCAGGAGCACCGTTGTGCAGCCCGGACCGGTGCACGGCGGCCTCACGAGCGACCCGGCCGCGCAGCTGCACACCCTGCTGGACCGTCTCGTCGACTGACCCTCGACACGCTCGGCCGTTGGCCCCACCTTCGAGGACTACGTCGCTGCACGAAGGCGCCGCGGGTGGGACGGCAGTCGACGTCCTAGGCTGCTCACATGACGCGCCCACCGTATGCTGTGGACCCCTCCGACCGTGATGCCCCAAGGCGGGATCACGGCGGGCGCACCTCAGCACTGCACTGGGTGGCTTTCACGCCGTCGACCACGAGACGCACCGCAGTCAGTGTCGGCATCATCATCGTCCTGTTCATGGTCGCCTTCTGGGCTTTCCACGCGCTGAGCTCGTTTCTCTTCCTTCTCTTGCTGGCGTGGTTGCTGTCGATCGGCATGGAACCGATGGTGCTGCTGCTGACCGGGCGCGGTGTCAAGCGGTCCCTGGCTTCGGGTCTGACGATGCTGCTCCTGCTGCTCGTCCTCATCGGGATCGGCGCGCTCTTCGGGCAGCTGCTCCTGGCTCAGGTCGATGCACTGTCGAAGGCTCTGCCGGGGACCATCAGCTCGGGGCTGGACTGGGTCAACTCCACATTCAAGACGAAGATCGACGTGGCCAGCGTCGAACGCAGCATGGACCTGACACCGGCCCGGATCGCCACCTTCGCGACGAGCTATGGCGGTGGCCTGATCGGCGTGTTCGGCTCTGTGGTGACCGCGCTCTTCGATGGGCTGACGATTCTGGTCTTCGCGTACTACCTGTCCGCGGACAGCATCACGCTGCGACAGACGATCGGTCGTTTCCTGCCGCCGAGGCACCAGCCGATGCTGATGACCGTGTGGACCATCTCGGTGGAGAAGACGGGCGGCTTTGTCACGTCCAAGGTCGTGCTCGCCGCCATCTCAGCGGTGGCGCACGGCGCGTTCTTCTGGGTCATCGGAGTGCCGTTCTGGCTTCCGCTGGGCATCGTTGCCGGTGTGGTCGGACAGTTCATCCCCACCATCGGCACCTACGTGGGTGTGTTGCTGCCGTGCCTGTTCGCGGCAACCAGCAAGCCGGTCACCGTGCTGTACATCATCGTGTTCGCCACGATCTACCAGCAGATCGAGAACTACGTACTCACCCCGCGGATCAGTCGTCGAACCATGGACATTCATCCCGCAGTGGCCCTCGCCGCAGTGTTCATCGGGGCAGCCCTGTTCGGCCCGGTGGGCGCGATCATCGGCATACCGGTGACGGCGGCCGTGCTCAGCATCGTCGAGACCTTCCACCACAGGTACGAGCTGCACCCTGAGCTTGCCGCCCTCGATGACGACATCACGGAGCGTCCACAGGCTGACGACGAGGTGGCCGCGCCAGCGCCGACCGATGCGGTGGACTCCTGAGCTCGCAGAGCCCGCCGGTGGACGCGGCGGCGGTCGAGGTAGTCGAGCCGCGCCTGCCTGCCCGCGTCCGTCGCCCGTCGGACCTCATCCGGCTTGTCGGGGCAGTCGTCGTGCTGGTCACCGCGGTGGTCCTGGGTGACGTCGCGATCGGCACCGCTGGCGCGCTGGAAAGCGATCTGCATCTGGCCACGGGGGGCCTGCCTCGTCTGCTGCTCACCATTCTCGGCTGGGCGGGCGGGGTGGGGGTGATCGCGCTGCCGTTGGCCGTGGGCGCTGAGCTGGCGGCGCAGGCCAGGCTGGTCCAGCTTGTGCAGGCGGTCGGCGCGGCCACGGTGTCCGCTGGCATCGTGGTGGGACTCAATGCCGTGATCCTTGACGGACACATGGGTGGCGTCCTGGCGGTGCTCACCCGGCCCGTGGCTGAGGGGCGCACGACCCCGGTTTCGGCGGTGGAGGTCTCGCTGATCGCCTTTCTCACCGTATGCCGGGTGGCAGGGCGCCGATGGCACCAGCGTGTCGCCGTCCTGGTGTTGGGATCGACCGTCTTGACCGGGTTTCTCAGCGGCGCCAGTACAGCGCTGTCGTTGGGGCTCTCGCTTGTCTTCGGCTGGGCCATCGGGTTGGCGTTCCGCTATGGCTTCGGCGCGCAGGTCACCCTTCCGAACGGACGCCAGATCGCGGGGGTCATCGTCGCGGCTGGGATCCCGCTGCGACGCCTGACCCTGGAGACGACCGGTCAACGCGGCGACCGCAGATACCGTGCCGAGACCGACGAGGGCGACCTCGACGCGGTGGTGATCGATCGAGACACCTTCGGTCTGGCAACGTTGCAGGCACTGGGCCGACGGCTTCGCCTTCAGAGCGCATCGACGCGAAGGCCCTCCCTGACCGTCCGTTCGGAGGTCGAGTACCGCAGCCTGATGGCCTTGACCTTCCAGCGACTGGGTCTGTCGGCCCCACGGTTGGTCGCAACGGCACCGGTCGGAGCGTTCTGCTCTGTCCTGGTCCTCAAGCCCGCGAACGGCCCGACGCTGGCGCACTCGGCGCAGGGCACCAGCGACCAGGCCCTTGCGCAGCTGTGGACCATGGTCTCGCGCATGCAGCGTGCCAAGGTCACCCACCGAGAGCTGGAGCCCCACGTCCTGCTCGTCGGCGACCCGCCGGGAGTGACCTCACTGGGCTCGGGCGACATCGCCGCCGACGACCTCACCTTGCGCCTTGACCTTGCCCAGGTGCTCGTCTCCGTCTCGCTGGCTGTCGGTGTGCCGCGCGCGGTCGACTCGGCCGTGGCTGTCCTGGGCGCGGAACCGATCCGGCGGGTCCTTCCGCTGGTGCAGAAGGTGGCACTGGGTCACAGCACGCGTGCGTCGTTGAAGGACGCTGGTTCGGTGCTCGACGACCTGCGGCACCGCGTGGCCCTGCTGCAGCCGGACCAACCTGCTCCCGAACCGGTGGAGCTGCGTCGCGTCACCGTGCGCGCCCTGCTGACGGTCGTTGGTGGGGGCGTCGCCGCATACGTCGTGTTGACGCAGCTCGCGAAGGTGGACCTGCTCGCCTTGGTGAGCCACGCGAACTGGTGGTGGGTCGCGGGGTGTGTCGCCTTCGCGGCGGCCACCTTCGTCGGACCGACCTTGTCGATCTCGGGCGCGGTCGAGGCCCGGCTTTCGTTCGTGCGGACCTACCTGACCCAGCTCGCTGTCGCCTTCAGTGGGCTGGTGGCACCCGCTGCCGTGGGCAACATCGCCCTCAACACGAGATACCTGGTGAGATCCGGACTCGCCCCAGCCACCGCCGCGGCAACCATCGGTCTGGTCCAGGCCGCCCAGCTGTGCAGCTACCTGGTCCTGCTGCTGGCATCCGGCGCGGTGGCGGGTACCGGTACCCACGCATCGTTTGCTCCATCGCCGGCCTTGGTCGCCGGGATCCTCGTCGTGGTTCTCGTGCTCCTCTTCATGTCGGCGGTGCCGAAGGTCCGCCAGTTCGCCAAGGACCGGATCGTTCCTCAGGTTCGCACTGTCGGGCCTCAGATCCTGCGGGTGCTGCGCAGCCCCGCCAAGCTGGCGCGCATGGTCGGGGGTTCCCTGCTGCTGGACGTCAGTTTCGTTTCCGCGCTCGTCTGCGCCACAAGGGCGTTCGGAGCCCACCCGCCAATCGCGGCGGTCGCCGTCGTCTACTTCGCCGGTGCCATCATCGGGTCGGCCGTGCCCACCCCGGGCGGCCTGGGCGGCATCGAAGCCGCCGTGTCGGCCGGCCTCGTCGCCATCGGTGTCGACGCGGGGGTCGCGGTGTCCTCAGTACTCCTGTACCGCGTCGCCACGTACTGGCTACCGATCCCGCTTGGATGGCTTGCCTTGAACCGGCTCCAGGCGGCCAAGGCGATCTGACCCCTAGAGCCCGATGCCGCCTGCTGGATGCAGCCACCAAGGTTTGGGAGTCCAATGGACATCGTCCTCGTGTCCGAAGCCGGCGCGCGCATCGCGCTGGGACCTCCAGCCCGGCAGCCATGACCGGCTCCTTGGTGAGCGCGTCGACAGGACCGCCTGAGTGCGATCAGGCCGGGTGCCGTCGCGTGGCATAGAACGCCACGGCTGCGGCGGCCGCCACGTTGAGGGAGTCGACGTTGCCGCCCATCGGGATGCGGACCACATCATCGACCTGAGCGAGGGTTGCCGGGTGCAGACCGTGGCCTTCCGTGCCGAGGATGAGGGCCAGGCTCTCGTGGTCCCGGCGCGCCAGCTCGTCCAAGGTGATCGAGTCGTCGCTCAACGCGAGCGCGGCGGTGCGGAACCCCGCGTGTCTGAGCAGCTGGAGGTCGTCCGGCCAGTGGGCCAGGCGCGTCCAGGGCACCTGGAAGACCGTTCCCATGGACACCCGGATCGAACGCCTGTAGAGCGGGTCCGCACAACGAGGCGTGATCAGGACCGCGTCCACACCCAGGGCTGCCGCCGCCCGGAAGCCAGCTCCGAGGTTCGTGTGGTCGACGATGTCCTCGAAGATCGCGATCCTGCCGCCGCGCGCCTCGGCAACCAGTGACTCCACACTCGGCAGCTGCGGGCGCTGCATCGACGCGAGCGCCCCTCGGTGCAGGTGGAACCCGGTGAGCTGCTCGATGACGTCGTGCTCTCCGACGAAGACCGGCACGCCGCTGCGCTCGGCCGCCTCCACGACGTCGGCGAGCTCGGTGAGCCAGCGCTGTGCCATGAGATAGCTGCGCGGCTGGTGGCCGGCCCCGAGGGCGCGACGGATGACCTTCTCCGACTCGGCGATGTAGAGGCCACGCTCTGGCTCCGCGCGCCGGCGCAGGGCGACGTCCGTCAGCGAGACGTAGTCGGCGACCTGGGGGTCGTTGGGGTCGGCGATCTGGATCGGCATGGTCGTCAGCTGAACCAGACGATCTTGATGATGCCGACGACGCCCACGACGATGATCACGGCGCGGAGCGCGACGGGCGGCAGCCGACGGCCCACGCGTGACCCGATGACACCCCCGACGAACGCCCCGACCCCGACGAGCAGGGCGACCAGCCAGTCGATCTGGTGCCAGGCCACGACCATGAAGGTCACCGCGGCCACAGCGTTGACGATGGTGGCGAGGACGTTCTTGTAGCCGTTGAGCCGCTGGATCGGGTCGCTCGACAACGCGCTCATGAGGCCCATCAGGATGACCCCCTGGGCCGCGCCGAAGTACCCCCCGTAGATGCCTGCGACCAGGACCCCCGCGACGAGCGCGGCGCCGTGCCATGCCGCCCGCGGAACCCCGGCCTCGTGCCGCTCGAGTGCGCGACGCTGCAGCCGCGGTCCCACCAGGACGAGCGCGAGCCCGAGGGCGATGAGCACCGGGACGATGGCCTGGAACGCGGCAGCAGGAAGCCACAGGAGCAGCACCGCCCCGACGACCCCGCCGACGAGTGAGGCGGGTGCGAGCCGGCCCAGGGTGCGGCCCGCACCGCGCAGTTCCTCGCGGTAACCGTGGACCGCGGTCACCCCGCCTGCCACCAGGCCGACGGTGTTGGAGACGTTGGCGACCACCGGTGGATAGCCGAGGAACACCAGGGTGGGGAACGTGATCAGCGTCCCGGATCCGACGACGGTGTTGATGGTGCCCGCCGCCATGCCAGCCAGGAGGATCCCGGCGGCTTCGAGGACAGACACCGGGTCACCCTACCGACGCGGGACGGACCCTAGGGCAGCGGTATGCCGCCCGCAGCGGTGAGCGGGCGGCATACCGTGGTGGTCGTCAGGTGCGGGTCGTCAGGTGCGGGTCGTCAGGTGCGGGGTGGCTCGGTCCCCTCCGCCGGCGGGGCCGGAGGCTCGAACGGCGGCGGCTCGTACGGGGGCACCGCGTCGGCGGGTGGGCCGACGGTCGGCTGGACGCGTGACGCGGGCGCGGCGTGCTCGGTGGCCTCCTGGCTGGCCTTGCCCGCCATGCCGCGCGCCTCGGCCAGCGCCTGCTTGGGGTCCTCGAGGACGGTCTCCTGGAACACGTCCTGGGCGTCGCCCGGGTCCACCCACTCCTCGTCGTCCCCGTCAGGGCCACGGCCCTTCTCCGGGACGCCGAGGGCGCCACCGATCCCACGCAGGGCATCGGTGAGCTCGCTGGGGATGATCCACATCTTGTTGGCGTCGCCGCGGGCGATCTGCGGCAGGACCTGGAGGTACTGGTAGGCCAGCAGCTTCTGGGTCGGCTTGCCGCGGTGGATGGCGTCGAACACCTGCTGGATGGCGCGGGCCTGGCCCTGGGCCTCGAGGATGCGCGCCTGTGCCGAACCCTCGGCCCGCAGGATCTGGCTCTGCTTCTCTCCCTCGGCCGTGAGGATGTTGGACTGCTTGGAGCCCTCGGCGATGAGGATGACGGCACGGCGGTCACGCTCGGCCTTCATCTGCTTCTCCATGGACTCCTGGATCGACATCGGCGGGTCGATGGCCTTGAGCTCGACCCGGTTGACGCGGATGCCCCACTTGCCGGTCGCCTCGTCGAGCACCCCGCGCAGCTGGGCGTTGATCTGGTCGCGGCTGGTCAGCGTCTGCTCGAGGTCGAGCGAGCCGATGACGTTACGCAGCGTGGTGACCGTGAGCTGCTCGATGCCCTGGATGAAGTTCGCGATCTCGTAGACCGCGGACTTCGCGTCGATGACCGAGTAGTAGATGACGGTGTCGATGTTGACGACGAGGTTGTCGCTCGTGATCACCGGCTGGGGCGGGAACGACACGACCTGCTCACGGAGGTCGACATTCGCCCTGACCTTGTCGACGAACGGGATGAGGAAGTGGATACCGCCTTCCAGGGTGCGGGCGTAGCGGCCGAGCCGTTCGATGATGAGCGCTGTCTGCTGGGGGACGATGCGCACCGTGCGGAAGAGCACGATCAGCGCAAAGGCGACCAGGATGAGCAGGACGATGAACCCTGCACCGATGCCGTTCACGTTCACTCCGATTTCTGACCCGACGTGTCGCCGGTGACGATCACGGTGGCCCCCTCGATGGACACAACCCGGACTTGCTGCCCGGGCTGGCACTGCATGGCGCCACTGACAGTGCGCGCCGACCACGTCTCGCCGCCGAGCTTCACGCGACCGTCGTTCTCGGTCACGGTCTGGAGGACATGACCGCTGCGACCAACCAAGCTCCTGGCCCCGATGGTGTGGCTCGCCTCGGCGACCATGAAGCGCCGCGTGATCAGCGGTCGCACCGTGAGGAGCAGACCGCCCGCCACGAGCACGGCGATGACCACCTGGACGGTGAACGAGGCCCCGAGGGCGGAGGCGATGGCCGCGGCCAGAGCCCCACCCGCGAGCATGAGGAACACGAAGCTGACGGTGGCAGCCTCGATGGCGGCCAGCACCAACGCGATACCCAGCCAGGCCAGCCAGGGGTTCTCCCCGAACCAGTCCATCGGCCCCTCCCCTTCATTGGTCAGAACGCAGCGATGGTCACGCAACTCTAGGACGAAGGCGGAGCCCCGGACGTTCCCTCGTCCAGCCGTGCGCGCGCCGCCCAGCGGTGGCCGCGGCGTTCGAGCTCGAGCGGCATGCCGAAGGTGGCGGAGAGGTTCTCCTCGGTGAGGGTGAGCTCCAACGGGCCCTGCGCGACGACCCGGCCCTCGCGCAGCAGCAGCACGTCGGTGAAGGACGGCGGGATCTCCTCGACGTGGTGGGTCACCAGCACCAGCGCTGGTGCCTCGATGTCGGCCGCGAGGACTCCCAGGCGACGGACCAGGTCCTCCCGGCCGCCGAGGTCGAGCCCTGCCGCCGGCTCGTCGAGCAGCATCAGCTCGGGGTCGGTCATGAGGGCGCGCGCGATCTGGACCCGCTTGCGCTCTCCCTCGGACAACGTGCCGTAGGTGCGGTCGGCGAGGTGGTCGGCACCGAGCGCCCCCAGCAGCTCCGCGGCGCGGACGTGGTCGAGCTGGTCATAGGTCTCGCGCCAACGCCCCACGACGCCGTACGAGGCGGTCACGACGACGTTGTGCACGATCTCGTCGCCGGGAATGCGCTCGGCGAGGGCGGCGGACGCGAGCCCGATGCGCGGACGGAGCTCGAACACGTCGACGGCGCCGAGCACTTCGCTGAGCACACCGGCGACGCCGCGGGTCGGGTGCATGCGGCCGGCCGCGAGCTGGAGCAACGTGGTCTTGCCCGCGCCGTTGGGGCCGAGGATGACCCAGCGCTGGCCCTCCTCGACCTCCCAGGTGATGTCGTCGAGCAGGGTCGTGTGGCCGCGGACGACACTCACTCCTGCGAACTCAAGGACGTCACTCATGGCACCGGACCCTATCGGCTTAGCATGACCGGGTGCCCGAGCTCCCTGCGTCCGTGCGGCTTTCGCTGTGGACGACTTCAGCATGGGCGACGGGCTCTCCAGCGGACGAGGCAGTGGCCCGGGCGCTGCCCGATGTCGACCACGTGGCAGGCGATCTCGACCGCCTCACCTTGTGGCGCCAGCTGGGCGAGCAGGCGCTGCTCGTCGCCCTCCCGAGTCCCGGTGACCTGACCGGTATGCCGGGTGCCTCGGCGCGCGTCCAGGGCTGTGCCGCCGACGCCGGCGAGTGCGTCTTCGTCCCCGGTCTTGGGGGCATGCTCGTCCCGACGATCGCGGCATACGGGGCGGGCGGCGGTGCGCTCGACGTCGGCACCCGGGTCGACTGGGCCGTGTACGACGCCGATCCGGTGCCACGGCACCGTGTCGAGGCGTTGGAGTCGTCCCAGCTGGAGAGACACCTGCGCGAGGAGATCGCGGCCGCGACGGCGCACCTCGACGCCATCGGCGGTCAGCCGTTCGCTGCCGATGCCGCCCGAGAGCTCGCCGACGCCGCGCTCGGTGGTCGGTGGGGGCTACCGCCGGGGCTGCCTCCTCGGCCGGCGCGCGTCATCGCCCTGGCCGGCACGATCAGCCAGGTGGTCGACGTCGCGCTCGCCGCCGGCGACGGAGCACTCACCGCGGCCGCAGCGAGCACGCGGCACACGATCCTGCTGCGGCTGCAGCGCGCCGCGGACCATGCCCTCGCGGACGCGACCAATGCCGCCTGCGCCGTGCTGGCCGGCTGGCGGCCGGCGTGATCGAGCGCTCAGGCTGACCGGCTCAGGCTGACGGGCTCAGGCTGACGCGGCCCGCCGTGCGAGCACGTCCGCGTAGACCCGGTGGGTCTGCTCGCCGATGCTCGACCACGAGAACGACTCGACTGCGCGGCGGCGGCCGGCCACCCCCATCGCCTCGGCCCGGCCGGTGTCGCTGACCGCGTCGGTCAGCGCGGCGGCGAGGTCGTCGACGAACCGATCGGCGTCGAGGGGTATGCCGCTGCCGTCCTGCTTCTGCTCGATCGGCACGAGCCAGCCGGTCTCGCCGTCCACGACGACTTCGGGGATTCCGCCGGTCGCGGTGGCGACCACAGCCAGCTCGCAGGCCATGGCCTCGAGGTTGACGATGCCCAACGGCTCGTAGATGGAGGGGCAGGCGAAGACCGTGGCTGCCGACAGCAGCGCGATGACCTCGGCTCGCGGCAGCATCTCCGGGATCCACACCACGCCGTCGCGGGTCGCCTTGAGCTGGTCCATCAAGGTTTCGACCTCGGCCATGATCTCCGGGGTGTCGGGCGCTCCGGCGCAGAGCACCAGCTGGACATCAGGCGGCAGCTGGGCCGCAGCGCGCAGGAGGTAGGGCAACCCCTTCTGACGGGTGATCCGGCCGACGAAGACGACCGCCTTCCCGTCGGGGTCGACGCCGTGCCTGCGGACCGTGTCAGCGTCGTGATGGCGCTGCCACAGCTCGGAGTCGATGCCGTTGTGCACGACCTTCACCCGCTCGGGGTCGATGCCCGGGTAGCTGCGCAGGACGTCCTGGCGCATCCCCTCGCTCACCGCCACCACGGCATCCGCGGCCTCGAAGGCGGTGCGCTCCATGAACGACGACAACCGGTAGCCACCGGCGAGCTGCTCGGCCTTCCACGGGCGCATGGGTTCGAGGCTGTGGGCCGTGACGACGTGCGGCATCCCGCCGAGCAGCGAGGCGACGTGTCCACCGAAGTTCGCGTACCAGGTGTGCGAGTGGACGAGGTCGGCCCCGACGCAGTCACCCGCCATCGAGAGGTCGACGCCCATCGTGCGGACGGCCGCGTTCGCGGCGCTCAGCTGGGGCAGGTCGGCATACCCCTCGGTGCCGGCCTCGGACACCGGGGAGCCGAATGCGCGCACCCTCGTGTCGATGTCGCCGCGCTCGCGCAGGGCCCGCACCAGCTCTGCGACGTGCACCCCCGCGCCACCGTAGATGTTCGGCGGGTACTCCTTGGTCAGCACGTCGACTCTCACCTGCGTGAGATTAGTCCCGCCATGGGGTCGCCGCGAGGGCATGCATTCCCTAGGGTCGGCTCATGGCGTACCGATCGGGTGGACCCAAAGTGCTGGCCATCGTCCTCGCGGGCGGTGAAGGCAAGCGGCTGATGCCGCTCACGGCGGACCGGGCCAAGCCCGCGGTGCCGTTCGGCGGCATCTACCGCCTCATCGACTTCGCGCTGAGCAACGTGGTGAACAGCGGCTACCTGAAGGTGGTCGTGCTGACCCAGTACAAGTCCCACAGCCTCGACCGGCACGTCACCAAGACCTGGCGCATGTCGAACATGCTCGGCAACTACGTGACGCCGGTGCCCGCGCAGCAGCGCATCGACAAGAACTGGTACCTCGGGTCAGCGAACGCGATCTTCCAGAGCCTCAACCTCGTACACGACGAGAAGCCCGACATCGTCGTCGTCGTCGGGGCGGACCACGTGTACCGCATGGACTTCTCGCAGATGGTGGCCCAGCACATGGAGACCGGCGCGGGAGTCACCGTGGCCGCGATCCGCCAGCCCATCTCGCTGGCCGACCAGTTCGGGGTCATCGAGGTCGACGACGCCGACCACCGCCGGATCGGAGCCTTCAAGGAGAAGCCGAAAGACGCCAAGGGCCTGCCCGACTCCCCCGACGAGGTCCTGGCCTCCATGGGCAACTACGTGTTCGACGCGGACGTACTCATCGAGGCAGTCACCCAGGACAACGACCGCAGCGGCAGCAAGCACGACATGGGCGGCGACATCGTGCCGGCCTTCGTCGACGAGGGCCGCGGCTACGTCTACGACTTCAAGGACAACATCATCCCTGGGGCCACTCCCCGCGACCAGGCCTACTGGCGCGATGTCGGGACGATGGACTCCTACTGGGAGGCCCACATGGACCTCGTCTCGATCCACCCCGTCTTCAACCTCTACAACTACGACTGGCCGATCTACACCGACTACGGGCCGTTCCCGCCAGCCAAGCTCGTGCACGGAGCGGCCGGCAAGTTCGGCGAGGCGCACAACTCGGCGGTCTCCCCCGGCGTCGTGATCTCGGGCGCCACCGTGACCAACTCCGTGCTCTCGCCGCGCTGCCACATCCACAGCGGCACGACCATCGACGACAGCGTCCTGCTCGACGGGGTCGAGGTCGGCCGCGGGTGCGTCATCAAGAAGACCATCATCGACAAGGGTGTCGTCGTCCCGGAGAACACCACGATCGGGGTCGATGCCGACGCCGACCGGGCCCGGGGGTTCATGGTCACCGAGTCGGGCCTGACCGTCATCGCCAAGTTCCAGGACGTTCCCCAGTGACGAGCAGACCCATCCGGATCGGCGTCCAGCTCCAACCGCAGCACGCGGACTACCCCGCTATCCGCCGAGCCGTCGCGCAGGCGGAGGAGATCGGCGTCGACGTCGTCTTCACCTGGGACCACTTCTTCCCGCTGTACGGCGAGCCGGACGGCGCGCACTTCGAGTGCTGGACGACGCTCGGCGCCTGGGCCGAGGCGACCGAGCGTGTCGAGATCGGCGCCCTCGTGACCTGCAACAGCTACCGCAACCCGCAGCTGCTGGCCGACATGGCGCGCACCGTGGACCACATCAGTGACGGCCGCCTCATCCTGGGCATTGGCTCCGGCTGGTTCGAGCGCGACTACGACGAGTACGGGTACGAGTTCGGCACCGCCGGTGGGCGGCTGGATGCCCTGGCGCGCGATCTGCCGCTCATCCGGGAGCGGTGGGCCAGGCTCAACCCACCGCCCACCCGCGAGATCCCCGTCCTCATCGGCGGTGGCGGTGAGCGCAAGACCCTCCGGATCGTGGCCGAGCACGCGACCATCTGGCACGGCTTCGGGGGCGCCCCGACGATCGCCCACAAGCACGCGGTCCTCGACGAGTGGTGCACGAAGCTGGGGAGGGACCCCGCCGAGATCGAGCGCTCCGCCGGGGTGTCCGCCAAACCAGGGCGTCACCCCGAGTCGGTCGGGGACTACGTCGCCGCCGCCGAGGATCTGTATGCCGTGGGCACCCGCCTGTTCACCGTCGGACTCAGCGGCCCGCGGTACGACCTCGCTCCCCCTGCGGGAACTGGTCGCCTGGCGCGACTCCCACCAGGGAGCCTGAGGCACCCACCGTCGCTGCGGCATACGGGGCATTGCCCAGCGTCGAGTGGCTCCATTTCCCGCGGGTGATGGGACCTGATTCACACAGGTGCAGGCGAGCCGTACATGGTCTTGTATCGACCCGTATCGAAGACCATCGATGGGACCACCTACCTCACGAACCACGGGGGACCGAGTCCTCCGTCGAGACGGCGGCCTGATGGTGGATCAGTGGTGCTGGACCGAGGTACCCCGTTCGATTCCACCGCCCCAAGGGGTGAAGAGCAGCGTCCAGACGATCAGGGCGACCGCCAGGACGATGAACGCGACTCGCCGCCGGGGCAACCTCCACGCGGCGCCGAACGCCACCGCAGCCCCGAGGCCAGGGAAGACCGAGGTTGCCGCCAACACCCCCAGCAGCCACCACAGGCCCGGGCGACCTCGGGTGGCATCTGTCGTGCTGCTCACCGCCATGCCCTACCTCCCGCCACTCTCCAGCGAGGTGCCGTTCCAGTAGTTGCGGGTCTCCGTCCAGGGCTGAATGTAGTTCAAGCACCCATAGTGGAGGATGCAGTTGCCGAACTCGCCCTCGCTGTAGGTAAACACCCCGCCGTTGACGTGTCCACCGCTGGTGTAGAAGTACTGTTCCACCGGGTTTTCCGCCCAGCCCTCCCAGACCATGTTCAAGGAGCCTGCGGCGTAGACGGTATAGGTCCGATAACTGGCGGCGTAGGTGACCCGCGAGTAGTTGAAGCACCAGTTGGTCTGCAGGTAGATGCTGGCCATGGCCACACCCACCGCGTTGTCCACATAGGACCGCACCCAGTCGTACCCGGAGTAGCCGCTGCAGGAGCCGAGCGCGTACGGCACAACCCCGCCCCTGCCGCCTGTGGCCGGATGGCGGTTCACGACGGTGCCGCTCTCCGTGTGCCTCCCCACCGCGACACTCGCCGCCTGGTCGCTGGAGGCGACCTCCTGAGCCGTGGCAGCGTCCGCCCCGCGGCCGGTCAGCGCCTTGACGATCTTCGCCCTCTGGCCCGGCGTCAGGTTGTTGCCAGGCGCCGACCAGGCCACCGTGCCCCCGGACGTGAACACAATGGCCGCTGTCGCGGCCACGGCGGCCAGCCTCATTCTCAATCTCATCGCACTCGTCCTCACGTGTGATTTGTGTGCATGGTGCGCTGGATTTCCCAAGGAATGACTGATCCACATCCCCAGGTCGTGAGGAACCTCCATCAGTCGAAGCCTGATGAGCCGACTGATTGGCGGTCAACGCGACATTCGAGCTCCGAATACCTGGTTGCTTCTCAGCCGAGGTGCGTGGTAACGCACTGGGAACGGCCAGCACCGGACGGGGCGGGGTTCGGGTCGGATGGCGAGACTCCCGCCAGCTGGTCTGAACGCGCGGATATCGTGGCGGCGTGCCTGACCTGGTCGCTGACGATCCCCACACGCTGCTCGTCACCATCAGTGGTGAGGACCGGCCGGGCGTCACGAGCGCGTTCTTCGACGCCATCGCCGATGTCGGCGCTGAGGTCGTCGATCTCGAGCAGGTCGTGGTGCGCGGCCACCTCACGCTGGCCATGCTCCTCGGAGCGGGCGAGGTCGAGGAGCGGCTGCGCGAGGTGGTGGCCGCGGTCGGGCGCGAGCTCGGGCTCAAGGTGAAGGTCAAGGACGGGCGCGGCGACACCCCGCGCCGACGCACCGGTCGCGCCGCAGTGGTCGTCCTGGGCCACCCGCTGCGGGCCAGCGGTGTCGCCGCGATCACGGCACGGATCGCCTCCCACGGCGCCAACATCGACCGCATCCGCCGCCTCTCCCGCTACCCGGTCACGACCCTGGAGTTCGACGTGTCGGGTGCTGACGTCGAGCGGCTGCGCCGCGAGCTGGCCCTCGAGTCGAGCGTCCACGGCCTCGACATCGCCGTGGCGGCCGGCGGCCTGGCCCGACGGGGTCGCCGCCTCGTCGTCATGGATGTCGACTCCACCTTGATCCAGGACGAGGTCATCGAGCTCCTGGCCCGGCATGCCGGTCGTGAGGCCGAGGTTGCCGCCGTCACGCAGGCGGCGATGCGGGGCGAGCTCGACTTCGCGGACAGCCTGCGCCGGAGGGTCGCCGTCCTCGAGGGCTTACCGGTGTCCGTCCTCGACGAGGTGCGCGCGGCGGTCCGGTTCACCCCGGGAGCCCGCACGCTGGTGCGCACCCTCAAGCGGCTCGGCTTCACTGTCGCCGTGGTCTCCGGCGGCTTCATCGAGATCGTGGCCGAACTGGCGCGCGAGCTGGGCATCGACCACGCCCACGCCAACCGCCTCGAGGTCCGCGACGGCATACTCACCGGTCGGCTGGTCGGCGAGATCGTCGACCGCCCGGGCAAGGCGCTGGCGCTGCGCCGGTTCGCCGACGAGGCGGGCCTGCCCCTGTCCCGAACGGTCGCGATCGGCGACGGCGCGAACGACCTCGACATGCTCGAGGCGGCGGGGCTCGGGGTGGCGTTCAACGCCAAGCCGGTGGTGCGCGAGCAGGCCGACACGGCGGTCAACGTGCCCTACCTCGACGCCGTCCTCTACTTGCTCGGCATCACCCGCGAGGAGATCGAGGAAGCCGACGAGGCCGACGGCACGCCGACCCCCGCTCCCCCGGTGCCGACGACCTGACTCCTAGGCTGTCGCAATGGCATCCTCGACCAGCCCTGCCCCACGGCGCAGGCCACCCACGCTGCTCATCATTGGCGGCGCCGAGGACCGCGTCGGCAAGGCCACCGTGTTGCGCCGGTTCGTCAGGCTGGCCGGGGGCAAGCGGGCCCGGATCGTCCTGATCCCGACGGCGTCCTCGTTCCAGGACGAGGTCGTGGCGGCGTACACCGAGGTGTTCACCCGGCTGGGCGCGCCCGAGCCGACCGTCGTCAACCCCCAGGACCGCCTCGAGTCGCAGGACCAAGCCCTCGTCCGGCTCCTCGACGACGCCACCGGCATCTTCATGAGTGGTGGCAGCCAGCTCAAGCTGAGCCAGCGCTTCCCAGGGACCCCGCTCGGCGACGCCCTGCACCGTGCCCACGCGCGCGGCGCTGTGATCGGTGGCACCTCCGCGGGAGCGTCGATCATGAGCCAGTTCATGATCTCCATGGGCGACGAGGGCATCACCCCGCGCCAGCGGCACAGCCAGCTCAGCGCCGGGCTGGGCCTGCTCCAGGGCGCGATCATCGACCAGCACTTCGCCCAGCGCTCGCGCTACGGCCGGCTGATGTCGATGGTCGCCGCGTCGCCGAGCCTCATCGGCATCGGCATCGACGAGGACACGGCCATCGAGGTCCGCGACCAGCGCACCTTCACGGTCCACGGCTCGGGCGCGGTCTTCGTCCTCGACTGCCGTGCCGCCACGTCCGACGCTCCCGACGCCCGTCGTGGCGCCCCCCTCATGGTGTCAGGGGCTGTGGTGCATTCCCTTCCCGCAGGCGCTACGTTCGACCTCTCCGAGGTGCGGCTCGTGGACTTCGTCGAAAAGCACCCTGACGTCGCGGTGGCCCTGGCCTCGGCGAAAGCCTGAGCCAGCCACCGGTTCGCACGGCCCGACCGCAAGGAGTTCCCATGGCAGATCGCGCCACCCCCACTGGACCCCCGGCACCCGAGCTCACCATCGTCGAGTCGCGGGTCTACCGCGGGGGAACATCTGGTCCTACAACCCCGCGATCCACCTGGTCCTCGACCTCGGCGTCCTCGAGGGCTACCCGACCGACACCCTCGAGGGCTTCACCGACCGGCTCGTCGAGCTCTTGCCCGGCCTGGAGAACCACACCTGCTCGCGTGGTGTGCGGGGCGGGTTCATCGAGCGACTCCGCGAGGGCACCTGGCTGGGCCACGTCGCGGAGCACGTCGCCCTGCAGCTCCAGCAGGAGGCCGGCCACGACCTGCGCCGCGGCAAGACCCGGGCGGTCAAGGGGACGCCCGGGCGTTACAACGTCATCTACGACTACAACGACGAGACGGTGGGTCTCGCTGCGGGCACCCTGGCCGTGCGCCTGGTCAACCACCTCGTCCAGGCCGAACCGGACTTCGACTTCGCCGACGAGCTCGAGGGAGTTCCTGCGCCGAGCCCAGCGCGCCTCCTTCGGGCCCTCGACCGCCGCGATCCTTGAGGAGGCGGTCTCCCGCGACATCCCCTACATCCGGTTGAACGCCGCATCGCTGGTGCAGCTCGGCCAGGGCGTGCACGCCCAGCGGATCCGGGCGACCATGACCTCCAAGACGGGGGCGCTCGCGGTCGACATCGCCAGCGACAAGGACATGACCACCCGACTGCTGGCCTCCGCGGGGCTCCCGGTCCCCAAGCAGGAGACCGTGCGCACCGCCGAGGCCGCCGTTGCGGCGGGGCGTCGGATCGGCTTCCCGGTCGTGGTCAAGCCGCTCGACGGCAACCACGGCCGCGGCGTCTGCCTCGACCTGCAGTCCGACGACGAGGTCCGGGCGGCGTTCGGCGTCGCCGAGGGTGAGTCCCGTCGCGGCTACGTCATCGTCGAGTCGCTCGTCGTGGGGCGCGACTACCGCTGCCTCATCGTCGACGGCCGCATGCAGGCGATCGCCGAGCGGGTGCCGGCCCACGTCATGGGCGACGGCGTGCACACGGTCAGCGAGCTGGTCGAGCTCACCAACGCCGACCCGCGCCGCGGCGTCGGGCATGAGAAGGTCCTCACCCGGATCAAGGTCGACTCCGGCGCGATCGCGCTGGTCCGCGACCAGGGTTTCGCGATGGACGACGTGCCGCCCAAGGACCAGATGGTCAAGCTGGCGCTCACCGGCAACATGTCGACCGGCGGCATCTCCGTCGACCGGACCTTCGAGGCCCACCCCGACAACGTCGAGATCGCCGAGGAAGCCGCCCGGATGATCGGCCTCGACGTCGCGGGTATCGACTTCATCTGCCCGGACATCGCCTCACCCGTACGCGAGACGGGCGGCGCGATCTGCGAGGTGAACGCCGCCCCTGGCTTCCGCATGCACACCCACCCGACGGTGGGCGAGCCGCAGTTCATCGCCAAGCCTGTCGTCGACCTGCTGTTCCCACCCGGGTCCGCGTCACGCGTGCCGATCGTGGCCGTGACCGGCACCAACGGCAAGACGACGACCTCGCGGATGATCGCCCACATCTTCAAGGGGATCGGGCGCAAGGTCGGCATGACCTCCACCGACGGCATCGTCATCGACGAGCGCCTCGTCTACAAAGCCGATGCGTCCGGGCCGCGTTCGGCGCGGATGGTGCTGCAGAACCCCCGCGTCGACTTCGCGGTCATGGAGGTCGCGCGCGGCGGCATCCTGCGCGAGGGCCTGGGCTACGACCGCAACGACGTCGCCGTGGTCACCAACGTCGCCCCCGACCACCTCGGCATGAAGGGCATCGACACCCTCGAACAGCTCGCCGATGTCAAGGCCGTCGTGGTCGAAGCGGTCCCGCGCGACGGGTTCGCGGTGCTCAACGCCGACGAGCCGCTGGTCCGCAAGATGCGTCGTCGGTGCTCCGGCAGCGTGGTGTGGTTCTCGTTGGAGGCGCCCGGCAGCAGCGTGCGCGAGCTCATCGACGCACACTGCCGTCGGGGGGGCCGAGCGGTGGTGCTCGAGCCCACCGAGCGCGGCGACATGATCGTCATCAAGCATGGCCGCCGCTCGATGCAGCTCGCGTGGACCCACCTGTTGCCGTCCACCTTCGGCGGCACCGCGAAGTTCAACGTCGCCAACGCCATGGCCGCCGCGGGCGCGGCGTTCGCAGCGGGCGCGGGCCTGCACGAGATCCGCCAGGGGTTGCGGACCTTCACCACCAGCTACTACCTCTCGCCTGGCCGCATGAACTTCGTCAACGTGAACAACGTGGACGTCTTCGTCGACTACTGCCACAACGCTCCCGGCATGCGCGTGCTCGGGGAGTTCGTCGACGGGTATGCCGCGCAGAAGGCGGGGCAGGCCGAGCTCGGCCGGATCTCGCGCATCGGCATGATCTCCACCGCCGGCGACCGGCGCGACGACGACATGCGTGAGCTGGGAGCCCTCGCCGCACGCCACTTCGACGTCGTGGTGGTCCGGGAAGACCAGCGGCTGCGTGGACGCGTCCGCGGCGCGACTGCGGCCCTCATCGTCGAGGGCGCCATGGCCGAGATCGGCAAGGAGGGCGTGCGCTGCCGTCAGGTCGAGACGGTCCTCGACGAGGTCAGCGCGGTGCAGCACTGCATGGCCCGGGCCAACCCCGGTGACGTCGTCGTGCTGTGCGTCGACAACCACGCCGAGGTCCTCGCCGAGCTGGAGCAGCTGACCCACTCGGCCCAGGCAGGCGCCCACCCCGGCACCGGGCTGGGCGACCCCGACCTCGACCCTGTGGAGATGCAGTCCGAGGCCCAGGTGGCTGGCGACGAGGCTGCCGCGACCGAGCCCGAGCCCGCCACCAGCTGACCGAAGGGTCAGCTGCGCTGACCGCGAGGTCAGCGCGCGCGCAGCTCCGCGGCATACCCGTGGAGGGCGTGCCGGTAGGCCAGCGCATCGTCGTCGCCGGCGTGGTGCAACAGCGCGTCGACGAGGTCGGCGACCGCCTCGGCGGCCCGACCGCTGTCGACGCCCGCGAGCGCCCGGAACGCCTGCACCGCCGCGCTCCCCGGCCGCTCGGCGGCCAGCTCGGTGAGCAGCGAGTAGGCGAGCTCCGGCTGGCCGGTGACGCGCAGGCTCGAGGCGAGCTGGATGCGCGCCCGGTGTCGGTGCGGCTCGCGCAGGCCGGCCGCGAGGGCCTCGCGGTACAGCGGAATGGCCTCCTGCTCCCTGCCTGCGGCATCGAACGCACTGGCCACCTCGAAGACCAGCCGCGGGTCGCCGGGGCGCTGGGCGCGCAACCGCGCGGCCGCGTCGATGCGCGCACCGTCGTCCGCCAGCGCCCACAGCTCGGCGATCCGGTCCTCGAACTCGTGCTCGCCGCGCGCCGCGACGACCTTGCGGCGGATGTCGGCAGGGCTGTCAGTCGTGGCGCCCTGCTCGGCGAGCCAGCTCGCGACCTGGACGCGCTCGGAGTGACACATGAGCGCCACGACATCACCGTCAGCCGCGCCGGGCACGAGTGCCTGGAGGCCGCCCAGCTCGGTGTCGAACGAGTCGATGTCTGCGACGCCGGCCCGGGCGAGGCCGACCAGCAGGTGGCTCTCGAGCTCCTCCATGGTGCGCCCGCGCAGGTAGTGCGCCTTGTGCGCGGCGACGACCCGGTCGGCGCGCAACCCGGCGACCTCGCCCATCGACTCGAGGAGCTCGTCGGTGCGGTCCCCCGCGAGGCCGAGACCGAGGTGGACCTGGCCGCCGGGGGCCTTGAGCCCGTGCGCGACGTCCATCAGCGCCTCGAGCCCCGCCTCGTTGTGGGCCAGGTCGACGATCACCGTGATCGCCGCGCCATCGGCCCGGCGCAACGTGTAGGTGTTCATCCGCCCCGGGTTGAGCCGGTCGTCGGGAGCGAACGTGCGCAGCCCCTCGACCACTGCCGCCCGCGGCAGCCCCAGTCCCAGCGCGGCGGCCGCGCCCGCCAACGCGTTGGCGATGTTGTGGTGCGAGAGGCCGGACAGGGTGGCGGGCACGTCGAGGATGCTCACGAGCCGGTCCGGGTCCTGGCCGTTCTCGAGCACTGCGATGTCGCCGTCGAGGACCGTGATGGCGCGACCGCCCTGGTCGAGCGACTCGCGGACCGCCGGGGCGTCGGCTCGGAGCGTGAACACCCAGGGCTTGGCCTTGATGCCCGAGCGCATGGCCCACACCCGGGGGTCCTCACCGTTGAGCACGACCCAGCCGGAGGGCTTCGTCGCCTTGGTGACGATGGCCTTGACCTCCGCCAGCTGGTCGACGGTGTCGATCCCCTGCAGGCCGAGGTGGTCCGCCGACACGTTGGTCACGACGCTGACGTCGTTGGCACTGACGCCCATGCCCTTGAGGAGCATGCCGCCGCGTGCGGTTTCGAGGATGCCCAGCTGCACCCCGGGCGCGGTGAGCACCCCTCGTGCCCCCGCTGGCCCTGAGTAGTCACCCTCCTCGACGGTCTCTCCCTGCACGACCACACCGTCGGTCGACGACCAGGCGGTGCGCAGGCCCGCCGTCATGCCGATGTGGCCGAGGAGGCGGGTCGTCGTGGTCTTGCCGTTGGTGCCGGTCACCGAGGCGACGGGGATGGTGGGCTTGAGGATCGAGGGCCGTTCGCCGGGCTCGCTCTGGCTGATGAGCAGCCCCTGCTCGGCGACGACGTCCGCACCGTCGAGCCACGCCTGCAGGACCGGGCCGATGCCGTGGCCGAGGGCCCGGCCGCGGTTCCGCCGTCGCCACACAAAGGCCGCCACGACGGCATCCGTCGGGCTACCCGGGCGGACCCGGACCCCGAGGCGCGAGGTGCCGCTGGCTTGAGCGAGGCTGCGCACGGCCCGCTCGACCAGCCGCATGACGAACCGCTGCCGCTGCTCGGTGCCCGGAGCGCCCGGACGGGCCGTGCGCAGGCCCACGCGACGGGCGAGGCCGAGCAGGGTGCGCTCGTCGGCCTTGAGGTAGCCGGGCACCTCGAGACTGACCTTGATCGCCGGTTTGGCGAAGTAGAGGTTGGGTCCCTCGAGGACCCGCACCTCGGTCACGGCGACGGCAGTCTCGGACGTCATGCAGCGGAGCCTAGTGGCGGCCGCTCACTGCCCCATCGCGTGGACGCCACCGTCGACGTGGACGATCTCGCCGGTGGTCGCGGGGAACCAGTCCGACAGCAACGCCGCACAGGCCTTGGCTGCCGGCAAGGCGTCGTTGACGTCCCAACCCAGGGGCGCGCGCTGCCCCCAGGTGTCCTCGAAGGTCTGGAAGCCGGGAATCGACTTGGCCGCCGTGGTGCGGATGGGGCCAGCCGCCACCAGGTTGCAGCGGATGCCGCGCGGCCCCAGGTCGCGCGCGAGGTAGCGGTTCGTGGACTCGAAGGCAGCCTTTGCCACGCCCATCCAGTCGTAGACCGGCCAGGCGAACTTCGCGTCGAAGGTCAGCCCGACCAGGCTGCTGCCGGGTCCCATGAGCGGGAGCGCTGCGACGGCCAGGGACTTGAGCGAGTAGGCCGAGGCGTGCATCGCCGTCGAGACGTCCTCGAAGGTGCCCTCCAGGAAGTTGAAGGCGCCCTGCGGCGCGAACCCGATCGAGTGCAGGACGCCGTCGAGGTGGTCGACGTGCTCGCCGAGCCGTTCCGCGAGGGAGTCGAGGTGCTCGGAGTCGGTGACATCCAGCTCGACCACCGGCGGGGTGCTGGGCAGTCGCTTGGCGATGGTCTGGGTGATCTTCATGGTCCGTCCGAACGACGTGAGCACCACCTCGGCGCCCTGCTCCTGCGCGATCTTCGCGACGTGGAAGGCGATCGAGGAGTCCATGAGGACGCCGGTGATCAGGAGCTTCTTGCCCTCAAGCAGCATGTCGGGGTCTCTTTCGCTGGGGATGGGAGTGGCCGTGGTGGGTGCTGGCTGTGGGTGCGGGCCGTCGGTGCGGGTCAGTGGCCCATGCCGAGGCCGCCATCGACCGGGATGACGGCGCCGGTGATGTATGCCGCGTCGTCGCCGGCCAGGAAGCGCACCGCGGCGGCGACCTCCTCCGGCTGGGCGAAGCGCCCGGCGGGGATGCTGGCCTGGTAGGCCTTCTTGCGGTCCTCGGGCAGCTCGGAGGTCATGTCGGTCTCGATGAACCCGGGCGCCACGACGTTCGCCGTGATGCCGCGACCGCCGAGCTCGCGCGAGATCGACCGGGCGAGGCCGACGAGGCCGGCCTTGCTCGCGGCATAGTTGGCCTGCCCGGGTGACCCGTAGAGGCCGACGACGCTCGAGATGAAGATGATCCGGCCTCGACGGAGCCGGATCATGCCCTTGACGGCCCGCCGGGCGCACCGGAAGGCGCCAGCGAGGTTGGTGTTGATGACCGAGTCGAACTCCTCGTCGCTCATGCGCATGAGCAGGGTGTCCTTGGTGATGCCGGCGTTGGCGACCAGCACCTCGACGGGGCCGCCGAGGAGCTCCTCGGCCTCGGCGAAGGCGGCATCCACCGATGCCGAGTCGGTGACCTCGCACCGGACGCCCCGCAGGCCCTCTGGCGGCTCACCCGAACGGTGCGTGACCACGACGTGGTCGCCAGCCTCGGCGAGCGCGCGGGCGATGCTGAGCCCGATGCCCCGGTTGCCTCCCGTGACCAGCACGTTGCGGCCTGCCATGGATGTCCTCCGTGTGCTCGACGATCGATCCGGCGGGTGGCCATCGCGGTGCCATGGCGCGGTCGCCGCCTCCGGTCGGACCCTATCGACTACCGGCGGGTACACCGCATCGGAAGCGGCCTATCGTGGGGGTATGAGCCGCCTGCACCACACCCGCCACGCTGGACCGCCGGTGCAGTCGGTGACCTCGGTCCCCGAGTCCCTCGCCGACGAGCAGGCCGCCCGCATCAGGCGCTACCTCGTCACCATGGGCATCCGCACGGTGTGCTTCATCGCCGCGGTCGCCACCGGCATGGCTGGGGCGCCGGCCTGGGTCTGGGGGAGCTTGGCCGTGGCGGCCATGGTGCTGCCCTACTTCGCGGTCGTCATGGCCAACGCGGTGCGGTCGAGGCCGTCAGGCTCCTCGGCGACGGTGACGCCGCCCGACCACGGGCCCGAGCAGCTCGGCCGGTGAGCGGCTCCATGATCTGCAGCGCCAAGGGCTGCCGCGCTCCCGCGACGTTCGCCCACCTGTGGAACAACCCGAAGCTCCACACCGCCGAGCGGCGCAAGGTCTGGCTGGCCTGCGACCAGCACCGGACCTCGCTCGGGGAGTTCCTCTCGGTCCGGGGGTTCCTCGTCGAGACGGTCCCTGCGGACGCGATCCCGGCCACGGCGGGCTGAGCCGGGCGAAGCGGCAAAGCGGGCTGATCGTCGGGCGCGGGCCCTCAGCCGCCGATCGCGGACATGGGCCGGTCGGGCTGCACGAAGTCCTCGGTGCCGATGCCGTGTCCGCGCGCCTTGCGCCACATCTCGCCCTGGATCAGCGCCGCCAGGTCCTCGTCGCTCGCGCCGTCGCGTAGCGGGCCCCGCAGGTCGGTCTCGACCCGGGAGAACAGGCAGTTGCGCACCTGGCCATCCGCGGTGAGCCGAGTCCGGTCGCAGGCCGCGCAGAACGGCGCGGTCACGCTCGCGATGATCCCAACGGTCTGGGGTCCCCCGTTGACGAGGAACCGCTCGGCCGGCGCGCTCCCCCGGTCTGCCGCGGGCAGGGGCGTGAGGGTGAAGTGCTCCTCGAGCCGGGTGCGGACCTCGCCCGCGCTGATCATCGTCGAGGCGTCCCACCCGTGCTGGGCGTCGAGGGGCATCTGCTCGATGAACCGCAGCTCGTAGTCGCGGTCGAGACACCACTGCAGGAGCTCGGCAACCGAGTGGTCGTTGATCCCCCGCATGGCCACGGCGTTGACCTTGACCGGGGTGAGCCCGGCGGCCGCCGCGGCCTTGAGACCGGACTCGACGTCGTGCAGCCGGTCGCGTCGGGTGAGGTCGGCGAACTCCTGCGGATCGATCGTGTCGAGGCTGACGTTGACGCGGTCGAGGCCCGCCTGGGCCAACGGAGCGGCGAGTCGGTCGAGACCGACACCGTTGGTGGTCATGGCGATCCGTGGCCGAGGGCGCAGCGCTGCGATCCGGCCGACCACGTCGACGAGCGAGCGCCGCAGCAGCGGTTCGCCTCCGGTCAGGCGGACCTGCTGGACCCCGAGCCCGACGAAGACCGCGACGATCCTGACGAGCTCGTCGTCGGTGAGCATCTCGGGCTTGGCCAGCCAGGGCAGTCCCTCGGCCGGCATACAGTAGCGACACCTGAGGTTGCACCGGTCGGTGACCGACACCCGCAGGTCGCGAGCCACCCGCCCGAACTGGTCGGGGAGCCCCACGAGCCCCTGGGGCGTGGCGGGGTGGTCACGCACGCTGGGAAAGGGCAGGCCGGTCATACCCACCAGAGTAGGCCGGGTACCGTGATGCGGTGTTCAGGGTGCTCATGTCGCGGCGGTGGTTGGGCGCTTTGGCGATCGCGCTGGCCTTCGCGGTCGCGGCATTCTTCCTGGGCCGCTGGCAGTGGCACCGCTACGAGGGCAAGGCCGCAGCGGCGCACCGGATCACCTCGCACTACTCCGCCCCTCCGCGACCGGTCGTGGACGTGCTGAGCTCGTCGCCGATGCCGCTGGCCCTGGAGTGGACCCGCGTCACCATGCACGGCCGGTATGCCGCGAGCCAGACCTTGCTCGTGCGGAACCGCCCCCACGACACCGCCTTCGGCTACGAGGTCGTCGTACCGTTCCACGACGAGGCCGGTGCCACGGTGCTCGTCGACCGGGGCTGGGTGCTCAACGCCCAGAACGCCGAGACACTGCCCTCCTACCCGGCTGCGCCGACCCAGGACGTCACGGTGACCGGCTGGGTGCGCCCCACCGAGCCGTCCCTCGGTCGCACGATGCCGCGTGGGCAGCTCGCCAGCATCAACCTCCCCGAGGCGAGTCGGGCCGTGCAGACCCCGCTCCTGGGGGGCTACGTCGTGCTCGAGGTCGAGCGACTGGCCGACGGCACTGCGCCACCACGGCCCACGCCCCTCGACCCGCCGGACACCGACCTCGGCCCGCACCAGGCGTACGCGTTCCAGTGGTGGGCCGGCATGCTGGCCGGGTTCGTCCTGGTGGTCCTCGGTGCACGACGGGAGTACCTCGAAGGCCTCGACGAGGCCGACCAACCGCGCGGCCGCAAGCCGGCGCGCGTCCGCATCTGGGACGAAGAGGACGCCTAGCCGGGCTACGCCGGGATGTCCGACGTACTCGCGGCGGTGTTCTCTTGGTCAGCGAACTGCGTGGTGTAGAGGTCGGCGTACACGCCGCCCCTGGCCATCAGCTCGCGGTGGCTGCCCCGCTCGACGATGCGCCCGTCGTCCACCACGAGGATCTGGTCGGCCCCGCGCACCGTCGACAGACGGTGGGCGATGACCAGCGCGGTGCGGCCGGTGAGCGCCTGGTCGAGCGCGTGCTGGACCGCCGCCTCGGACTCGCTGTCGAGGTGGGCGGTGGCTTCGTCGAGGACGAGCAGTCCCGGACCCTTGAGCAACAAGCCGCGCCAGCGCCAGCCGCTGCTTCTCGCCGCCAGACAGGCGGTGGCCGCGGTCACCCACGACGGTGTCGAGACCCTCGGGCAGGGCGCCTACGAGCGACCACACCTGGGCGGCCTTGAGCGCCTCGACCATCTGCTCCTCGGTCGCGTCCGGCGCGGCATAGGCGAGGTTGGCCCGGATGGTGTCGTGGAACAGGTGGGCCTCCTGCGTCACCACCCCGACGGTACGGTGCACGGACTCCAGGGTCGCGTCGCGCAGGTCCATCCCGTTGATGCGCACGGCGCCTGCGGACGGGTCGTAGAGCCGCGCGACGAGGTTGGTGATCGTCGTCTTGCCGGCTCCGCTCGGCCCGACGAGCGCGACCAGCTGGCCCGGGGGCACCATGAACGAGATGTCGCGCAGGACGACTCCCCCACCCTTGCGGTCACCGGCCGCGGTGCTCTCGAGCGAGGCGAGCGAGACCTCGTCGGCCGAGGGGTACCGGAACGCCACACCGTCGACCTCGACGCCGACCGGCCCGCTCGGCAGCGGCCGTGCGTCCGGCCGCTCGGTGATGAGCGGATTGAGGTCGAGTACCTCGAAGACGCGCTCGAAGGACACCAGGGCCGTCATGACGTCGACCCGGACGTTGGACATCGAGGTGAGGGGGCCATAGAGCCGGCCGAGCAACGCGGTCAAGGCCAGCAGGGTGCCGACGGTCAGCTGACCACTCACCGCCATCAGGCCGCCGAAGCCGTAGACCATCGCCGTCGCGAGCGAAGCCACGAGGGTCAGCGCGACGAAGAACACGCTGCGGTTCATGGCGATCCGCACGCCCATGTCGCGGACGCCCGCCGCGCGCGCGGCATACTCCGTGTCCTCGCGCCGGGCGTCGCCGAACACCTTGACCAGCAACGCCCCGGCGACGTTGAAGCGCTCGGTCATGCGGGTGCCCATGTCGGCGTTGAGGCCCATCTGGGCGTGGGTGAGCCCAGCGAGCCGGCGCCCCATGTAGCGCGCCGGGATGAGGAAGAACGGCACCAACGCGAGGGCGGCGAGCGTGAGCTGCCACGACAGCGAGGCCATCGTGGCGATGATCAGGGCCAGGGACACGACGTTGCTGACGACGCTGGACAGCACGGACGTGAACGCCTGTTGGGCGCCGAGGACGTCGCTGTTGAGTCGGCTGACCAAGGCGCCGGTCTGAGCGCGGGTGAAGAACGCGATCGGCTGGCGCAGCACGTGGGAGAACACTTCGGTGCGGAGTGAGTAGATGAGGCCCTCACCGATGCGGGCGGAGTACCACCGCTCGACCAGCGTGAGCAGCCCGTCGCCGATGGCCAGGGCGGCCACGATGAGCGCAAGCTCGATGACGACCCCACGGTCACGGGGGGTGATGCCCTTGTCGATGAGCTCTTTGAGCAGCAGGGGTGTCGCGACCACCAAAGCGGAGTCGATGACGACCAGGACGACGAACAAGCAGGATCTCGCGACGGAACGGCCGGCCGTAACCGATCACCCTGCGGGCTGTGCCCGGGGCGAGCTTGCGGTCCTTGACCGAGTCGTCCCGGGTCAGGGAACGCATGGCCATCCAGCCGTTCATGCTCACAGGAGGTCCTCCTCAGGGGTCACGCGGTGGAACGCCGCCGACGTCCCCGCTCATTCCCATGGTGCCCCACGGCTGTGACAGCCGTGCCAACCATGGGAGACCTACCGCCCCGACAGACCCGACAGCTCGTGCAGCAACCGGCCCTGTGCCTCGCGCTCGAGCCGGAGCTGCGTGGCGCGGTCGGCCGTGGCGGCGGAGCGCACCAGGGGCTTGAGGGCGCGCAGCGCGGCATCCGGCGCACTGAGCAGCGCGGCGACGAGGTCGGCCGTGGTGGCGGCGAGCTCCGCGAGCGGCACCGCGACGTTGGCGAGGCCGGTGTCCACCGCCTCGGCCGCACCGACGAAGCGCCCCGTCGCGCAGATCTCCAGGGCGCGGGCCGGCCCGACCGCCGCGACGAGCGGAGCGAGGCCGGCCAGGTCGGGCACCAGCCCCAGCGAGGTCTCGCGCATGGCGAACTGCACGTCGTCGGCGACCACCCGCAGGTCAGCCGCCAGGGCGAGCTGGAAACCCGCCCCGATGGCGTGCCCCTGCACCACGGCGACGACGACCGGCGACACCTCCGGCCACGCCGAGAACCCACGCTGGAAGTCCTCGATGACCTCGGCGGCCGCCTCGGCGCTGTCGGTCGCCATCGCGATCATGTCGACCTCGCCCGGGACTCCACCCGGTGCCAGCATGCCCCGGTCGAGGCCGGCGGAGAACGAGGGACCCTCACCCCTCAGCACGACGACCCGCACGCCCGGGTCCAGCTCCGCGGCCACCTTCGCGAGGGCGGCCCAGAGGCTTGGCGTCTGGGCGTTCCGGCGCTCCGCGTTGGCCAAGGTCACCGTGAGCACGGCGCCGTCACGGTCGAGCCGGAGATGGGGGTGTGGGGTGGGGCTTTCGCTCATCCGGGCAGGCTATCGGCCCGCTCGAGCACGAGCCGCGCCACGGCGCTCGTGCGGGCGAGGGCGCCGTGGACCATGGTCACGCCGTGCCGACCGCAGGCCTGGGCCATCCGGTCGCGCAGGACCCCCTCAGCCACCATGAACGAGACCGCGACGGTCCGCTCCACCTCGTCGGGTAGACCTCGCAGGACGTCGTCGAGGCGCGTGCCACCGTCCAGCGCGGCGACCGCCCACGGACCCCACCCCTGACGGGGGGACGCCGCGATCGTCTCGGCCACGGTCCGGACCGCCGCGCTGTCGCTCGCGCCCGCGGCATACAGGATCACGGCCGTTCCGGGGGACGGCAGCATCCCCTCGGCGGCGAGCAGCTCCTCAGCCGCCTCGAGCAGGAGGTGGTGGGGCCCGAGGGGATCTGCGAGGCCCACGTCGACGCCGGCCCCGCGGTTCATCTCGGCCACGGCGGTGGGCACGTCGACGGTCGCGTGGTAGGCGGGCGTGAGCAGGACCGGCACCACGACCGCGGGGCCTGCGAGGACCGCGGCGGCGTCACTCGGGCTGGGCGGGTGGTGGTCGAGGTATGCCGTGTGCACGGCCCGGCCGGGGATCCGCTCACGGACGTGGGCGGCCAGCTCCTCGACGCCTGCGGCGTGCCGCGGGTCCGGGGAGCCGTGGGCGAGCAGGACGATGTCGCGAGCAGGGGTCACCCGACGGACGCTACTCCCCCGCAAGGTCACCGAGGCTGGACCGGACCGCCACGACGTCACCGATGACCACGACGGCCGGAGCACGCACTCCCGCCGCGCGGGCGTCGGCGGCAGCCGAGCCCAGGGTCGTCGTGGTGGTCCGTTGCTGCGGCGTCCAGCCCCGCTCGATGAGCGCCACCGGCGTGGTCGCCGGGCGACCGGCCGCGACGAGGGCCTCCGCCGTCTCGGCCAGCCGCGTGACCGCCATGAGCAGCACCAGCGTGGCGTCAGGGGCCGCGTCGGCCGCCGCCCGGAGCACGTGCTCGGCGCCCTCGTGGGCCGAGGCGACGACGAACGACGCCGTGATGCCACGGTGGGTCACCGGGATGCCTGCGGCGGCGGGCACCGAGACCGCGGAGGTCACCCCCGGAACGACCTCGACGGGGATGCCGTGCTCGACGCAGTGCAGGGCTTCCTCACCACCCCTGCCGAGGACGAACGGGTCACCGCCCTTGAGCCGCACGACCTGCTTGCCCATCCGGGCGTGGTGGACGAGGAGCTCGTTGATGCGGTCCTGACCGACCGGGTGGTTGCCGGGTGTCTTGCCGACGTCGATGACCTCGACCTCGCGCGAGAGGGTCGCCAGCAGGCCGGTGGGGCCGAGCCGGTCGCTCACCACCACGTCGGCCGCGACCAGCAGGGCACGGCCGCGCACCGTGATGAGGTCATCGGCCCCGGGGCCCCCGCCGATCAGGGCCACGCGGCCGACCTGGCCCTCGGTGCCTGCCGGGCGGCGAACCCGTCGCACGGGCAAGGTGCCGCTCTCGAGGGCCGCCCCCACCGCGTCCCGCACGGCGGCGGCCCGGCGCGGGTCGGCCCCCGCCGACACGGCCACGGTGATGCCCTCGGCGCTGCTGCCCTGTGCACCCCGGGTGACTGCTGGGGTCCAGGCACTCGATGCCTGCGCGTCATCGGCTCGGACGCACCACACCCGGGCGACCTCGGCCTCCCGGGCGACCTGGGCGTCGACCAGCGACGAACCCGTGGCCGTGTGGACGAGCCACGCGGGCTCGGGCTCGAGCAGGTCGCCCGCGACGTAGTCCCTGCCGTACCACCGCAGGTCGCCCGCCTCGACCGCGGCGGTGAGGTCCTCGCAGAGCCAGGGCGCGATGACGTCGACCCTGCCTCCCGCAGCGACGGCGCCCGCTGCCCGGCGCGCGGCCACCGGGCCGCCCCCGACCACCACGACGCGACGACCGGTGAGGTCGAGCGTCAAGGGGTAGGACGGCGTGCCCATCAGATGCCTTCGCCTGCGCTGCGGTCGGGGGAGTCGGCCATGCCCGCGGCGAGCGTGGCGCCGTCGGCCTCGTCGATGAGCAGGAACGAGCCGGTGCGGCGCAGGTCGCGGTAGTCGTCGATCGCGATGTCCTCGGCAAGCCGGATCCGCACCCGTCCCATGGCGTTCAGCGCGAGGCCGTCCGGGGCCGAACGGTGCTCCATGCTCGCAATGTCGAGCTGGTCGACGATGTCGTCGACCATGGCCCGAACCGTCCGGGTGCCGACCCGCAGCAGTACGCGGTCACGCTGTCGCAGCGGGCGCTCGGAGAGGACCGCGACGGTGCCCGCGAGCGAACGGGTGAGCAGGCCAGGCTGCTGCGCCGACGCCACGAGGTCGCCCCGCGAGACGTCGAGGTCGTCGGCGAGGCGCAGGACGACCGACTGGGGCGCGAAGGCGACGTCGAGGGCTTCGACCGACCCGTCGGCGCGCGCCCGGTCGATGCCGGCCACGGTCGTCGTGCGCCCGCTCGGGAGGACGGCGACCTGGTCGCCGGGGCGCACGACCCCGGACGCCAGCCGGCCGGCATACCCGCGGTAGTCGGGGTGCTCGGCGCTCTGGGGGCGGATGACGTACTGCACGGGCATCCGCAGCGGCTGGGTGGACGGGTCGATGCCGACCGGCACCGCCTCCAGGTGCTCCAGCAGCGTGGGGCCGGTGTACCAGGCCGCCCGCTCGGAGCGGTCGACCACGTTGTCGCCGAACAGCGCGGATACGGGGACGGCGACGACATCCTCGATGCCGAACCGCGTTGCGTGCCGGGTGAACTCGGCGACGATGGCGTCGAAGCGCGCTTGGTCCCAGTCGACGAGGTCCATCTTGTTGACCGCGACGGCGACGTGCCGCACCCCGAGCAGGCCGGTCACTGCGAGGTGACGACGGGTCTGCTCGACCACACCGTGACGGGCGTCGATGAGGATGAGGGCCAGCTCCGCGGTCGAGGCGCCCGTGACCATGTTGCGGGTGTACTGGACGTGCCCGGGGGTGTCGGCGAGGACGTAGGACCGGGTGGCCGTCGAGAAGTAGCGGTACGCCACGTCGATGGTGATGCCCTGCTCGCGCTCGGCCCGCAAGCCGTCGGTCAGCAGCGCCAGGTCGGCGGCGTCGAGGCCGCGCTCGCGGCTGACCCGCTCGACAGCGTCGAGCTGGTCGGCGAGGACGGACTTGGTGTCGTAGAGCAGGCGGCCGACCAAGGTGGACTTGCCGTCGTCCACCGAGCCCGCCGTGGCCAGGCGCAGCAGGTCGTGGCGACGGGCGGGTGCCTGGGCCGGTGCGAGGACCTCGCCCTGGATCTGAGGGGTGGTGGTCATCAGAAGTACCCCTGCTTCTTACGGTCCTCCATGGCGGCCTCGGACATCCGGTCGTCTGCCCTGGTCGCGCCTCGCTCGGTGAGCCGGGATGCGGCGAGCTCGAGGATCACGCCGGCAACGTCGGTGGCTGCGGAGTCGACGGCGCCGGTGCAGCTCATGTCACCGACCGTGCGGTAGCGGACGGTCCGCGACTGGACGCGCTCGTTGGCCTTGGGGCCGCCCCACTCCCCCGCCGACAGCCACATCCCGTCGCGCTCGAACACCTCGCGCTCGTGGGCGTAGTAGAGATCGGGCAGGACGATCCCCTCGCGCTCGATGTAGCGCCAGACGTCGAGCTCGGTCCAGTTCGACAGCGGGAACACGCGGACGTGCTCGCCTGGGGCGTGCTTGCCGTTGTAGAGGTCCCACAGCTCGGGACGCTGCCGTCGCGGGTCCCACGCGCCGAACGAGTCGCGAAGGCTGAACACCCGTTCCTTGGCGCGGGCCTTCTCCTCGTCACGGCGTCCACCACCGAAGACGGCGTCGAACTTGCCGGCCTCGATGGCGTCGAGCAGGGGCACGGTCTGCAGCGGGTTCCGCGTCCCGTCGGGACGTTCGCGAAGCCGCCCGTCGTCGAGGTAGTCCTGGACATGGGCGACGACGAGGCGCACACCGAGGCGGGCGACGGTCTCGTCGCGGTAGTCGAGGACCTCGGGGAAGTTGTGGCCGGTGTCGACGTGCAGGAGCGTGAACGGCAGCGGCGCGGGGGCGAACGCCTTGAGCGCGAGGTGCACCATCACGACCGAGTCCTTGCCACCGGAGAATAGGATGACGGGGCGCTCGAACTCCCCCGCCACCTCCCGGAAGATGTGGATCGCCTCGGACTCGAGGTGGTCGAGGTGGTCGAGGGTGTACTCCGCAGGCAGCGCCTCGGTCGGCAGCGCCTCGGTAGCCACGGCAGCACGGACCGGCTGGGCCGGGTGGGTGGTCGGGGTCGTCGTCATGTGTGCAGCCCGCATTCGGTCTTGTCCTTGCCGGCCCAGCGGCCGGCCCTGGCGTCTTCACCCTCGGCCACGGGTCGGGTGCAGGGGGCGCAGCCGATCGAGGCGTAGCCCTCCTGCCGCAGCGGGTTGAGGAACACCTGGTGCTCGTCGACGTAGCGGTCGACGTCGTCGTCGGTCCAGGCGGCGATCGGGTTGAGCTTGACCATCTGCCGCCGCTCGTCCCAGCCCACGAGGCCGATGTCGGTGCGGGTCGGAGCGTCGACCCGGCGCATGCCCGTCACCCACGCCTGGTGGGTCGACAGGGCCCGGTTGAGCGGCTCGACCTTGCGCATAGCGCAGCACGCGTCGGGGTCGCGGTCGTGCAGCTTGGTGCCGTACTCGGCATCCTGCTGCGGCACCGTGAGCAGCGGCAGGATCGTCCGGATCTGCAGCGGCAGCATGGCCTGGTAGGCGTCGCGCGTGCCCAGGGTCTCGGCGAAGTGGTACCCGGTGTCGAGGAAGAACACGTCCGCCCCCGGGATGCTGGTGCCGACGAGGTGCACGAGCACCTCGTCACCCATCGAGGAGGCCACGGTCAGCTGTTCGCCGAACGTCTCAGCGGCCCACACCAGTGCCTGCCGAGCGAGCTCGACCCGCCGGTCGTATGCCGCGTTCGCGGGATCCGCCTCGAGCGCGGCAAAGCGGGCGGCGCCTTCGTCGGCGAGCGCCCGCAGCTCCGGCACGGAGCGGGTTTCGGTCACAGCGGTCATGACGTGGACTCCTTCTCGAACTCGGCCTGCCGGAGCTCGGCTTCCTCGCGGAGCCGGCCAGGGATGTGCGTCGCGTCGACGGCTTTGAGCGACACGGTGAAGACGCGCGCGCACGCGTTGCAACGCCAGGCCCCCTGTGGCTCTTCCACCGGGCGGAGGTCCTCCTCGGCGCAGAACGGGCAGTAGTAGAGCGCGCTCGACCGGATCGACTCGCTCATCGCAGGTCGTCCTCGTCAGCCCGGTGGGCCCAGTGCGCGAAGGGACTCCTCGCCCTCGCGCTGCTCGAGGAACCGGCCTGCCAGCCGCTCGACGTACTCGGGCAGGTCCTCGGCGCGCACCTTGAGCGCGCGAGTCTTGCGGGCCAGCTGCGGCTCGGTGCCGAGGCCGCCACCGAGGTGCACCTGGAAGATCTCGACCAGGTGGCCGTCGTCGTCGGTCTGGACCATGCCCTTGAGACCGATGTCGGCGACCTGGGTGCGGGCGCACGAGTTCGGGCAGCCGTTGAGGTGGATCGAGAACGGGACGTCGAAGTCGGGCAGTCGCCGCTCCATCTCGGCGATCACGGTCTGCGCGCGAGCCTTGGTCTCCACCAGTGCGAGCTTGCAGAACTCGATGCCCGTGCACGCCATCACACCGCGCCGCCACTCACTCGGTGCCGCCGGGAGTCCGACGTCCTCGAGAGCCGCCGTCAGGGCCGCGACCTGCTTCTGGGGCACGTCGAGGACGAGGATCTTCTGGTGCGCGGTGAGTCGCACACGCCCCGAACCGTGGCGCGCGGCCAGCTCGGACACGGCATACAGGGTCGTGCCACTGACGCGACCGGCGACAGGGGCGACGCCGACCCAGAAGTTACCGTCCTTCTGGGGGTGGACGCCCACGTGGTCGCGACGGTGTTCGGACGGCGGTGGCGGGGGTGGTCCGTCGAGCAGGGGTCGCTCGAGGTATTCCGTCTCGAGCACCTCGCGGAACTTCTCGGGGCCCCAGTCGGCCATGAGGAACTTCAGCCGCGCCCGGTTGCGCAGCCGCCGGTAGCCGTAGTCGCGGAAGATCGAGACGACGCCCTTCCAGACCTCGGGGACCTCCGCCAGCGGCACCCAGGCGCCGAGACGCTGCGCGAACATCGGGTTGGTGGACAGGCCGCCGCCCACCCAGAGGTCGAAGCCGGGGCCGTGCTCGGGGTGGTCGACCCCCACGAACGAGATGTCGTTGACCTCGTGCGCGACGTCGAGGCTGGGGCTGCCCGAGATCGCGGTCTTGAACTTGCGGGGCAGGTTGGAGAACTCGGGGCTGCCGATGTAGCGCTCGAGGATCTCGCGCACGGCCGGGCTGCCGTCCAGCACCTCGTCAGCGGCGATACCGGCCACGGGTGAGCCGAGGATCACGCGCGGGGTGTCACCGCACGCCTCGGCGGTCGTCAGGCCGACGGACTCCAGCCGCCGCCAGATCTCGGGCACGTCCTCGACCCGGATCCAGTGCAGCTGGATGTTCTGCCGGTCGGTGACGTCGGCGGTGTCGCGCGCGAACTCGCGGCTGATCTCGGCGACGGTGCGCAGCTGGTCGCCGTCGAGGGCGCCGCCGTCGCTGCGGACCCGGAGCATGAAGTACTCGGCGTCGAGCTCGCTGGGGTCGAGGGTGGCGGTCTTGCCACCGTCGATGCCGGGCTTGCGCTGGGTGTAGAGCCCCCACCAGCGCATCCGCCCACGCAGGTCCTCACCCGGGATGCTGGCGAAGCCCTGCTTGGCGTAGACCTCCTCGATGCGGGCCCGCACGTTGAGGCCGTCGTCGGCCTGCTTGAACTCCTCGTTGGGGTTCAATGGCGTGCGGTCGCCGTCGGCCCACGCGCCAGTGGCCTTGCCGGCCTGCCGCTGGGGACGGGTAGGGGTCTGCGTCACCCATCTATTGTGCCCAACGGCTTATGGATTGCATAACCGTCCATTATCCGAACCCAATTCCCCCACGCCGAGTGGGCAATTCGCGGGGGTCGTGGGTGGGGGTGCTGCGTGCAGCAACCTCTGCTTGCAGACCTTGCTGCACCCTGCACATGGTGCAACCTGGGCCCGCTGCAGGAACCTCTGCAAGCAGAGGTTCCTGCAGATGGGTATGCCGCGCGGGCCGGGTGGGTGCGCGCCGGTGGGGTACGGGTCAGGCCAGCGAGATGAGGTCGAGGTAGTCCTGACCCCACAGGTCCTCGACGCCGTCGGGCAGCAGCAGGATGCGCTCGGGCTCCAGGGCCTCGACCGCCCCCCTCGTCGTGCGTCACGAGCACGACCGCGCCCTTGTAGGTCCGCAGCGCCCCGAGGATCTCCTCGCGCGACGCTGGGTCGAGGTTGTTGGTCGGCTCGTCGAGCAGCAGGACGTTGGCGGAGGAGACAACCAGCATCGCCAGGGACAGCCGGGTCTTCTCGCCGCCGGACAGCACGGCCGCGGGCTTGTCGACGTCGTCACCGCTGAACAGGAACGACCCGAGCACCTTGCGGACCTCGGTCTCGCCGAACGAGTCCGGGGCTGCCGACTTCATGTTGGCCAGCACCGACCGGCTGACGTCGAGGTTCTCGTGCTCCTGGGCGTAGTAGCCCAGCTTGAGCCCGTGCCCCGGCTCGACCTGGCCGGTGTCGGGGGTGTCCACCCCGGCCAGCATCCGCAGCAGCGTGGTCTTGCCCGCGCCGTTGAGACCCAGCACGACGACCCGCGACCCGCGGTCGATGGCCAGGTCGACGTCGGTGAAGACCTCCTGGCTGCCGTAGGACCGGGACAGCCCGCTCGCCCGCAGCGGCGTGCGGCCACAGGGCGCCGGCTCGGGGAAGCGCAGCTTGGCGACCTTGTCGCTGGTCCGCTCCCCCTCGACGCTGGCAAGCATGCGCTCCGCGCGCTTGATCATGTTCTGGGCGGCGACGGCCTTGGTCGCCTTGGCGCGCATCTTCTCGGCCTGCTCCATGAGGGCCGAGGCCTTCTTGGTGGCGTTGGCGTACTCCCGCTTGCGGGCGCGCTCGTCCGTCTCGCGCTGCTGGAGGTAGGGCTTCCAGCCGACGTTGTAGAGGTCGAGCTCGCCGCGGTTGGCGTCGAGGTGGAAGACCCGGTTGACCACGTCGTTGAGCAGGTCGACGTCGTGGCTGATGACCACCAGACCACCCTGGTAGCCCTTGAGGTAGTCGCGCAGCCACGCGATCGAGTCGGCGTCGAGGTGGTTGGTCGGCTCGTCGAGCAGGAGGGTGGCGGCGCCGGAGAACAGGATCCGCGACAGCTCGACCCGGCGGCGCTGCCCACCGGACAGCGTGCCGAGCGGCTGGCCCAGCACCCGCTCCTCCAGCGACAGGGCGCTGGCGATGGTCGCGGCCTCGGACTCCGCGGCATACCCGCCCTGGGCCGTGAACTCCCCCTCGAGGCGCGCGTAGCGCCGCATCGCCTTGTCGCGGGTCTCGTCGTCGGGGCTGGCCATCGCGACCTCGGCCTCGCGCATCTGGGTGATGATCCGGTCCAGACCGCGGGCGGACAGGATGCGGTCACGGGCCAGCACGTGCAGGTCCCCGGTGCGCGGGTCCTGCGGGAGGTAGCCCACCTCGCCGCTGCTCGTGACACTGCCGGCGGCCGGCTGCCCCTGCCCCGCGAGCACCTTCGTCAGGGTCGTCTTGCCCGCGCCGTTGCGCCCGACGAGGCCGACCCGGTCGCCTGCCGCGATCCGGAACGTCGCGCCGTCGAGCAGGAGGCGGGACCCAGCACGCAGCTCGATCCCACTGGCGGCAATCACGACGGAACTCCAGACATCGACAGGGGGTGGGACGCTCGGGCGATCTGCCGCGGCGCGCGCAAGGGCTGAGGTCACTAGTCTAACCGGCAGCGCTGCGCGGGGTTGACACGCGGCGAGACGCACGCCTGACACACCACCTGGCACACAACCTGACATCCAGACCTGACACGCACACCAGACCGCGGAGGGGCCCGATGAGCTTCAACGACAACGCCCAGCTCGACACCTCTCAGGTGGGGTCGGGCGGAGGCGGTGGCGGCGCGCCCGGCGGCCTGGTCATCGGCGGCGGCATCGGGGGCGTCATCGTCCTGATCATCGCCGTGATCCTCGGCATCAACCCCGGTCAGCTCCCGACCAACCCCGGCGGCAGCATCGACCAGACCCAGGTGCAACCGGGCGGCACCGAGGACCCGAACGCCTTCGCCCGGTGCAAGACCGGTGCCGACGCCAACCGCGACGACACCTGCCGGGTCGTCGGCACCGTGAACTCCGTCAACGCCTTCTGGGCGGCCGAGCTGCCCCGCCATGGCCGCGCCTACACCCCGGCCAAGACGATCCTCTACAACGGCACCACCCAGTCGGCCTGCGGGACCGCGTCCAACCAGGTCGGCCCGTTCTACTGCCCGCTCGACAAGCAGGTCTACATCGACGCCAGCTTCTTCAAGATCCTGTCGAGCCAGTTCGGGTCCAGCAGCGGCCCCCTGGCCCAGGAGTACGTCGTGGCGCACGAGTACGGCCACCACATCCAGGACCTCCTCGGCCTGCTCGACAAGGCCCAGCAGGGTCCCACGGGTGCGCAGAGCGGCTCCGTGCGTATCGAGCTGATGGCCGACTGCCTCGGGGGCGTCTGGGCCAACCACGCCGCCACCACCAAGGACAAGGCCGGGACCACCCTGCTCAAGCCGCTGACGGCGACCGACATCAAGGACGCCCTCTCGGCCGCCTCGTCGGTCGGGGACGACCGCATCCAGCAGAAGACCCAGGGTCAGGTCTCCCCCGAGACCTGGACCCACGGCTCGGCGGCCGCCCGCCAGAAGTGGTTCACGACCGGCTACCAGACCGGTGACCTCAACCAGTGCGACACGTTGAGCGTCGCGAACGTCGAGTAGCCGGGCGGGCAAGATGGGCCAGCCGGGCCAGACCCAGGCTCAGGCTCAGGTCTCCTCGATCGTGATGCGCACTGCCCGGCCCCGCTTGAGGGCTTCCTCGAGCACCGCCCGACGCGGGTCGGGCAGGTCGTAGAGCTCACGCCGCGGCAGTCGGTCGAGGTGGGCCAGCCGTGGGTCGTCGAGGACCGCGCGCACGAGCGCCTTGTCCCCGCCCACCACCAGAGCCGCCGGTATGCCGCGCGGCAGGATCCGCAGCGCGTGCTCGGCGACGGCGCGGACGAGCTCGTCGGCCTGGTTGCCCCGGCGTCGGGCGAACCGCTGCTGGGACCAGCCACCGGCTGCCGTGCGGGACTGGACGTGGCGGGTGCCGACCTTGGAGTCGGTGAACGCCGGCCCGCGGGCCAGCCCCACGGCATACCCGCCGCGGCGGATGAGCAGCACCGCGAGCGGATCGTGGGCGAACGCCTCGCGCGCGACGATGCGCTGGGGCGCCTCCGGCTCGGCGTTGGCGGCGGCGAACCGCTTCAGCCACCCGTCGAGCCGGTCGGGCGCGACCTCGACGACACGGGTCGTCACGGGTGGGCGGAGCTGCTCAGAGGTTGAAGCCGAGGGCGCGCAGCTGCTCGCGGCCGTCGTCGGTGATCTTGTCGGGGCCCCATGGCGGCATCCAGACCCAGTTGACGCGGTAGGACGCGACCAGGCCCTCGAGCGCCTGGGCCGTCTGGTCCTCGATGACGTCGGTCAGCGGGCACGCGGCCGAGGTCAGCGTCATGTCGAGGACGGCGTGGTTCTGGGCGTCGACGGTGATGCCGTAGACGAGGCCGAGGTCGACGACGTTGATGCCGAGCTCGGGGTCGACGACGTCGCGCATGGCCTCTTCGACGTCCGCGACGTTCGGCCGGGTGGTCACTTCGCTCATCGTCCTGCTTCCTTCATCTGACGGGTGTCGAGGTCCTGCTGGCCCATCGGTTGGTTCATCGCCTGGTTCAACGCGTCGGTGAACGCCATCCATCCCAGGAGAGCACATTTCACGCGGGCGGGGTACTTCGAGACACCGGCGAACGCCACGCCGTCGCCGATCTCGTCCTCGTCGCCGGCGAGCTGACCCTTGGAGGTGAGCATGGTGCGCATCGCCTCGTGGGTCGCGAGGGCCTCGGCGACGGTGTGACCGATCACCTCGTCGGTCAGCACGCTGGTCGACGCCATCGAGATCGAGCAGCCGAGCGCGTCGTAGGACACGTCGGTGACGACGGCGTCCGGCCCGCTGCCCTCGACGGCGACCCGCAGCGTCACCTCGTCGCCGCAGGTGGGGTTGACGTGGTGCACCTGCGCACCGAAGGGCTCGCGCAGCCCGGCGTGGTGGGGGCGCTTGGAGTGCTCGAGGATGAGCTCCTGGTAGAGGTCCATCAGCTCGCCACCCCGAATACCGCAGGCACCCGGTCGAGCGCCTCGAGCATCACGTCGATCTCGGCCGGTGTCGTGTATGCCGCGAGCGTCGCGCGCGTCGTGGCCGTGACCCCCATCCGGCGGTGCAGCGGCCACGCGCAGTGGTGGCCCACCCGGACCGCGACGCCCTGGTCGTCGAGCACCTGCCCGACGTCGTGGGCATGGACACCCTGCACGTCGAAGGCGACCGCGCCGACCCGGTCGACCGCGTCGGCCGGACCCACGACCCGCACCCAGGGGCGCTCGGCCAAGCCGGCGAGCAGGCGCTCGGTGAGCGCGTGCTCGTGGGCCGCGATGCGCTCCATCCCGAGCTCGCCGAGGTAGTCGATCGCCGCGCCGAGACCGACGGCCTGGGCGGAGTTGGGCGAGCCGGCCTCGAACCGCTGGGGCGGCGCGGCATACGTCGTCGCCTCCATGCGCACGGTCTCGATCATCGAGCCGCCGGTGATGAACGGGGGCATCGCGTGGAGCAGCTCGCTGCGCCCCCAGAGGACGCCGACACCGGTGGGGCCGAACATCTTGTGTCCCGAGAAGGCCGCGAAGTCGATGCCCAGGTCGGCCACGTCGAGCGCGAGGTGGGGCGCGGACTGGCAGGCGTCGAGCACGGTCAGGGCACCGACCGCGCGCGCGGCGGCAGTCAGTTCGCGGACCGGGTTGATGGTGCCCAGCACGTTGGAGACGTGCGTGAACGCGAAGACCTTGGTGCGCTCGGTCAGCAGCTCGTCGAGGGTGGAGAGGTCGAGGCGCCCCTCGTCGGTGACGGGGATCCACCGGAGGGTGGCCCCGGTGCGGCGGGCGAGCTCCTGCCACGGGACGAGGTTGGCGTGGTGCTCCATCTCGGTGATGAGGATCTCGTCACCCTCGCGCAGGTCGAGCCGGGGGTCCTTGGCCTGTCCTGCGACCGAGTTGGAGAACGCGTACGCGACGAGGTTGAGCGACTCGGTGGCGTTCTTGGTGAACACCACCTCGTCGTCGAGGCCCCCGACGAAGCGCGCCGCCCGTGCCCTGGCGCCCTCGTAGGCGTCGGTCGCCTCTTCGCTGAGCTGGTGGGCGCCGCGGTGCACGGCGGAGTTGACCTGCTCACTGAAGGCGCGCTCGGCGTCGAGGGCGCCGGCATACCGCTGCGAGGTGGCCCCGGAGTCGAGGTAGACCAGCGGCTTGCCGTCGCGCACGGTGCGGGACAGGATCGGGAAGCCGGACCGGATGCCGGCCAGCTCCTGATCGCTGAACGTGGTCATCAGGCCGTGGCACCCACGAAGCGGTCGTAGCCCTCGGACTCGAGGCGGTCGGCCAGCTCGGGGCCACCCTCCTCGACGATCCGGCCGTCGACGAAGACGTGCACGAAGTCAGGCTTGATGTAGCGCAAGATGCGCGTGTAGTGCGTGATGAGCAGGACGCCGACGTCGGAGGTCTCCTTGACGCGGTTGACACCCTCGGACACGATCCGCAGCGCGTCGACGTCGAGGCCGGAGTCGGTCTCGTCGAGGATGGCCACCTTGGGGTGGAGCAGCTCCATCTGGAGGATCTCGTGGCGCTTCTTCTCGCCACCGGAGAAGCCCTCGTTGACGTTGCGCTCGGCGAATGCCGCGTCCATGCGCAGGTTGCTCATGGCCTCCTTGACGTCCTTGACCCAGGTGCGCAACTTGGGGGCCTCGCCGTCGATGGCCGTCTTGGCGGTGCGCAGGAAGTTGCTGACCGTCACGCCGGGGACCTCGACGGGGTACTGCATCGCCAGGAAGAGGCCGGCGCGGGCGCGCTCGTCGACGCTCATGGCGAGGACGTCCTCGCCGTCGAGGGTCACGCTGCCGCCGGTGACGGTGTACTTGGGGTGACCAGCGATCGAGTAGGCCAGCGTGGACTTGCCCGAGCCGTTGGGGCCCATGATCGCGTGGGTCTCGCCCGACTTCACGGTGAGGTCGACGCCGCGGAGGATCTCCTTGACACCGTCCTCGACAGCGACGGTGACGGTCAGGCCACGAATCTCAAGTGTTGCCATGGGTTTACGTTCCTCTGCTCTCAGCCGGTTCAGGGGGTGTTCACGGGGGTCGTGCCGACGAAAACCTCGTCGTCCTCGACCTTCACCGGGTAGACGTTGATGGGGATGGTTGCGGGCGGGCCGGAGGGCGCACCGGTGCGGACGTCGAAGCGTGAGCCGTGCAGCCAGCACTCGAGGGTGCAGCCGTCGAGCTCGCCCTCCGAGAGCGACACGTTGGCGTGGCTGCACGTGTCGTCGACCGCGTGGATGGCCCCGTCCTGCGTGTGGACGATGGCCATGACCGTGCCGTTGACCTCTGCCGCCGCCACCCCGACCGCAGGTAGCTCGTCGACTCGACAGACGCGCACGAACTCGGTCTCGTCGCTGTCGGTCACCGTCTCGGGAACCGCGCTCACGCGACGCCCTCCGCGACGAGCGGGGAGCCCTCGAGCTCGGCGTCGATGGCTGCCATCAGGTGGTCGGAGATCTCCGGCACCCCGATCCGGGCCACGATGCTCGCGAAGAAGCCGCGCACCACGAGACGACGGGCGGCGTCCTCGGGGATGCCGCGTGCCTGGAGGTAGAACAGCTGCTCGTCGTCGAACCGGCCGGTGGCCGACGCGTGACCCGCGCCGACGATCTCGCCGGTCTCGATCTCGAGGTTGGGGATCGAGTCGGCCCGCGCCCCGTCGGTGAGGACGAGGTTGCGGTTGAGCTCGTAGGTGTCGGTGCCCTCGGCGCTGGCCCGGATGAGGACGTCACCCACCCAGACCGTGTGGGCGCTCTCGCCCTGCAGGGCGCCCTTGTACTCGACGTTGGAGTGGCAGTGCGGCGCCTCGTGGTCGACGAACAGCCGGTGCTCCTGGTGCTGACCGGCATCGGCGAAGTAGACGCCGAGTCCCTCGAAGGAACCGCCTGGGCCGGAGTAGCGAGCATTGGTCGAGACGCGCACGACCTTGCCGCCCAGGGTGACCGCGATGTGGCGCAAGCGTGCGTCGCGGCCGATGAGGGCGTCGTTCTGGCTCAGGTGCAGCGAGTCGTCGTCCCACTCCTGAACGGTGACGAAGGTGAGGTCGGCACCATCGCCGACCTTGAGCTCCACGTTGGCCCCGCACTCGGCGGAGCCACGATGGGTCAGCACCACCGTGGCGCGCGAGTGGTGCCCGGCGTCGATGACCAGGTGCCCGTTGACGCGGGCCAGGTCGCGGGCCGTGATGGTGATCCGCACCGGCTCGGTGAGCTCGGCGTCGGCGGGGATGCTCACCTGGGTCGCCTGCTCCTCGCCGGCCCACGCCACGGCGGACGCGCGGTCCGCGGGCACGAGCACGCCGGCAGCCAACGGGTCGACCCGCGAGGTGGTCACGCCCTGCGGCGCGATCACCTCGACGGAGACCTTGTCGGACTCGCTCGGCGCGACCTGGAACAAGCGCTGAGAGTCGGTCGACGGGACTGAACCGCCACTCCTCCTCACGGCCGCCGGGGACGAGGAAGTCGTCCACGGCATACGAGGTCTTGCGCTCGGCGCGCGACTGGTCGGGGACGAACGCGGCGGCAGAGTCGATGTGCTCGCCTGCGGTGGGGTTCTTCTGGGCCAGGAGGCTCAACCCACTGCTCCTTCCATCTGAAGCTCGATGAGGCGGTTGAGCTCGAGGGCGTACTCCATGGGCAGCTCGCGCGCGATGGGCTCGACGAACCCGCGCACGATCATGGCCATGGCCTCTTCCTCGGTCAGACCGCGGGACCGGAGGTAGAACAGCTGGTCCTCGGACACCTTGGACACCGTGGCCTCGTGGCCCATCGTGACGTCGTCCTCACGGATGTCGACGTACGGGTAGGTGTCGGAACGGCTGATCGTGTCGACGAGCAGCGCGTCGCAGACGACGCTCGACCGGGGAGCCGTGCGCGCCCTCGAGGATCTGGACCAGGCCGCGGTAGGAGGTGCGACCACCACCACGCGCAACGGACTTGGAGATGATGGTCGATGACGTGTGCGGGGCGGCGTGCACCATCTTGGCGCCGGCGTCCTGGTGCTGGCCCTCGCCCGCGAAGGCGATCGAGAGCGTCTCGCCCCGGGCGTGCTCGCCGAGCAGGAAGACCGCCGGGTACTTCATGGTGACCTTGGACCCGATGTTGCCGTCGATCCACTCCATCGTCGCGCCCTCGGCAGCGGTGGCCCGCTTGGTGACGAGGTTGTAGACGTTGTTGGACCAGTTCTGGATGGTCGTGTAACGCACCCGGGCGTTCTTCTTCACGATGATCTCGACGACCGCGGAGTGCAGCGAGTCGGACTTGTAGATGGGCGCGGTGCAGCCCTCGACGTAGTGCACGTACGAGCCCTCGTCGGCGATGATCAGGGTGCGCTCGAACTGGCCCATGTTCTCGGTGTTGATCCGGAAGTAGGCCTGCAGCGGGATGTCGACGTGGACACCCGGCGGGACGTAGATGAACGAGCCACCGGACCAGACGGCGGTGTTGAGCGCCGCGAACTTGTTGTCGCCAGCCGGGATCACCGAGGTGAAGTACTCGCGGAACAGGTCTTCGTGCTCGCGCAGGCCGGTGTCGGTGTCGACGAAGATGACGCCCTTCTCCTCCAGGTCCTCGCGGATCTGGTGGTAGACGACCTCGGACTCGTACTGGGCCGCGACGCCGCCGATGAGGCGCTGCTTCTCGGCCTCGGGGATGCCGAGCCGGTCGTAGGTGTTCTTGATGTCGGCCGGCAGCTCGTCCCAGGTGGTCGCCTGCTTCTCGGTCGACTTCACGAAGTACTTGATGTTCTGGAAGTCGATCCCGGTCAGGTCGCTGCCCCAGGTGGGCATGGGCTTCTTGCCGAACAGGCGCAGCGACTTCAGGCGCAGGTCGAGCATCCACTGCGGCTCGTTCTTGCGCGCGGAGATGTCGCGGACGACCTCCTCGTTCAGGCCACGCTTGGCGGTCGCGCCAGCGGAGTCGCTGTCGGACCAGCCGTACTCGTAGCGCCCGAGGTCCTTCAGACCGGGGTTGCGCTCCTCGATGTTGGTGCTCATCGCGTGGACCCTTCCTTCGATGGGGTGGGGACGTTCAGGGTGTCGACGTTCGGCGTGTTGAGACTCGGGGTGGGGACGAAGGTGGTGCAGACGTGGTCGCCGTGCGCCAGCGTGGCCAGCCGCTGGACGTGCACGCCGAGCAGGCGCGAGAACGCGTCCGTTTCAGCGTCACAGAACGCAGGAAATTCCCGTGCCGCGTGCTGCACCGGGCAGTGCCCCTGACAGAGCTGTATGCCGGTGAGCGGGCTGCGGGAGGAGCTCGTCTCGCCGACGGGGCGGGCCGAGGCGGCGAACCCGTCGCGGCTCAGCGCCGTCACGAGGACGTCGACGCGCGCCGCGGTGTCGGTGCCGGCGGAGGCCAGCTCGGCGGCATACCGCTGCTCGAGCTCACCCACGCGGGCCTCGGCGAACCGGCGCACGGCATCGCCGCCGGACTCGGCTGCGAGGAAGCGCAGCGCCTGGGTGGCGAGGTGGTCGTAGTCGGACTCGAGAGCCTGGTGGCCGGCGTCGCTGAGCACGAAGGCTCGGGCCGGCCGTCCGCGCCCGCGGATGCCGTGGCTCGTCTCACGCTCGATGATCAGGCCGGACTCGGCGAGGTTCTCGAGGTGACGGCGGACTGCGGGGGTGGTGAGGCCGAGGTCACGACCCAGCGCCACGGCCGTGATCGGGCCCTGCTCGCTGATCGCCTGCAGGACCCGGTCGCGGGTGCGCGACTCGAGGACGTGGGGCGCTTCGGACGCCACCGGCATATTCACAACGCCAATGTTACGTAATTACCCCGGCGACCCGATAGCAAGGTGTACCTAACCTCGGCCCGGGCGACCTCGGCGCGGCGTGCACGGGCGTCAGGTCACGACAGGATGCCCCGCTCGCGGGCGACCGCCACCGCCTCGCCACGACCGGCCACCCCCAGCTTGGCCAGGATGTTGGAGACGTGGACGCTGGCGGTCTTGGCGCTGATGAACAGCTGGGTGCCGATCTGGCGGTTGCTGCGCCCGAGCGCCACGAGCCCGAGGATCTCCTGCTCGCGCGGCGTCAGTGCCTCACCGAGACGGTGCGCTGGCCCCGGCTGGGGACGAGCACCACCGGTCGCCCTGATCTCGGCACGCAGCGGCTCCGCGCCGAGCTCGCGAGCCACCTCGAGCGCGGCCTGCAGGGTTGCCGAGGCGCCGGCGTCACCGCGGGCCTGTTGCGCTGCACCCAGCCGGGCCCGCGACCGGGCCGACTCGTAGCGATAGCCATAGGCGTCGAAGCGGTCGACGGCCTCCTGCCAGGCTGCCACGAGGGTGTCGGACTCGACGGGGTCGCCGCCGAGCCACTGCAGCCGGAGCCCCTCGGCCCGCAACCGGGCCAGCCAGGCGCTCGACTCGAGCCCGCCAGCACCGCGCGGGGCGGCGAGCTCCCAGGCCTGCTCCCCCGCATCGACCGCCGCGCGACCGCGGGCCAGCAGCTCGCGGTGCTCGGTCGTGGGCGTGCGTTGGATGTGCGAGCCCAGCTGGCCCAGAAGCAGCGCGCCGATGCGGAGCTGGGCCTCGAAGTGGGGCTGCCAGATGTCGGTGAGCACGGCCACGACCTCGTCGTGGGCCGCGACGGCAGCGGGCAGGTCGCCGGCCGACCCGTGCAGGTCGATCGCCGCGCTGCCCGCGAGCACCGCCACAAGGCCGTCGGCCTCCCACCACTGGCGGGTCTCGGCGAGCGTGCCCTGCCACCCGGGTTCCCCGCGGCCCGCCGCGACGTAGAGCCGCGCCCCCACGAGCATCGCCCCGGCTGGTTGCGGCGGGCAGTCGTCGTCGACAGCAAGGATCGCGAGGGCGTCGTCCCAGCGCCCGGCTTCGTATGCGGCGACCGCGGCGAGCAGCAGGCAGTCGAACGCGTACGGCGCCCACCGGCGACCGGCGACCCGCCCCGCCTCGGCGCCGGCGAGGTAGACCTCGACGGCCCGGTCAAGGCGACCCGAGCGGTGGTGCAGCGAACCCAGGTGGTGGAACGCCCGCACCTGCGCCGGATCCCCGGCGGTAGTGGTCTCGGCGATGATGCGCTCGAGGGTGACCCGGCTCGTCTCGGGATCGCCCGCGCGCTCGAGGACCCGGGCCGCGACCACGCGCACTTCGTCGGCGACGCCGGGCAGGCCGGCCGCGTTGGCTGCGGCGACCGCCTCGTCGGCCGCAGCGGCGGCCTCCTCGTCTCGGCCGCGGTCGGCGAGCGCCTGGACGTGGGCGGCCAGCAGCCGGGCCCGCGCCTGCGGATGGGCGTCACCACTGGCCTCGAGCAGGGACAGGCCCTCCTTCGTCGCGGCGAGCGTGTCGAGGGTGCTCTCGGTGAGCCGTGCCGTGGTGGCGAGCGCGGCCAGGAGCTCGGCTCGCCCACCCACGTCGGCTGAGCCGTCACGCCGGGCGAGTCGGCTCTGGAGGAGCTCGAGCCCCTTGAGGGCCTGTCCCTTGGCGGTGGCTGCGGCCGCGGCGCGCAGGTAGACCCGGTCGGCGTCGGGGTGCCCGTCGGGCATGAGCGACAGGGCCAGCTGGTAGTGCTGCCAGGCCTCCTGCGGGCCGCCCACCGAGAGCGCGGCGTCACCGGCGTGGACGCTCGCGTTCAGCGCGAGCTCGCGGTCGCCCGCCGCCGACGCGTGGCGGGCGAGGTCGGCCCAGCTGCCGAGGGCGGGGTCGGTGGTGAGGGCCGCGGCATACCGCTCGTGGGCGCGGACGCGCTCACCCGGCAGCAGGTCGTCGTAGATGGTCTCGGCGAGGAGCGCGTGCCGGAAGGCGTAGCCCCCCGAGTCGGTGGGGACCAGGATGTGGTGCTCGACCGCGTCGCGCAGGCCCTGGTCGAGCTCACCCTCGCCCAGGCCGGCCACGCTCGCGAGCAGCACGTGCGACACGTGCCGGCCGGCCGCAGCCGCGAGGCGCACGACGTGCTGGCCGGCCGGCCCCAGCTGGTCGAACCGCACGAGGAGGAGCCGCGAGAGGTCCTCGGCGACCCCGGTGCGCCCGAGGGCGCTCGCGGCCACGAGCTCCTCGGCGAAGAAGGCGTTGCCCTCGGCGCGCTCGACCACGGCGCGGACCTGGTCCTCACTCAGGCGCCGGGGTTGGACGCCGACGACGAGCTCGCGGACGGCATCGTCGCTGAGGGGGCGAGCTCGACGCGGTGCAGGGCGCCGAGCCGCGACCAGTGCGCGAGCGTCGCGCGCAGCGGGTGACGGCGGTGCAGGTCGTCGCTGCGGTAGGACGCCACGATGCTCACCCGGCCGGCGAAGCCACGGGTGAACAGAAGGGTGAGCAGGTCGCGGGAGGAGTCGTCGGCCCAGTGGACGTCCTCGACGACGAGCAGCAGGGGGCCTTGCTGGGCGAGGTCCTCGAAGGCCGCGTGCGAGGCCTCGACGAGGTCGGCGCGGTCGACCGTGTCGAGCGGGCTCTGGTCGCGGAGGTCGGTGGGACGGCGCCGGCTCGGGAACAAGCCCGCCAGGTGGGGGTGCATGGTGAGGATGCGCTCGATGACCGCGGGGTCCTGCGTCTCGAGCCGGCCGAGCATCTCGCTGAACGGCAGGTAGGGCAGCACCCGCCCGGCCTCACCCAGGCAGTGGCCGATGAGGACCGTCCAGCCCGCGCGCCTGGCCCGCGAGGCCGTCTCGGCCAGGAGGCGGGTCTTGCCGATGCCGGCGTCACCGGACAGCAGCACCAGCCCGGAGGCGGACTCGTCGTCGAGGCCGAGCAGGTCGGCAAGCCGCGCCGCCTCGGTGTCGCGGCCGACGAGCAACCCCTGCGGCACACCCTCGAGACCCACGCCGTCGATTATGTCGGACGGCTCCGACAGCGCGGCGAGGGTTTCGGGGTGTGCGTTGACCGACACGCCTACGCGACGCGAGGGGCGGCCGGACGGCCGTGGCGGTGGTGGAGGCGCTCCGTCACTGCCTTGGCGAGCCGGTGCGGGCGGCGCGCGACGGGCTGGTCGGGAATGGTCCCCACGGACAGGTTCCGTGAGCGCCACTGCACCTCGGCGGCGATGAACAGGGGGTCTGCGGCAATGCTCATGTCAGCTCCTCGGCTGGTTGTTGCGGTGTTGCGATGCCTTGACGCTGCCCGGCTGAGGTAGGCCCGCACATGGGGCGCATGCCCTATCTGTGGGCACCGGGCGGCGGCGGGGCCTTAGGTCGGTGCGGTCCGGCCGGGACCAGGTGAGCTCGGCAAGCACCGAGAGCGGATGGGCGGTGAGGTTCATGGGGTGCTCCTTCGCGGGTCGTCGATGACTCCACGCTTCGGCTCTGAGGTGCCCTCCCACATCGGGCACCTGCCCAGGCCGCGTTCGGGACAGCGGCCAGGCACACCTAGACTCGTGACGTGCCACCTGCTGTCGTCGTCACCGGGCTCGAGAAGCGCTATGGCGGCCACCTCGCCGTCGACGGCGCCCGGTGGAGCGCCACTGCCGGAGCCGTGACCGCGATGCTCGGCCCCAACGGCGCCGGTAAGACGACCATGATCGAGTGCTGCGAGGGGCTGCGGCGCCCGGATGCCGGCGAGGTCCGCGTGCTGGGCCGCGACCCCTGGCGAGCCGGGCCCGACCACCGGGCCCGCGTCGGGGTGATGCTCCAGGACGGCGGCCTGCCCAACTCGGCCCGCCCGCTGCGGCTCCTGCACCACCTCGCCTCGCTGTATGCCGCGCCCGCACCGGTCGACGACCTCGCCGAGCGGCTCGGCATCGTGGAGTTCGCCGGCACCCCCGTACGCCGACTGTCCGGTGGCCAGCGACAGCGCGTCGCGCTGGCCGCGGCCCTGGTCGGCCGACCCGAGGTGGTGTTCCTCGACGAACCCAGCGCCGGGCTCGACCCCCATGCGCGGCTCGACGTCTGGGACCTTGTGCGCGCGACCGCGACCGCCGGCACCGCCGTCGTCGTGACGACGCACTCGTTCGAGGAAGCCGAGCGGCTGGCCGACCACATCGTCGTCGTCGCCTCGGCCAGGGTCGTCGCCGACGGCACGCTGGCCGAGGTCACCGCAGGCGTCGGGCTCGAGGAACGCTACTTCGCCCTCACCCGCAGGTCCGTCGCATGAGCGCGGCGCGCGCCGAGGCGGCGTACCCCGGCACCCCTGGCACCCCTGGCACCCCCGGCATCCCCGGCACGCCCGGGACGACGCCGGCGAGCCCGTGGCGGCGCGTCCTGGCCCAAGCGAGGTTCGAGGCCGGCACGCTGCTGCGCAACGGCGAGCAGCTGCTCGTGGCTGTCGTCCTGCCCGCCGCGGTCCTGGTCGGACTCGTGCACACGCACGCGATCTCCCTCGGCTCGGGTCGACGGGTCGACCTCGCGGTGCCCGGTGTGCTCGCCCTGTGCGTCATCTCCTCCGCGTTCACGGGGCAGGCCATCTCGACCGGGTTCGACCGCCGCTACGGCGTGCTGCGCCTTCTCGGCGTGACCCCGCTGGGCCGCACCGGCCTGCTGCTGGCCAAGGCGGTGGCGGTGCTGGCGGTGGTGGCCCTGCAGTTCGCCGTGATCGGCGCGCTCGGCGCGGCGCTCGGGTGGGACCCCGCCCTGCGCGGCATCCCCGCGGCCCTGGTCTCCACGCTGCTCGGCACGTGGGCGTTCGTCGCCCTGGCGCTGCTGCTCGGCGGCACCCTCCGGGCTGAGGGCGTCCTCGCCCTCGCGAACCTCATCTGGGTCGCGCTGCTCGGGCTCGGCGGGGTCGTCGTCTCGGGCACGGAGCTCCCGCGCAGCCTGGCTCCGTTCGTCGAGCTGCTCCCGTCGGGCGCCCTCGGTGACGGTCTGCGTGGCGCCCTGGTCTCCGGGCAGGCCCGGCTCGGAGACTGGCTCGTCCTGGCAGCGTGGGCGCTCGTCGCGACCCTGCTCGCGCGCCGGTTCTTCCGTTGGGCCGACTGAGCCCCCGAGCTGAGCCCTCGAGCTGCACCCTCGAGTGCTGCCCCCGGCCGTTCGTCCCCGGCCCGGCCACGTACCCTCGATGCCGTGACCGCAGCACCCGCCAGGCCCCTTGCCGCTCCCCCAGCCGCCCGCGGATCGGTCTGGCTCCCCCGCGTCCTCCTGACGAACCTCGTCGTGGAGGTACTCATCGTCGTGACCGGGGGCCTCGTCCGGCTCACTGGCAGCGGGCTCGGGTGCCCGACCTGGCCCCAGTGCGTTCCCGGCTCCTACGTCCCCGTGCCGCACCAGGCCGAGGGCTGGCACCGTTACGTCGAGTTCGGCAACCGCACGCTCACCAGCGTCGTGAGCATCGCCGCCCTGGCCACCGTGTATGCCGTGTGGCGCTGGGCCGGCCGCCGTCGTGACCTCATGGTGCCGGCCTGGGTCGTCCTCGGGGGGGTGGCGACGCAGGCCGTCCTCGGCGGGATCACGGTCCGGACCGGGCTGAACCCGGTCACCGTTGCGGCGCACTTCCTCGTGTCGATGTGCCTCGTCGCCGCCTCGGCATACCTCGTCTTCCGGTCGCCCGAACCACGTGGTCCGCGCCCCCTCGTCGTGCCGCCCCTGGTCGAGCGGCTGGGCTGGGCCGCGTGCGCGGTGGCGGCCGTGGTGTTGGCGCTCGGCACCGTCGTGACCGGCTCGGGCCCCCACTCCGGCGATGCCCACGAGCCGGCCCGGTTCGCCGTCGACCCGCGCAGCGTGTCGTGGCTGCACGCCGACTCGGTGATGGTGTTCCTCGGGCTGGCGCTGGCAGTGTGGCTCGCGGCGCGACTGACCGCCGCCACGACCGCGCCCGTCCGCGCCTGGAGCGGCGTCCTCGCGGTGACCGTGGCTCAGGGCGTCGTGGGGTACACCCAGTACTTCACCGGCCTGCCCTGGGGCGTCGTCCTCATGCACATGCTGTTGGCCTGCCTGCTCGTCGTGGCACTCACCCGCGGCATGGTCCGGCTGCGCGGAACGGCTGGCGCGGCCGCCTGACGCGGCCGCCTGACGCGCGCGCTCAGCCGATGCGTTCGGCGAGCGAGACGATGATCCCTTCCGGGCCCCGGACGTAGGCCATCCGCCACGCATCCTCGTACTCGCCGATGCCCCCGACCAGTCCGTAGCCCTCGCTCGCCGCCCAGTCGACGGCCGCCCGCAGGTCGTCGACCTCGAAGGAGACGTTGCGCAGTCCCAGCTCGTTGGCCATGGCGGCAGGCGAGCCGGGTACAGAATCCGGCCGCACGAACCGCGCGAGCTCCAGGCGGGCGCCCTCGTCAGGGGACTTCAGCATGACGATCTCGGTGCGGGAGTCGGGAATGCCGCAGACCGTGTCGATGAACTCGCCCTCGACGAACGCCCTGCCCTCGACCTCCAGGCCGAGCGCCACGAAGAAGGCTGTCACCGCGTCGAGGTCGGCGACCGTGATGCCGATGTGGTCGAAGCGTCGTACATAGGACATGGGTGCTCCCGTCGTCGTGTCGACCAGCCTGGAGACCAGGCGTGGGGCCGCTAGCCGCGCCGACGATAGCGCCGGATGCGCCTCCGGGCCCACCGGTAGGCCTCGTAACCGGCCGTGGCCGTCGCGACGCTGAGGGTGAGGGCCGTCAGGGCCAGGTCCGCCTTGTTCTGCTCGCGTAGTCGCATGACCTTCACCTGCCCATCACCGTCCTCGCACACACCTCCCCGGAGACCGCGTGCGGCCGCATCCGATACGGTCGGGGCGACTCAGTCCGAGCGTCGGGAACGCGGCACCAGCAGAGCGACGGTGACCGCCAGGATCACCGTGCCGATGGACTCCACCACCAGCGTGGTGGGCACCAGCGTGAAGCTCAAGACCTCGTGGATGCCGAAGAGCCCCACGGTCAGCGCGAGCACCAGGGCGAGGAGCGTGCCCACCATGAACAAGCAGGCTCAGCACCGTCGCCAGCGCCAGGAGCCGGCCACGCAGCACGAGGACGGCGACCGTGAGCACCAGGGCACCCGCTGCGTTGAGCACGAACAGCTTGCCGAGCACGCCGCCCACGCCGTCGAACACGAGGTAGAGATGGATGGCGCCCATGACGAGCAGACTGAGCGCGCTGAGGAGTCGCCAGGCCATCACCGTGCGGTGGCTGACGCTGGAGCGATGGTGTGTTCCGGCCGCGAAAGGCTGCGATGACATGTCTGACCTGCCTTGCATCGGTGGCCCGGGCATGCGGGGCCCTGTACAGGTGACACGGACGATGCGGCCGAAAGGTTCAGTCAGCGGTGGAACAGCGGAAGGTACAGCAGGGGGTCGACGGCCACGCCGAGGAAGAGGATCCCCACGTAGGTGATGGAGAAGTGGAACAGCCGCATCGGCTTCAGGACCGCGGGCCCGGCGCCGGCTCGTGCCGCGCGCAGCAACCGGTGGGCCTCAGTGACGAACAGGCCACCGGTCACGAGCGCGGTGAGGAGATAGACCCACCCCATCGGGTTGACCCAGACCAGCGCCAGCGAGGCCACGACCATCGCCCAGGAGTACGCCACGATCTGGCGCGCGACGACGACGAACTCCTCGACCACCGGGAGCATCGGCACATGCGCCGCGGCGTAGTCGTCCTTGAACTTCATCGACAGCGGCCAGTAGTGCGGCGGCGTCCAGAAGAAGATCACCAGAAACAGGACAAACGCCGACCACGACAGGGAATTGGCCACAGCGGACCACCCGATGAGGACGGGCATGCAGCCGGCTGCCCCGCCCCAGACGATGTTCTGCGCGGTGCGTCGCTTGAGGATCATGGTGTAGCCCACGGCATACATGACGATGGCACCCAGCGAGAGACCCGCGGAGAGCAGGTTGACGGTGAGCGCCAGCCACACGGTGGAGGCCACGGTGAGTGCCACCCCGAAGGCCAGACCCGCCCTCGGGGTGATCTCCCCGGTCACCATCGGGCGGTTGCTCGTGCGGTGCATCTCGGCGTCGATGTCGCGGTCGTAGACGCAGTTGAACGTGTTGGCCGCCCCGGCGCTGAGCGAGCCCCCGACCAGGGTGGCGACGATCAGCCACAGCGAGGGAATCCCCTTGTGCGCCAAGAACATCACGGGCACCGTGGTCACGAGGAGCAGCTCGATGATGCGGGGCTTGGTGAGCGCCACGTAGGCGGCCACTTTGCCACCCCGCCGACGCGGAGGGGACGCGGAGATCCGGGCAGACGGATCGAGTGCGGTCACGGCGTCCTTCGAGGTGGTGCTGGTGCTTCCGGGCCGGGTCAGTCTATCCCGGCGGGCGGGGCGCCCACCGTCGGGACTGGATGCGACGCAGGTCACCCACGGGACTAGTCTCGGATCGTTGTCGTGCGTCGCCTGTGCAGCTCAGTGTGAGGAGAACCGATCCGTGCCCACCACCACCCGATCCGCGAAGTCCCAGCCCCGCAGGAAGCGCAGCGCCTCGTTGCCCCGTCCGGTGGCCCGGAAGGCCGGCTGGAGCGACCTCGACGTCCGCGCTGTGGACACCACTCGACTCCTTGCGGCCGATGCCGTGCAGAAGGTCGGCAATGGCCACCCCGGCACGGCGATGAGCCTGGCCCCCGCGGCATACCTGCTCTTCCAGAACGTCATGACCCACGACCCCGGGGACGCGTCCTGGCTCGGCCGTGACCGGTTCGTCCTGTCCGCGGGGCACTCGAGCCTCACCCAGTACATCCAGCTCTACCTCTCCGGCTACGGCCTCGAGCTCAAGGACCTCCAGGCCCTGCGCACCTGGGGGTCGCTCACCCCCGGCCACCCCGAGGTCCACCACACCCGGGGCGTCGAGATCACGACCGGCCCGCTCGGCTCCGGCTTCGCGTCCGCGGTCGGCATGGCCATGGCGCAGCGTCGCCAGCGGGGCCTGCTCGACCCCGACGCGGCGCCCGGCGAGAGCCCGTTCGACCACCACATCTGGGTCATCGCCTCCGACGGCGACCTCATGGAGGGCGTGTCGGCCGAGGCGAGCTCGCTGGCCGGTCACCAGGAGCTCGGCAACCTCACCGTCATCTACGACGCCAACCAGATCTCCATCGAGGACCAGACCAACATCTCGTTCAGCGAGGACGTCGCCGCCCGCTACGCCGCCTACGGCTGGGACGTCGTCGACGTCGACTGGCGCGGCAACGGTGACGGCGCGGAGTACGTCGAGAACGTCGACGCGCTCTACGCGGCCCTCCAGAAGTCCAAGAAGGCCAAGCGCCCCACCCTGGTTCGCCTCCACACGATCATCGCCTGGCCTGCCCCGACGAAGCAGGACACCGGCAAGTCCCACGGTTCCGCGCTCGGCGACGCCGAGATCGCCGCCACCAAGGAGCTGCTCGGCTTCGACCCGGCCAAGACCTTCGAGGTCGACCGGGCCGTGCTCGCGCACGCCCGCAAGGTCGTGGCCCGCGGCAAGGCCGCCCACAAGGCGTGGGACAAGACGTATGCCGCGTGGCGCAAGGCCAATGCCGACCGCGCCGCGATGCTCGACCGGCTCGTCGACGGCAAGCTGCCCGACGGGCTCGACGACGCGTTGCCGGTGTTCCCGCCCGATATCGACAAGGGCATGGCGACCCGCGCCGCGTCGGGCAAGGTGCTGACCGCATTGGCCGGGATCATGCCCGAGCTCTGGGGCGGGTCGGCCGACCTGGCCGAGTCGAACAACACGACCATGGAGGGCGAGCCGTCCTTCATCCCCAAGGCGAAGCAGACCCGCGACTGGAAGGGCGGCCCCTACGGCCGGACCCTGCACTTCGGCATCCGCGAGAACGGCATGGGGATGATCCTCAACGGCATCGCGCTCGAGGGCCTGACCCGACCGTACGGCGGAACGTTCCTCGTCTTCTCGGATTACATGCGCCCTGCCGTCCGCCTCGCCGCGATCCAGCAGCTGCCGGTCACCTACGTCTGGACCCACGACTCCATCGGTCTGGGCGAGGACGGGCCGACCCACCAGCCGATCGAGCACCTCGCGGCGCTCCGCGCCATCCCCGGCCTCGACGTCGTCCGCCCGGCCGACGCCAACGAGACCGCTGCCGCGTGGGCCCAGGTCCTGCGCAACGGCCGTCCGGCCGGACTGGCCCTCACCCGCCAGAACCTCCCGGTGCTCGACCGCAAGAAGTACGCGAAGACCACCGGGGTCGCCAAGGGCGCCTACGTCCTCATCGACGGTGGCCCCGACGGCAAGGGCAAGCCGGACGTCATCCTCATCGCCACGGGCTCCGAGGTGTCGATCGCGCTGGACGCCCGGGAGACCCTGGAGCGCCAGGGGATCCCCACCCGCGTCGTCTCGATGCCGTGCCGCGAGTGGTTCGAGGACGCCGGCAAGGCGTACCAGAACCGCGTGCTGCCGCCCGAGGTCCGTGCCCGCGTGAGCGTCGAGGCGGCCGTGTCGCTCGGCTGGCACGACCTGGTCGGTGACGCCGGCCGCAGCGTCAGCATCGAGCACTTCGGCGCCTCGGCCGACTACAAGACCCTCTACCGCGAGTTCGGCTTCACCCCCGAGGCCGTCGTCAAGGCCGCCAAGGACTCGCTCAAGGACGCCAAGGCGACCGCGCGCAGGAGCGCTGCGGCCACCGTGACCCAGACGCGCCCCCGGGCCGAGGTGTCCCCCACCAAGGCCACCGATACGACCACCAAGAACAGTGCTGCGACCAAGAGCGCAGCCAGCAAAGGGAAGTGACCCACGTGACTGAGAACGCAGCACTCAAGGCTCTCGCCGACAACGGCGTCTCCGTCTGGCTCGACGACCTCTCCCGCGAGCGGATCGAGACGGGCAACCTGCAGGAGCTCATCGACTCCAAGGGCGTCGTCGGTGTGACGACCAACCCGTCGATCTTCCAGGCCGCGCTCGCCAAGGGCGACCGCTACGACGCCGACCTGCGCACCTTCGCCGCGGAGGGCAAGACGGTCGACGAGACCGTGTTCGCCCTGACGACGTCCGACGTGCGCAGCGCCTGCGACATCCTCATGCCCGTGTTCGAGTCGACGAACCACCTCGACGGCCGGGTCTCGATCGAGGTCGACCCGCGGCTCGCGCACGACACGGCCAAGACGGTCGAGGAGGCCAAGAAGCTCCGCGAAGCCGTGGACCGGCCCAACGCCCTGATCAAGATCCCGGCGACGGTCGAGGGGCTGTCCGCGATCACCCAGGTCATGGCCGAGGGCATCAGCGTCAACGTCACGCTGATCTTCTCCCTCGACCGCTACCGCGGGGTCATGAACGCCTTCCTCACGGGCCTGGAGCAGGCGCGCGAGAACGGCAAGGACCTCGCCAGCATCGCCTCCGTGGCGTCGTTCTTCGTCTCCCGCGTCGACACCGAGGTCGACAAGCGGCTCGACGCCATCGGCACCGACGAGGCCAAGGCGCTCAAGGGCAAGGCCGCTGTCGCGAATGCCCGGCTGGCCTACCAGGCCTACGAGGAGGTGTTCTCGACGCCGCGTTGGCAGAACCTCGAGGACGACGGCGCCAAGAAGCAGCGCCCGCTCTGGGCCTCGACCGGCGTCAAGGACCCGGCCTACTCCGACACCCTCTACGTCACCGAGCTGGTCGCCCCCAACACGGTCAACACCATGCCGGAGAAGACGCTCGATGCCGTCGTCGACCACGGTGAGGTCACCGGCGACACGATCACCGGCGCCTACGCCGACGCCGCCGACGTGCTCGACGCGTTGGAGCAGCTCGGCATCTCGTATGCCGACGTGACGGCGCAGCTCGAGCGCGAGGGCGTCGAGAAGTTCGAGACCTCCTGGAACGAGCTGCTCGACGAAGCACAGTCCGACCTGGACCTGGCCCGCGCCGACGTGTCCCAGGGCGACAAGTGAGCGCACTCGGCGTGGTGGCGTCAGGGCCAGCAGCCGATGCCATCGCGACCCGGGTGCCCGAGCTCGTCGAGGCCCAGTTCGCCAGCAAGCTGTTCGCCCAGGACGCCACCCTGTGGGGTCCCGAGGCCGAGTCCGAGTCCGCGATCCGGTTGTCCTGGGTCAACCTGCCCCGGTCGTCGCGTCCCCTGCTGGGTGAGATCAGCGCGGTCCGCGAGCAGCTCCGCGGTGAGGGCGTGGACCGCGTCGTCCTGTGCGGGATGGGCGGCTCGTCGCTGGCCCCCGAGGTCATCTGCGCCACCGCTGGAGTCGACCTCGTCGTCCTCGACTCCTCCCAGCCCGACATGGTTCGCGACGCCCTCGTCGAGCTGGCGCGCACGGTCGTCGTCGTGTCGAGCAAGTCGGGGTCCACCGTCGAGACCGACTCCCAGCGCCGCGCCTTCCAGGCGGCGTTCTCCGAGGCCGGCATCGACCCGACCACCCGCATCGTCGTCGTCACCGACCCCGGCAGCCCGCTCGACGAGCAGTCCCGTGCCGACGGATACCGGGTCATCAACGCCGACCCGAACGTCGGCGGCCGCTACTCCGCGCTGACCGCCTTCGGGCTCGTGCCCTCGGGCCTGGCCGGCGCCGATCTCGAGGCGCTGCTCGACGACGCCGAGGCCGTGGCTGACGTGCTCAGCGCCGACGACGACGCCAACCCCGGGCTGCGCCTGGGCGCCGCGATGGCCGGCACCTCTCCCCTGCGCGACAAGCTGGTCCTGGTCGACGAGGGCTCCGGCATCTCCGGTTTCGCCGACTGGGCCGAGCAGCTCATCGCCGAGAGCACGGGCAAGCAGGGCACCGGCATCCTGCCTGTGGTCGTCGGCGGCCCCACCGACCCCGAAGTCGCCTCGCCTGCAGGCGACGTCACGGTGGCCCACCTGGTGGGTGACGACACCGGCGCCATCGGTGACGCGGGTGACACCCTGGTGCACGCCGACCGCTCCCAGATCGAGATCAGTGGCCCGCTGGGTGCCCAGCTCCTGCTGTGGGAGGTCGCGACGGCGGCCGCCGGGCGCCTGCTGGGGATCAACCCCTTCGACCAGCCCGACGTCGAGAGCGCCAAGAAGGCCGCCCGCGCCCTCCTCGACCAGGGCACCGGCACGACCGCGGCTGCTTCGGCCACCGATGGCGCCGTCGAGATCCGCGCGCTGGGCGGTGACTGGCTCGGCGACGCCGCCACCGTCGGTGACGCCGTGGCCGCGCTGCTCGACCAGCTCGACCCGGAGCACGGCTACGTCGCGGTGATGGCCTACCTCGACCGGCTCAAGGACGCCGCACTGGCGCAGGTCCGCCCGGTCGTCGCCCGGCATACGGCACGACCCACGACGTTCGGCTGGGGCCCGCGTTTCCTGCACAGCACGGGGCAGTTCCACAAGGGCGGCCCCGCCACCGGCGTCTACCTCCAGATCACCACCACGCCACACGAGGACCTCGCGATCCCGGGGCGTGAGTTCACCTTCGGTGACTTCATCGCCTCGCAGGCGGCCGGCGACGCCCAGGTCCTCGCCGAGCACGACCGGCCGGTCCTCCAGCTGCACCTCACCGACCACGACGCAGGTCTTGCGCAGGTCACCGAGGCGCTCTCCCAGCTGTCCCCCTCGGAAGGCGAGGCATGAGCCCCACCCGCGTGACGCAGGACCTCAACCCCCTTCGCGACCCGCGAGACAAGCGCCTCCCCCGCATCGCCGGCCCCTGCGGCCTGGTGCTGTTCGGCGTCACCGGCGACCTCGCCCGCAAGAAGCTCATGCCGGCCATCTACGACCTCGCCAACCGCGGCCTCCTGCCGCCGGGCTTCTCGCTCGTCGGGTTCGCTCGGCGCGACTGGGCTGACCAGGACTTCGGCAAGATCGTCTACGACGCGGTCAAGCAGCACGCCCGCACACCCTTTCGCGAGAGCGTGTGGCGCAACCTGGCCGAGGGATTTCGTTTCGTGCCAGGCACGTTCGACGACCCGAACTCCTTCGACCTGCTCGCCGAGACGGTCAAGTCGCTCGAGGAGGAGCGTGGCACGGGGGGCAACGTCGCCTTCTACCTGTCCATCCCCCCGTCGATGTTCTCCGTCGTCTGCGAGCAACTCGAACGCTCGGGCCTGAGCCAGCCGGCGCGCGACTCGTGGCGCCGCGTGGTCATCGAGAAGCCGTTCGGCCACGACCTCAAGAGCGCTCGCGAGCTCAACGACATCGTCGAGGGCGTGTTCCCCCCTGACGCCGTCTTCCGCATCGACCACTACCTCGGCAAGGAGACGGTCCAGAACCTCCTGGCCTTCCGGTTCGCCAACCAGATGTTCGAGCCCGTCTGGAACGCCAACTACGTCGACCACGTGCAGATCACCATGGCCGAGGACATCGGCATCGGCGGTCGCGCTGGGTACTACGACGGCATCGGCGCCGCCCGCGACGTCATCCAGAACCACCTGCTCCAGCTGTTGGCGCTCACTGCCATGGAGGAGCCCGTCTCCTTTGCCGCGCAGCACCTCCGGGCGGAGAAGGAGAAGGTCCTCTCGGCTGTCCGTCACCCGCGCGACCTGAGCAAGTCAACTGCCCGCGGCCAGTACGCCGCCGGGTGGCAGGGCGGCGAGCAGGTGATCGGCTACCTCGACGAGGACGGCGTCGCCGCCGAGTCCCGCACCGAGACGTATGCCGCGATGAAGGTCGAGATCGACTCGCGCCGCTGGGCGGGGGTCCCCTTCTACCTGCGCACCGGCAAGCGCCTCGGCAAGCGGGTGACCGAGATCGCCGTGATCTTCAAGAAGGCCCCGCACCTGCCCTTCAACGACACCGCCACCGAGGAGCTCGGCCAGAACGCCGTGGTGATCCGGGTCCAGCCCGACGAGGGCATCACCATGCGGTTCGGCGCCAAGGTGCCCGGTGCCCAGATGGAGGTGCGCGACGTGACGATGGACTTCGGCTACGGCCGTGCCTTCACCGAGTCCAGCCCCGAGGCCTACGAACGCCTGATCCTCGACGTGCTGCTCGGCGACCCGCCGCTGTTCCCCCGCCACGAGGAGGTCGAGCTCTCCTGGCAGATCCTCGACCCGGTCGAGGCGCACTGGGCCAAGCAGAAGGGCCACGTCGAGCCCTACGTGTCCGGCGGCTGGGGACCCGCCAGCGCCGACGACATGATGCGTCGCGACGGCCGAGTCTGGAGGATGCCGTGATCGTCGACCTGCCCAGCACCTCGACGGTGGCGATCAGCAAGAAGCTGGTCCAGCTCCGTCAGGACACCGGGGCGATGGCCCTCGGTCGTGTCCTCACCATGCTCATCGTGGTCGACGAGCTCGACGCTGACGAGGCGATCGAGGCCGCCAACGACGCGAGTCGCCAGCACCCGTGCCGCATCATCGCCGTCGTCATCGGCAACAAGCGGGGCCAGTCGCGCATCGACGGCCAGATCCGGGTGGGCGGTGACGCCGGTGCGAGCGAGGTCGTCGTGCTGCGCCTCTACGGCGCGCTCACCGAGCACGGGCGCAGCGTCGTCATCCCGCTGCTGCTGCCCGACTCCCCGGTGGTCGCGTGGTGGCCCAAGGACGCCCCTGCCAACGTCTCCAAGGACCCCATCGGCTCGATGGCCCAGCGCCGCATCACCGACGCCGCAGAGTCCAAGAGCCCGCGCACCACCCTCAAGGGTCGGGCGAAGACCTATGCCAAGGGCGACACCGACCTCGCCTGGACCCGCATCACGCTGTGGCGCGGCCTCCTGGCCGCCGCCTTGGACCAGCGGCCGTTCGAGCCCGTGATCGAGGCCACCGTCAGTGGTGGCTCCGACTCCCCGTCGACCGACCTGCTCGCGGCCTGGTTGGCCGAGACGCTTCGCTGCCGGGTCACCCGGGCCCGCACCCGGGTCGGCACCGGCATGGTCAGCGTCCGTCTCGAGCGCCGCAGTGGCAGCGTCGACCTTGTCCGGCCCGACGGCCAGATCGCCACCCTGACCCAGCCCGGCCAGCCGGTGCGTCGCATCTCGCTGGCCCGCCGTGGCACCGCGGAGTGCCTCGCCGACGAGCTGCGCCGCCTCGACCCCGACGAGATCTACGAGGAGACCATCCGCAAGGGCCTGACCCGGATCGACGGCAAGAGCGTGACGGCCAGCGAGGCCGTGCGCGACGGCGACGCCCCGTCCGTGGAGGAAGCCCAACGCGAGTCGCGCCGGATCGCGCGCACCTCGACCAAGGCCAGTAGCGCCACGATGGTCCAGGTACCCCCCGCCTCCGGAGCACGCCGACGAGCACACCGTCAAGAAGGCCGCAGCACGCAAGCTCGCGAAGAAGAAGACCACGTCATGATCTCGGCATCGCCCCGCGTCGTCGTCCACCCCTCCAAGCAGGAGCTGTCCGACGCTGCCGGCGCCATGCTCGTCAAGGCGCTCGTCGAGGCCCAGGCCGCGCGCGGTGAGGCGTCGCTCGTCCTCACCGGCGGCTCGCTCGGTTCGGCGATCCTGGCGTCGGTCGCCGCCCTGCCCGACCGCGACGCCGTCGACTGGTCCCGGGTCGACGTGTGGTGGGGCGACGAGCGCTTCCTCCCCGAGGGCGATCCCGACCGCAACGAGACGCAGAACCGCGAGGCGCTGCTCGACGCCGTGCCGCTCGACCCCGCCAGGGTGCGGGCGATGCCCGGCCCCGACGGGCCCGACGGTGACGATGTCGAGGCCGCCGCGCAGCGGTATGCCGCGTGGCTCGGCGAGGCGGCCGGCGACGGCGCCGACTCCCCCACCTTCGACGTCCTGCTGCTCGGTGTCGGCCCCGACGCCCACGTGGCGTCCCTGTTTCCGGGGCACCCGGACCAGCTCCGCTCCGGCGTCCCGGCCGCGGCCGTGCACAACTCCCCCAAGCCGCCGCCGACGCGGATCACCTTGACCTTCGAGGCGTTGAACCGCGCCGATCGAGTGTGGTTCCTCGTGGCCGGAGCCGACAAGGCGCACGCCGTCGCGGTCTCGGTCGCCGGGGCACCCCCGCAGGAGTCCTCCGCGGCCCAGGTGCGCGGCATACGGGAGACGCTCTGGCTCGTCGACGCCGACGCCGCCTCCGACCTCTCCCACCCCTGACGACTTATTGCCCTGAATCCACCGCCGAGGCCCTTCCGGGACCCGAATCTGGTGGATTCAGGGCAATAAGTCGAGGACTACTGGATGAGCTTGCGGTCGCGCAGCGTGGCCAGGGCCTCTTCGAGGATGGCCTTGCCGTCAGCGTCGGAGCGACGCTCCTTCACGTAGGCCAGGTGCGTCTTGTACGGCTCGACCTTCGGCGGAGCAGGCGGGTTGGCCTCGTCCTGACCGGCGGGGAAGCCGCACCGGGGGCAGTCCCAGGTCTCGGGGACGGCGAGCCCGGGCTCCTCGGCGAAGCTCGGCCGAGTCTGGTGGCCGTTGGCGCACCAGTACGAGATGAAGACGCGGGGAGCCGCCTCACCGCGTTCGGCCTCGCCCATGGGGCCAGCGCCGACACGGCTGCCGCGAATTGCGTTACCACCTGCCATGAATGCTCAGGGTCCCTTCGGATCAGTGGGAGAAGCGGTCGATGAGACCGATGCCGACGATGCAGGCGAACCACACGATGCCCACAGCGACGGTGAAACGGTCGAGGTTGCGCTCGGCGACCGACGACGACCCCAGCGAGGTCGACATGCCACCGCCGAACATGTCGGACAGGCCGCCGCCCTTGCCCTTGTGCAGCAGGATCAGGAGGGTCAGGAACAGACCACCGATGACCAGCAGCACCTGCAGGCCAATTCGTACGGCTTCCACGTTCTAGTCACCCATCGTGTCGAGGTCGGAGCAGCCACCGAAAAGGCAGCGAGGATCAGGATACCTGTTGGGGTTCAGACCGTGGCCATGTGGTCGCGGAAGCGGCAGATCGAGGCGAACTCCTCGGGGACGATCGACGCCCCGCCCACCAGTGCACCGTCGACGTCCTCCTGGCTCATGATCGCCGCGACGTTGTTCGCCTTGACCGAACCGCCGTAGAGCACGCGCACGCCGTCGGCCAGGTCTCCGGAGTACAGCTCCGCCACCGTCGTGCGGATCGCGGCACAGACCTCCTGGGCATCCTGCGGAGTGGCCACCTCACCGGTGCCGATCGCCCACACCGGCTCATAGGCGATGACGATGCTGCGAGCCTGCTCCGCGGTGACGCCCTCGAGCCCGGCGCGCAGCTGCATGAGCACGTGCTCGAGGTACGTGCCCTCCTGACGGACCGCGAGGTGCTCGCCGACACAGAAGATCGGCGTCAGGCCGTGCCGGTATGCCGCCTTGACCTTGGCGTTGACGACGTCCTCGGACTCGTGGTGGTACTCACGGCGTTCGCTGTGACCCGCGAGGACATAGGTGCAGCCCAGCTTGGCGAGAAAGGCCCCGGACACCTCACCGGTGTAGGCGCCCGAGTCGTGCACGGAGAGGTCCTGTGCGCCGTGGCGCAGCTTGAGCCGGTCGCCGTCGATGAGGGTCTGGACCGAACGCAGGTCGGTGAACGGCGGCAGCACGGCCACCTCGACGGCCGCGAAGTCGTGCTTGCCGTCGCGCAGCGTCCAGTCGAGCTTCTGGACGAGGTGGGTGGCCTGGAGGTGGTCGAGGTTCATCTTCCAGTTGCCGGCCATCAGCGGGGTGCGACCGGTCGTCTTGGGTGCCATCAGCGGGTGGTCTCCTCGTCGAGCACGGTCAGGCCGGGCAGCTGTCTGCCCTCGAGGTACTCCAGGCTCGCGCCGCCCCCGGTCGAGATGTGGCCGAACTGGTCGTCCGTGAACCCGAGCTGGCGCACCGCAGCAGCCGAGTCGCCGCCACCGACCACCGTCAGCGCGCCCCTCTCGGTGACCTCGACGAGGGCCTTCGCCACGGCAGCCGTGCCCGCGGCATACGGCGCCATCTCGAACGCACCCATGGGGCCGTTCCAGAACACGGTCTCGCAGTCCTTGAGCTTCTCGGCGAACAGCACGCCGGACTCCGGGCCGATGTCCAGGCCCATCCGGTCGGCCGGGATCGCGCCGGCGGGGACGACCTCGTGGTCGGCCTCGGCGGAGAAGGCCGTGGCCGCCACGATGTCGACGGGCAGGACGATCTCGACGCCGCGCTCCTTGGCCTGGTCGAGGTAGCCCTTGACGCGCTCGACCTGGTCGGCCTCGAGCAGGCTGGTGCCGACCTCGTAGCCCTGGGCCTTGAAGAAGGTGAACACCATGCCGCCACCGATCAACAGGCGGTCGGCGGTCTGCAGCAGGTTGTCGATCACGCCGAGCTTGTCGGAGACCTTGGCGCCACCGAGCACGACGGCATACGGCCGCTCGGGGCTCTCGGTGAGCCGCTTGAGCACCCCCACCTCGGTCTCGACGAGCCCACCGACGGCCGACGGCAGCAGCCGGGCCACGTCGTAGACCGACGCCTGCTTGCGGTGCACGACCCCGAACCCGTCGGAGACGAACACATCCGCCAGGGACGCCAGCTCGCCAGCGAACGCGGCCCGCTCGTCGTCGGTCTTGGCCGTCTCGCCGGGGTTGAACCGCAGGTTCTCGAGCAGCACCACGTCGCCGTCCTGGGCTGACTCGACCGCTGACCGCGCGCTCTCCCCCACCGTGTCGGTGGCGAAGGTGACCTCGCGCCCCAGCAGCTCGCCCAGCCGCGTCGCGACGGGCGCGAGGGAGTAGCGGTCCTCAGGAGCGCCCTTGGGGCGGCCGAGGTGGGCGCACACGACGACGCGCGCACCCGCCTCGGAGAGCGCCGCGATGGTGGGCACCGACGCGCGGATGCGACCGTCGTCGGTGATCGTCGGACCAGCTGCACCGGGCTCGAGCGGGACGTTGAGGTCGGACCGGACGAGGACGCGTTTGCCGCGCAGGTCGCCCAGCTCGGAGATGGCTCGCATCAGTGGTGGCTCAGCCGCTCAGAGCGTCTGACCGACGAGGGTCACCAGGTCGGCGAGGCGGTTGGAGTAGCCCCACTCGTTGTCGTACCAGCCCACGATCTTGACCTGGTTGCCGATCACCTTGGTCAGCCCTGAGTCGAAGATGCAGGAGGCCGGGTCGGTCTCGATGTCCTTGGAGACGATCGGGTCCTCGGTGTAGACGAGGACGCCCTTGAGCGGGCCCTCGGCGGCGGCCTTCATCGCGGCGTTGACCTCGGCGGCTGTCGTCTCACGACCGGCCTCGAAGGTGAGGTCGGTGGCCGAGCCGGTCGGCACCGGCACGCGCAGCGCGTAGCCGTCGAGCTTGCCCTTGAGCTCGGGGAGCACGAGGCCGATGGCCTTGGCCGCGCCCGTGGACGTCGGGACGATGTTGAGGGCGGCGGCGCGGGCGCGGCGCAGGTCCTTGTGCGGGGCGTCCTGGAGGTTCTGGTCCTGCGTGTACGCGTGGATCGTCGTCATCAGGCCCTTGACGATGCCGAACTCGTCGTTCATCACCTTGGCCATCGGGCCGAGGCAGTTCGTCGTGCAGGACGCGTTCGAGATGATCGTGTGCTTGGCGCCGTCGTACTGGTCGTCGTTGACGCCCATGACGATGGTGATGTCCTCGTTGGACGCCGGGGCCGAGATGATGACCTTCTTCGCGCCACCGTCGATGTGCGCCTTGGCCTTGGTGGCGTCGGTGAAGAAGCCGGTCGACTCGACGACGATGTCGGCACCGACCGCCGCCCAGTCGATCTTGGCGGGGTCGCGCTCCTCGAACACCCGGAAGGTCTTGCCGCCCGCGGTGATCGAGGTCTCGTCGTAGGTCACCTCGCCCGGGAAGCGCCCGAGGATCGAGTCGTACTTGAGCAGGTGGGCGAGCGTCTTGTTGTCCATGAGGTCGTTGGTCGCCACGACCTCGATGTCGGCGCCGGAGGCCTGCACAGCGCGGAAGAAGTTGCGGCCGATGCGGCCGAAGCCATTGATACCTACGCGAACGGTCACGATGCCTTGCCCTTCAGGATGGGGACGGTATGCCGCGTCGTCGCGGCAGCAGTGCTCGCCACCGACCTTATTCGATGGGTCCGCCTCGCGGACACCGCGGTCCGGTGTACGGGCCGGTAACCTGCGCTCGGCGGAAGGCCGCGCGGCATACCCGAGCAGAGCCGAGCGGCAGCGCTCAGGCGTCGCCGCCGAACAGGTCCCGCGTGTAGACCTTGTCAGCGACCCCCGCGAGCTCGTCCACCATGCGGTTGGCGACGATGACGTCGGCCGTGGCCGTGAACTCGTCGAGGTCTCGGATCAGCCGGGACCCGAAGAAGGTCTCGCCCGCGAGGGCCGGCTCGTAGACGACCACCTCGACCCCCTTGGCCTTGATCCGCTTCATGATCCCCTGCACGCTGCTCGACCGGAAGTTGTCGGACCCGGCCTTCATGATGAGGCGGTGGATGCCGACGACCCTCGGTGCGCGGCGCAGGATGTCGGTGGCGATGAAGTCCTTGCGCGTCGTGTTCGCCGACACGATCGCCTCGATGAGGCTCTGCGGGACGTTGTGGTAGTTCGCCAGCAGCTGCTTGGTGTCCTTGGGCAGGCAGTACCCGCCGTAGCCGAACGACGGGTTGTTGTACCCAGGGCCGATCCGCGGATCGAGGCCGACCCCCTCGATGATCTGCCGCGGGTCGAGGTCGTGGGTCAGCGCGAAGGTGTCGAGCTCGTTGAAGAACGCCACCCGCATCGCGAGGTAGGTGTTCGCGAAGAGCTTGATCGCCTCGGCCTCGGTGCTGTCGGTCAGCAGCACCGGCACCTCGGGCGCCAGCGAGCCCTCGCGCAGGAGGTCCGCGAACCGCTGCGCCCGGTCGCTGCGCTCGCCGACGACGATCCGGGAGGGGTGGAGGCTGTCCCAGAGCGCCTTGCCCTCACGCAGGAACTCGGGGCTGAAGAGCACGGTGTCGATGCCCAGCCGGTCGGACAGGTCTCGGGTGAACCCGACGGGCACCGTCGACTTGACGACCATGACGGCGCCGGGGTTGATGGCCGTCACCTCGGACACGACCTTCTCCACGCTCGAGGTGTCGAAGTAGTTCGTCACCGGGTCGTAGTCCGTCGGCGTGGCGATGACGACGAACTCGGCGTCCCGGTACGCCTCGGCAGGGTCGGTGGTGAAGGTCAGGTGCAGCTCGCGGTGCTCGAGGAAGTGCTCGATCTCGATGTCGGCGATCGGGCTCGACCCGGCGCGCAGCAGGTCGACCCGGGCGCTGTCGATGTCGAAGGCAACCACCTCATGGCGCTGCGAGAGCAGCACCGCTATCGACAGGCCGACATACCCAGTGCCGACGACAGCCAGACGGGTCTTCACGCGTCGAGCATGTCAGGCGTGAGGTTCGCCTCCGTACCGGGGATCCCGAGGTCCTGGGCGCGCTTGTCGGCCATCGCGAGGAGGCGCCTGATCCGGCCGGCCACGGCGTCCTTGGTCATCGGGGGCTGGGCGAGCTGCCCGAGCTCCTCGAGCGAGGCCTGCTTGTGCTCGAGCCGCAGGGTGCCGGCTTCGCGCAGGTGGTCGGGGATGTCGTCACCGAGGATCTCCATGGCCCGATGGACCCGAGCCCCGGCAGCCACCGCCGCACGCGCGGAGCGGCGAAGGTTGGCGTCGTCGAAGTTGGCGAGCCGGTTGGCGGTCGCGCGCACCTCGCGGCGCATCCGGCGCTCCTCCCACGCCAGGACCGCCTCGTGCGCGCCGAGCCGGGTCAGCATCGCGCCGATGGCGTCGCCGTCCCGGATGACGACGCGGTCGACCCCGCGCACCTCGCGAGCCTTGGCCTGGATGCCGAGCCGACGCGCGGCCCCGACCAGGGCCAACGCGGCCTCTGGGCCGGGGCAGGTCACCTCGAGTGCCGAGGACCGCCCGGGCTCGGTCAGCGAGCCGTGAGCGATGAACGCCCCGCGCCAGGCCGCCTCGGCGTCACAGGCTGACGCGCTGACGACCTTGGGCGGCAGTCCCCGGACCGGGCGCCCCCGCGCGTCGATGAGGCCGGTCTGGCGCGCGAGCGCCTCGCCGTCCTGGACGACGCGCACGACGTACCGCGAGCCCTTGCGCAGCCCGCCCGCCGCGAGCACCAGCACCTCCGAGGGGTGGCCGTAGAGGTCGGAGATGCTCTTGCGCAGCCGCCGGGCGGCGTTGGCGGTGTCGAGCTCGGCCTCGACGACGATGCGCCCCCCGACGATGTGCAGCCCACCCGCGAAGCGCAGCGTGGCCGCGACCTCGGACTTGCGGCAGCACGGCTTCGTGACGTCGAGTCTGCTGAGCTCGTCCTTCACTCGTGCCGTCATCGCCATGCGGTCATCCTGCCATTCGCTCTCGTCCTCTGGTGCGGCGGACGTCTGCCGTCTCGCCGCCTGTCCCTGCGCACATCCCTGCTGAATTCACTGCCGACCACCCCGAACCCGGAGCCGGTCGAACCGGCTGGGCTCACCCGAAGACGTCACGGTATGCCGCGGCGAGCCGTAGCGTGTCATGGTGCCCGGGTTCTCCCCTTTGGCCACCTGACTCAGGACGACCTCGGCCCCGAGCCTGGACGCGGCGAAGCGCAGAGCGTCCACGTCGTCGACCGCGCCGGGGTCGGCGAGCACGACGTCGAGACGCAGCCGGGGGGCGTGGTCGGCGAGCGCCTCGACCTGTCGGGCGGCACTGATGCCGTCGGTCTCACCGGAGTGCTCGAGGTTCAAGGTGAGCAGTCGGCGCGCGCTGGTGTCGTGCAGGGCCTCGCGCAGGGCTGGGACCATGAGGTGGGGCATCACGGAGGTGAACCAGGACCCTGGGCCGAGGATGACCCAGTCGGCTGACCGCACGGCCTCGACCGTCTCGTCGGGAGCCGGCGGGTCAGGTGGCTCCAGGGCGATGGTGCGCACGGTGCCCTTGGTCGTGGCGACCGCAACCTGGCCCCGAACCGTCTCGACGGTGTCCGGGTGGGCGCGATCGGCGCCCTGGACCCGTGCCGTGATCTCGAGGGGCACGGCGGCCATCGGCAGGACGCGCCCGCGCGCGTTGAGCAGCCGACCAACGAGGTCGAGGCCCGACACGGGTTCACGGTGGATGTCCCACAGGGCGACGATGAGCAGGTTGCCCAGCGCGTGCCCACCCAGCGGGCCGTCGCCCTGGAACCGGTGCTGGAGCACGTCGCGCCAGGTGTGTCCCCATTCGGTGTCGTCGCAGAGCGCGGTGAGCGCCATGCGCAGGTCCCCCGGCGGCAACACCGAGAACTCGTCGCGCAGCCGGCCCGACGAGCCACCGTTGTCGGCCACCGTGACCACCGCCGTGATGTCGTCACAGACCAGCTTCAGGGCACCGAGCGAGGCGGCGAGCCCGTGGCCCCCGCCCAGCGCGACGACCGCCGGCCCGGTCACGCCCTCACTCCTGCCCCAGGTCGCGGTGGACGACGAAGGTGGCCACCTCGCGGGTCGCCAGCTCGGTGCGCAGCGCCTCGGCAACGGCGACGGAGCGGTGCTTGCCTCCGGTGCACCCGACGGCCACCGTGACGTAGCGGCGCCCCTCACGGACGTAACCAGCGATGACGGGCTGCATCAGCGCGACCACCCGGTCGACGAACTCCCCCGCGCCCTCCTGGCTCATCACGTAGTCGGCGACCGCCGCGTCCTGACCGGTGAAGCCGCGCAGCTCGGGGATCCAGAACGGGTTGGGCAGGAAGCGCATGTCGAACACGAAGTCCGCGTCGAGGGGCACGCCGTACTTGAAACCGAAGGACATCACGGCGATCCGGACGCGGGGCCCGCGCTCACCCGCGAAGACGGGGTGGACCTTCTTGGCCAGCTGGTGGACGTTGAGACCAGAGGTGTCGATGACGACGTCGGCGACCGAGCGCAGGTCGGCGAGCAACGCGCGCTCCCGGATGATGCCGTCGAGGAGCCGGCCCTCGCCCTGAAGCGGGTGGGGGCGGCGCACCGACTCGAACCGTCGGACGATCGCCTCATCCGTCGCGTCGAGGAACACGAGGTTGGGGTGCCACCCCCGGGCGCGCAGCTCGTCGACGGCAGTCTGGAGGTGGTCGAAGAACCCCCGGGCCCGCACGTCGACGACGGCGGCCAGTCGCGGCAGCTCCGCCCGCCGAGAGGCGTCGCTCGCCAGCTCGGCGAAGTCGACCAGCAGGTGAGGGGGAAGGTTGTCGACGACGTACCAGCCCGAGTCCTCGAGCACGTTCGCGGTCGTGGACCGTCCGGCGCCGCTCATCCCGGTGACGATGACGAGCTCGGCCCGCGCGCTGCCCGGGGTGGGTTCCGGTCGGCCGTCCTGCGCGCCTGCCTGCTCCGGCGTGGTGGTCACGGCCCTGCTCCGTCCTCGTCGATGATCTCGCCGGTCATGAGGTTCACGGCCGGGGTGGCCGGGCCCTCCTGGGCCAACTCTGCCGCAATCGTGGCCGCAAGCGCAGGACCGATGCCCGAAACGGCCTGCAGCTCCTCCACCGATGCCGCCCGGATCTTCTTGACCGAGCCGAACTCGCGCAGCAGGCTCTTGCGCAGCATCTCGCCCAGCCCCGGAATCGCGTCGAGCACCGACGCGGTCATGGCCTTGGAGCGGCGCTGGCGGTGGAAGGTGATGGCGAACCGGTGGGCCTCGTCGCGGACCCGCTGCAGGAGGTAGAGCCCCTCGCTGGTGCGCGGGAGGATGACCGGGTGGTCCTGCCCCGGCACCCAGACCTCCTCGAGGCGCTTGGCCAGGCCGACCACGGCGACGTCGTCGATGCCGAGGGCCGACAGGGCTGACTGGGCCGCGTTGACCTGCGGCAGGCCGCCATCGACGACCACGAGGTTGGGCGGGTAGGCGAACTTCTTGGGCTTGCCGGTGTCGGGGTCGATGCGCTCGGGGCCGCGCTCGGGGTCCGGCCCGAGCTCGACGTCGGAGGCCTGGTCCCGCTCGTCGAGGTAGCGCTGGAAGCGCCTGGTGAGCACCTCGTCCATGGCCGCGGTGTCGTCGACCTGCGCGCCGCGGATGATGAAGCGCCGGTACTCCGCCTTGCGGGCCAGGCCATCCTCGAAGACCACCATGGAGCCCACCACCTGGGAGCCCTGGATGTGGCTGATGTCGAAGCACTCGATGCGCAGCGGTGCGTCGGCGAGGTCGAGCGTCTCCTGGAGCTCCTGGAGGGCCTGGCTGCGGGCCGTGAGGTCACCGGCGCGGGCCAGCTTGTGGCGGGCCAGCGACTGTTGCGCGTTGCGGTGCACGGTCTCCATGAGGGTCTTCTTGTCGCCGCGACGCGGCACCCGCAGGTCGACGGTGGAACCGCGAAGCCTGCTCAGCCAGGCGGCCACGGCCTCCGGGTCGTCGGGGTCCACAGGGACCAGCACCTCGCGAGGGACGCCCTCACCCGACTCACCGCCGTAGACCTGCTGCAGCAGGTGGCCCACGATCTCGGGCAGCGGCTCGGCGTCCTTCTCCGCGACCCACCCCCGCTGACCGCGCACGCGTCCGCCCCGGACGTGGAAGACCTGGACCGCGACCTCGAGCTCGTCGTCAGCCAGGGCGAACACATCGGCGTCCGTGCCGTCGCCGAGGACGATCGCCGACTTCTCGAGGGCCTTGCCCAGCGCCACGAGGTCATCGCGGAGGCGGGCGGCCTGCTCGAACTCCAGTGCGGCCGAGGCCTCCTTCATCTGGTTCTCGAGGCGCTTGACGAACCGCGTGGTGTTCCCGGCCATGAAGTCGCAGAAGTCGTCGGCGATGGCCCGGTGCTCGTCAGGGCTGACCCGGCCCACACACGGGGCGGAGCACTTGTCGATGTACCCGAGCAGGCACGGCCGGCCCACCTGACCGGCCCGCTTGAAGACCCCGGAGGAGCAGGTCCGGACCGGGAACACGCGCAGCAGCTGGTCGAGCGTCTCGCGGATGGCCCAGGCGTGGGCGTAGGGCCCGAAGTACCGGGTGCCCTTGCGCTTGGCCCCGCGCATCACCTGGGCGCGCGGGAACTCCTCGCCCATCGTGACGGCGAGGTAGGGGTAGGACTTGTCGTCGCGGTACTTGACGTTGAACCGCGGGTCGAACTCCTTGATCCACGAGTACTCGAGCTGGAGCGCCTCGACCTCGTTGGCCACCACGGTCCACTCGACGCTGGCGGCGGTGGTGACCATGGTCGCGGTGCGCGGGTGCAGGGCCCTGGTGTCCTGGAAGTAGGAGGACAGCCGGGGGGCGGAGCGACTTGGCCTTGCCCACGTAGATGACCCGGCCGCTGGCGTCACGGAACCGGTAGACCCCGGCGTCAACGGGGATCTCGCCCGGCGCGGGCCGGTAGGTCGAGGGGTGAGCCACACCACCACTCTATGGAGCCGTACCGACGCCGCGAACCGCGGCATACCCGGCACCCACCGCGATCGCGGCTCGTGCGGTACACGGGGTCAGGCGGTGCTCAGGTGACGGTGATGCCGGCCCCGCTCACGGTCACCTTCTTCTCCGGCAGGGGTGAGGTGGCCGGACCCCGTCTGACCGCGCCGGTCGTCACGTCGAAGGCGCTGCCGTGGCAGGGACAGTTGATCGTCCCGCCCGACACGTCCGAGACGACGCAGCCCTGGTGGGTGCAGACGGCCGAGAACGCCTTGAAGTCCCCCGACGTGGGCTGCGTGACGACCACCTTCTGGTCGGGGAAGACCTTCCCGCCGCCGACCGGGATCGAGACCTTCGAGATGGCGTCCTTGATGGCGCCGGTCACGTCGTTCGAGGCGCTGCTCATCGCGTCGGAGGGGCTGCTGCCGCATCCGGCGAGCGTGGCGGTGCCGAGCGCGCCCAGCACACCCGCCGAGGCCAGCACGGTTCGACGGCAGGGGCCCGTTCCGGCGGCGCAGTCGAGTTCGGGGTGGGACATGCGGGGTCACCTTTCGGTCGCGTGCATCCGGCGGGTCGGGCCGGCGGCTGCAGTATGCCGCGCTTGTCCGGACGTTTCCTGTGTACGGCGGGTGACGGCCGCGTGACGGTCTTGTCGCCACCTCCTCGACGGATAACGACACGGTCACGCAAACGCGCAATGTCGTTACATCGGGCAGTTTGCGAGGCATAGTCTCCACAGCACCCCACCCGGGGTACCCGTGCGCGCACGCGTCATCGCGCGCACCACAGTGTGACTTCAGGAGGAGTCTTGCGTTCTGTGTTCAAGATCGGCGCCCCGGTCGTGGCCGCCGCGCTCGCGTTGAGTGCCTGCGGTGGCACCACCGGAGGCAGCACCGCCGGAGGTGGCACGGCGTGCGACCTCAAGATCGGCTTCTTCGGCGCCCTCACCGGTGACGCCGCGAACCTCGGCATCAACATCAAGAACGGCGCCGAGCTGGCCGTCAACCAGTACAACGAGAAGAACGCCAGCTGCAAGGTGACTCTGGTGTCCTTCGACAGCCAGGGTGACCCGTCCATCGCTCCCGGACTGGCCCAGAAGGCCGTCACCGACAAGAAGCTGGTCGGCATCGTCGGCCCCGCCTTCTCCGGTGAGTCCAAGGCCGCCGACCCGATCTTCGAGAAGGCCGGCCTCAACACCATCTCCGCCTCCGCGACCAACCCGGCGCTGTCCGAGAACGGCTGGAAGACCTTCCACCGCATCCTCGGCAACGACGCCACCCAGGGTCCGGCCGCCGCGAAGTACATCAAGGACATCCTCAAGGCTCAGAAGGTGTTCGTCTCCGACGACACCTCCGAGTACGGCAAGGGTCTGGCCGACATCGTCAAGAAGGACCTCGGCTCGCTCGTGGTCGGCACCGACGAGACGGCAGCGGACGGCAAGCAGGACGACTTCTCGCCGACCGTCACCAAGGCCAAGGCCTCGGGTGCCACCGTGTTCTTCTACGGCGGGTACTACTCCAACGCCAGCAAGCTGGTGAAGCAGCTGAAGGACGGCGGCTTCGGCGGCACCTTCGTCGGTGCTGACGGTGTCAAGGACGACGGCTTCATCAAGGGTGCCGGCGCGGCAGCCGAGGGTTCCATCCTCACCTGCCCGTGCCTGCCGCCCGACAAGGCGCCTGACTTCGCCACGGCATACAAGAAGGCGTACAACTCGGACCCGGCCACGTACTCGGCCGAGGCCTTCGACGCCGCGAACGTCTTCCTGGCCGCCATCAAGGCTGGCAAGACGAGCTCCGCCGACATGACCGCCTTCATCGGGTCGTACGACGCGCAGGGCGTCACGAAGCACGTGAAGTTCGACTCCAAGGGCGAGCCTGCAGAGGTCTCGGTCTGGGCGTACAAGGTCACCGGCGGGAAGATCGTTCCCGACCAGGAAATCAAGTAACGTCACGATTTGCGGCCAGGGCTCTCTCCTTTGAGAGTCCTGGCCGCTACCGTGTTCCCGTCCAGACGCGGATCGCGCCGGCGCCAGTCGCCGCCGTCCCCCCAGCCTCGGAGGTCTGATGGATCTGCTGCTTCACCATTTCTGGGAACTCACGATCGGCGGGCTGGCCTTCGGCGCGGTCTACGCCTTGATCGCCCTCGGCTACACGCTGGTCTATGGCGTCCTGCGCCTCATCAACTTCGCCCACTCCGAGGTCTTCATGTACGGCAGCTTCGCCGCCGTCTGGGTGCTCTTGGCGCTCGGGGCCAGCAAGGCCAGCGGCCTGGGCGTCGTCGGCTTCCTGGTCATCGGGTTCGCGGTGGCCATGGCGACCTCCGCGCTCGTCGCGCTCGTCCTGGAGTTCGTCGCCTACCGCCCCCTGCGCAAGCGGAACTCCCCACCCCTCATCGCGCTCATCTCGGCGATTGGTGCCTCGTTCGTGCTGTCCGAGGCCATGGGTCTGCGCGACAAGCCGTTCGTGTGGCTGGGCCTGGACACCAAGCTCGTCAACTACGTCGGTCGCCCTCGTGAGGCCTCGCCTCTTCCCCTGAACATCGACACCGTGCGCCTGTTCAGGATCGGCGACTACCAGGTCTCCAACATCGACCTGATCGTGCTCGGCTCGGCGTTCGTCATGATGATCGTGCTCGACCAGTTCGTGAAGCGGTCGCGCCTCGGACGCGGCATCCGCGCCGTGGCCCAGGACCCCGAGGCCGCCGCCCTCATGGGGGTCAACCGTGACCGGGTCATCCGTCTGACGTTCGTCATCGGCGGCGCCATGGCCGGTGCGGCGGCGATGATGTACCTGCTGAAGATCGGGGTGACCCGCTACAACGCCGGCTTCATCCTCGGCGTCAAGGCGTTCACCGCGGCCGTGCTGGGCGGCATCGGCAACCTCCGCGGAGCACTCCTGGGTGGCTTCGTGCTCGGGGTGGCCGAGAGCTACGGCTCTGCGTTCTTCGGCTCGAACTGGAAGGACGTCGTGGCGTTCACCCTCCTCGTCGTCATCCTCCTGTTCCGACCCACCGGCCTGCTCGGCGAGTCCCTCGGAAAGGCACGCGCATGAACGCCGTCTCGACCTTCTTCCACGGCATCGGCGACCGGTACCGGGCTCTCCCCCGGTGGGCCAAGCTCGTGCTCATGGCCGCGCTCGTGGTCCTCGTCTACCTGCTGCCCATCATCAACCCGCCCCTGATCACGACCACGGACTCCGACTTCGGGGCGGTGCTGTTCCTCTGCGCGCTGTACGCCCTGGTCGCGATCGGGCTCAACATCGTCATCGGGTATGCCGGGCTGCTCGACCTGGGGTACATCGGCTTCTTCGCGATCGGTGCCTTCACCGTCGGCGTCTTGGGCTCGGCCCACGGGAAGCTGCCGCTGCTGCTGCTCATCCCCATCGCGATGGCCATGACCCTCGTCTCCGGCATCATCCTCGGAGCGCCCACCCTGCGGGTCCGTGGTGACTACCTCGCCATCGTGACGCTCGGCTTCGGTGAGATCGTCCGGCTCATCCTGGTCAACGCCGACTCACTGACGGGTGGATCCCGGGGCATCTCGAACATCCCCACTCCCCCCGGTTTCAGCCTCTTCAGCATCCCCCACGTCACGTGGCAGGGGCTCACGGCCTACGTCGACACGTCTACGACCACCACGTTCCTCCAGTTCGGGGTCACGGACTCGATCCCGTACTACTGGCTCGCGCTGACGCTCGTCTTCATCGTGCTGTTCCTCGACTGGCGGATGCAGAACTCGCGCGTGGGCCGGGCCTGGGAGGCGACCCGCGAGGACGAGGACGCCGCCGAGCTCATGGGTGTCCCGACCTTCCGATTCAAGCTTCTGGCCTTCGCCACAGGTGCTGCCATCGGTGGGCTCTCCGGTGCCCTGTTCGCGACCAAGCAGCAGTTCATCAACCCGGACAACTTCACCATCCTCTACTCCGTGCTGTTCGTCGCGATGGTCGTCGTCGGCGGCCAAGGCAACCGCTGGGGTGTCGTCGTCGCCGCAGCCCTGCTGACCTGGGCGCCCGAGAAGTTCAGGTTCCTCGCCGACGCCCGGTTCCTGCTGTTCGGTCTTGCGCTGATGGCCTTGGCCATCTTCCGCCCGCAGGGCTTGATGCCGCCCAGACGATCGCTGCGCGCCAAGCGGGCTGACGAGGAGACCGAAGTGCTCGAGGAAGGAGTGACACATGCCTGACACCAGCCCCGACGTCACGCCCGAGGCTTCCGCCCTGCGTCCTGAAGCCGACGCGTCGGTGCCTGACACGTCCGTGGACATCTCCGTCGAGGAGGTCGCCGACCTGCCCCGGGGCAAGATGCTCGAGGTCGACGACGTGACCCTGCGCTTCGGTGGTGTCACGGCCCTCGACGGTGTCTCGTTCCACATCAACACCGGCGAGATCCTCGGTCTCATCGGACCCAACGGCGCAGGCAAGACCACCTGCTTCAACGTCATGACCGGCGTCTACCAGCCGACCTCGGGCGGGGTGCGCTTCATGGGCGAGCCGCTCGGCAAGCGGCACAAGTTCCAGATCACCAAGCTCGGTATCGCCCGCACCTTCCAGAACATCCGGCTGTTCCACAACATGACGGCTCTGGAGAACGTCCTCGTCGGGGCCGATGCCCACCACTCCACCGGGATGGGTTCGGCGCTGCTGCGACTGCCCAAGCACAAGGCCGAAGAGGCCGAGGGCATGAACCGGGCTTGGGAGCTGCTCAAGTTCATGGGGCTGGAGAAGCGCGCCGACGAGCTCGCGCGCAACCTTCCCTACGGCGACCAGCGCCGACTGGAGATCGCGCGCGCGCTGGCGACGAACCCCAAGCTGCTCTGCCTCGACGAGCCCGCCGCCGGCTTCAACCCGGCGGAGAAGGCCCGGCTCATGGAGCTGATCCAGAGCATCCGCGACCAGGGCTACACCGTGCTGCTCATCGAGCACGACATGAAGCTCGTCATGGGCGTGACCGACCGGATCGTCGTGCTCGAGTTCGGCAAGAAGATCGCCGAGGGCCTGCCCGCCGAGATCCAGGGACAACCCTGCGGTCATCGCCGCATATCTGGGAGTTGATGAAGATGCTTCTTGAGGTCGAGGACCTCTGCGTCAACTACGGACGCATCGAGGCGATTCGCAACGTCTCGTTCACCGTGAACGAGGGCGAGATCGTCACGCTGATCGGCGCCAACGGCGCGGGCAAGACGACCACCATGAAGACGGTGTCAGGCCTGCGTCCGGTACGCCAGGGCACGGTCCGGTTCCAGGGCCAGGACATCACGTCGATGCCGGCCCACGAGCGACCCGTCCTCGGCATCGCCCAGTCCCCCGAGGGCCGCGGGTGCTTCGTGGGCATGACCGTCCTCGAGAACCTCGACATGGGGGCGTACGCGCGCAAGGACCGCAAGACCCCCAAGGTCAACCAGGACCGCGACCGCGTGTTCGGGCTCTTTCCGCGCCTGGCCGAGCGTCGCAGCCAGGTGGCCGGCACGATGTCAGGTGGCGAGCAGCAGATGCTCGCCATCGGTCGGGCACTGATGGCCGCGCCGACGCTGCTGCTGCTCGACGAGCCGTCCATGGGGCTCGCGCCGAAGCTGATCCAGCAGATCTTCGACATCATCACCGAGATCAACACCCAAGGCACCACCGTGCTTCTGGTCGAGCAGAATGCCGCTCAGGCGCTCAAGCGCGCCAACCGCGCGTACATCCTCGAGACCGGCGAGATCGTCCGCGAGGGCACCGGCGAGGAGCTCGCCAACGACCCCGCAGTCAAGGCGTCCTACCTCGGCGGCGACGTCTAGGGCGCGACCACGTGGATGCCGCTCGCCGGCATCCGGAGCTCAGCTGGACGACGAACCACCCGTGACGCGCGCGTCACGGGTGGTTCGTCGTCACCGGCGCGGCGTCGTGGCCGCCTTGGTCGCAGCCTTCTTGGCCGTCTTGGTCGCAGCCTTCGTGGTCGCAGCCTTCGTGGTCGCAGCCTTCTTGGTGACCGCCTTCTTGACCGTCGTGCCCGTCGGGACCTTGGCCGTCGCTGTCGTGCGAGGGGTGGCCTTCTGCGTGGCGGTCTTCTTGGTCGGCGCCGCGGCGGCGGTCTTCTTGGTGGCCCGGTTCCCCGTGGGGCGCTGTGCCGTGCGGGCGCTGCGCGCGAGGATCGGGGCCAGGAACCGGCCGGTGTGGCTGTCCTCGACCGCAGCGACCTCCTCGGGCGTGCCCTCGGCCACCAGGCGCCCACCTCCGTTGCCCCCCTCGGGCCCCATGTCGACGACCCAGTCGGCGTTCTTGATGACGTCGAGGTTGTGCTCGATGACGATGACCGTGTTGCCCTTGTCGACCAGCCCCTGCAGGACGACCAGGAGCTTGCGGATGTCCTCGAAGTGCAACCCGGTGGTCGGCTCGTCGAGCACGTAGACCGTGCGGCCGGTCGAGCGTTTCTGCAGCTCGGAGGCCAGCTTGACGCGCTGCGCCTCACCACCTGAGAGCGTCGGCGCCGGCTGGCCGAGCCGCACGTACCCGAGCCCGACATCGCTCAGCGTCGTCATGTGACGCGCGATCGCGGGCACTGCGGCGAAGAACTCGGCGGCCTCCTCGATCGGCATGTCGAGGACGTCAGCGATCGTCTTGCCCTTGAAGTGCACCTCGAGCGTCTCGCGGTTGTAGCGCGCGCCGTGACAGACCTCGCACGGGACGTAGACGTCGGGGAGGAAGTTCATCTCGATCTTGATCGTGCCGTCACCGGAACAGGCGTCGCAGCGGCCGCCCTTGACGTTGAACGAGAAGCGCCCCGGCTGGTAGCCACGGATCTTGGCCTCCGTCGTCGTGGCGAACAGCTTGCGGATCGCGTCGAACACGCCGGTGTAGGTGGCCGGGTTCGAGCGCGGGGTCCGGCCGATCGGGCTCTGGTCGACGTGCACCACCTTGTCGAGGTGCTCGAGGCCCTTGACGGTCTTGTGGCGACCCGGGACGTGGCGCGCGCCGTTGAGCTTGTTGGCCAGCACGTTGTAGAGGATGTCGTTGACCAAGGTCGACTTGCCGGAGCCGGACACCCCGGTCACGGCGACGAGGTTGCCCAGCGGGAACGAGACGTCGACCCCGTGGAGGTTGTGCTCGCGAGCACCGACGACGGTGACCTGGCGACCCCGCTCCTGGGGGCGGCGGGTCAGTGGCGTGGGGATCTCCAGGCGCCCGGAGAGGTACTTCCCCGTCACGGAGTCGGGGTGCTCGAGCAGGCCCTGCACGGAGCCCGAGTGCACGACCTGGCCACCGTGCTCGCCCGCGCCGGGGCCGATGTCGACCACCCAGTCGGCCGTGGCGATGGTGTCCTCGTCGTGCTCGACCACGATCAGGGTGTTGCCGAGGTCTCGCAGCCTGGTGAGCGTCTCGATCAGCCGGTGGTTGTCGCGCTGGTGCAGCCCGATGCTCGGCTCGTCGAGGACGTAGAGGACACCGACCAGGCCGGACCCGATCTGGGTGGCCAGACGGATGCGCTGGGCCTCGCCGCCGGACAGCGTGCCGGCCGGCCGGTCGAGGGAGAGGTAGTCGAGGCCGACGTCGAGGAGGAACCCGAGGCGCGCGTCGATCTCCTTGATGACCCGCTCGGCGATCTGGCGCTCGCGGGTGGTGAAGTCGACCTCCTTGAGGAACTTGGCGCAGTCGGCGATCGCGAGCGCGCAGATCGCCGAGATGCTGTGGCCACCGACGAGCACGGCGAGCGACTCGGGCTTGAGGCGCGCGCCACCACACTCGGGGCAGGGCACCTCGCGCATGAAGCCTTCGTACCGCTCGCGGCTCCACTCGGAGTCGGTCTCGGAGTGGCGCCGCTTGACGAAGGGCACGACGCCCTCGAAGCCGGTCGTGTAGGAGCGCTCCCGGCCGTATCGGTTGCGGTAGCGCACGTGGACCTTGTAGTTCTGGCCGTGCAGCAGGGCCTCTTTGGCGCGCTCCGGGAGCGCGTGCCACGGCGTGTCCATGCCGAACTTGAGGTCCTCCCCCAAGGCCGTCATGACCCGCTGGAAGTACTCGGCCGAACCACTGGTCGAGGCCCACGGCGCGATGGCGCCCTGGCTCAGGGTGAGGTCCTCGTCGGGCACGAGCAGCTCGGGGTCGACCTCGAGCTCGGTGCCGAGGCCGGTGCACTTGGGGCACGCGCCGAACGGGCTGTTGAACGAGAACGAGCGCGGCTCGACCTCGTCCATCGCCAGGGGGTGGTCGTTGGGGCAGGCCATCTTCTCCGAGAACCGCCGCTCGCGCTCGGGGTCCTTGGCGTCCTTGTCGACGAACTCGACGACGAGCACACCGCCGGCCAGACCGAGTGCGGTCTCGACCGAGTCGGTGAGGCGACGCTTGGCCCCCGAGTCGCCACCCTTGGCGACGAGCCGGTCGACGACGACGTCGATGGTGTGCTTGACCTGCTTCTCGAGCTTGGGCGGCTCGGTGAGCGAGACGACCTCGCCGTCGACCCGCGCCCTGGCGAAGCCCTTGCTCTGGAGCTCGGCGAAGAGGTCGACGTACTCCCCCTTGCGCGCGCGGACCACCGGCGCGAGCACCTGGAAGCGGGTGCGCTCGGGCAGCTCGAGCAGCCGGTCGACGATCTGCTGCGGGCTCTGGCGGGTGATCGGCTCACCGCAGACCGGGCAGTGCGGGCGGCCGGCGCGCGCGAAGAGCAGCCGGAGGTAGTCGTAGACCTCGGTGATGGTGCCCACGGTCGAGCGCGGGTTGCGGTTGGTCGACTTCTGGTCGATCGACACCGCCGGGGACAACCCCTCGATGAAGTCGACGTCGGGTTTGTCCATCTGGCCGAGGAACTGCCGGGCGTACGCCGAGAGGGACTCGACGTAGCGTCGCTGCCCCTCGGCGAAGATGGTGTCGAACGCCAGGGACGACTTGCCCGACCCGGAGAGCCCGGTGAAGACGATCATCGAGTCGCGGGGCAGCTCGACCGACACATCCTTGAGGTTGTGCTCACGGGCACCCCGGACGATGAGCTGGTCGTGCTGGTGGCGGCGGACGGGCAAGGCGGAAGTCACGCGCTCCATCGTAGGTGGGCGCACCGACACCGGCGTCCGCACGGGTGACGCGCGGCTCTCGGGGCCGCGGCATACGCTCGCGCCATGACGATCCCCATCGAGGAGTATGCGTTCATCGGCGATACCGAGACCGCCGCCTTGGTGAGCCGGGCGGGCTCGATCGACTGGCTGTGCCTGCCGCGGTTCGACTCCCCCGCGTGCTTCGCCGGGCTGCTGGGCACCCCGGACCACGGCCGATGGCTGCTGGGGCCCGCAGGACCGGCGAGGAGCACGCGACGGTACGTGGAGAACTCTCTGGTCCTCGAGACGACCCACGAGACCGACACCGGCGTCGTCAAGGTGCTCGACCTCATGCCGATCGGCGACGGCCGGGCCGACATCGTCCGCAGCGTCGAGGGGGTGAGCGGCACGGTGCTGATGCGCCACGAGTGGGTGGTCCGGTTCGACTACGGCAAGGTGCGCCCGTGGGTCTCGCACAGCGTCGGCCACCGGCTCGACAGTGACGTCATCACCGCGGTCGCCGGGCCGGACATGCTCATCCTGCGCGGCACCCGCCTCCCCCGGGCCCAAGGTGGCCGCCACGTGGACGAGTTCGAGGTGCGGGCCGGCGACACGCAGACGTTCTCGACGACGTGGTTTCCCTCATACGACCCGGTGCCGCCGCCCCTGGACATCGACAGCCGGATCGCCGAGACGATCCGGCTGTCCGACGACTGGGCCTCGCGCTGCGCCTACCAGGGTCCGCATCGCGAGCTGGTGCTGCGCTCCCTGCTCACCCTGCGCGGACTCACGCACTCGCGGTTCGGCGGCATCGTGGCCGCTCCGACCACCAGCCTGCCGGAGGACTTCGGCGGCGAGCGCAACTGGGACTACCGGTACTGCTGGCTGCGGGACGCCTCCCTGACGCTCGAGGCCCTGCTGGCCTCGGGCTTCGTCGACGAGGCCCGGCTCTGGCGCAACTGGCTGCTGCGGGCCGTCGCCGGCGACCCCGAGGACCTCCAGATCATGTACACGATCAACGGGTCGAGGCGACTGCCCGAACGCACCCTCGACCACCTGCCCGGGTATGCCGGCTCCGCCCCGGTGCGCGTGGGCAACGGCGCCGTGGACCAACGGCAGTCCGACGTCCTCGGCGAGGTGATGATCGCCCTGGACGAGGCGCGTCGACGTGGCCTCGAGATGTCCCGAGAGGCCTGGTCGATGCAGCGCACGCTGGTCCAGGACCTCGCGAAGCGGTGGCAGGAGCCCGACAACGGCCTGTGGGAGATCCGCGGCCCGTTGCGACACTTCACCCACTCGCGGGTGATGGTGTGGGCGGCCTTCGACCGGGCCGTGCGGGGGTCGAGGACTGGGGGCTCCCGGGGCCGGTCGAGCAGTGGCGTGAGCTGCGTGACCAGGTGCGCGCCGAGATCCTCAGCAAGGGCTTCGATGCCGAGCGGTCGACGTTCACCCAGCACTACGACACCAAGGAGGTCGACGCCTCGCTCCTGCTCATCCCCCTCGTCGGCTTCCTGCCCCCGGACGACCCGCGGGTGCTCGGGACCCTCGCGGCCGTCGAGCAGGACCTCATGCGCGGGGGCTTCCTGCTGCGCTACCGGACCCAGAGCGGGGTCGACGGCCTCTCCGGCGACGAGCACCCCTTCCTCGCCTGCTCGTGGTGGCTCGTCAGCGCGTATGCCGTGTGCGGCCAGGTCGCCAAGGCCCGTGAGCTCATGGACCGGCTCGTCGGCCTGTTCAACGACGTCGGCCTCATCTCCGAGGAGTACGACCCCGAACACCAGCGCATGGTGGGGAACTTCCCCCAGGCGTTCTCGCACCTCACCTTCATCGGGGCCGCCCACGCGCTCGCCGAGGCAGAGGCCAAGGGCTCCGCGCAGGCGGGTGGGCAGCTACCGTGATCGGCATGGACGACGACCTCGCCGGCGACCCGGCCCGCGACCTTGCCCGCGATCTGGCCCGGGTTACGGACCACACCCAGCGGCTGCTGCTGACCTGCGCCGCCCTCGAGGACACCACCTCGCCCTCGCTCTGCGAGGGGTGGAGCCGGGGTCACGTGCTCACCCACCTCGCCCGCAACGCCGAGGCCATCGGCCGGCTCGCCGACTGGGCCGTCAGCGGCGAGCCGCAGCCGATGTACCCCGGAGGCACCCGGGTCCGCGACGCCGACATCGAGGCCGGCGCCTCGCGCGCTCCGGCCGCGCTCCTCGATGACCTCACGTCCACGGCGCAGGCCCTCGCGCCCAAGCTCGATGCCCTGCGTGGCCCGCTGGCGGTCGACGAGGTCGAGCTGCGGGGCGGACTGCAGGTCGGCCCGGCGGCACTGCCGTTCCTGCGGCTGCGCGAGGTGGTGTTCCACCACGTCGACCTCGACGCCGGCTTCAGCTTCGCCGACCTGGACGACGACCTGCTCCGGCGCTACGTCGACGACACCGTGGAGCGCCTGCGCCGTGACCCGGCGGCCCCCGGTCTCGAGCTCCGCGCCGACCAGGGCGACAGCTGGGTCGTCGGCGAGCCGGCCGTCCGGGTCACGGGGAGCCTCGCCGGCATCCTGCTGTGGCTGGCCCGGCGCATCCCCCGCGGGGGTCAGCGCCGACGGGTCCCTGCCGGAGCTTCCCCGCGGGGCCTAGCCGGCCGGCACCCCCACGCCGTTGACGCCGGCGCGCCGCGCGATCGACACCGCGGCCAGGGCGCTGTGCACCTGGAGCTTGTGCAGGATGCTCTGCACGTGCGTCCGGACGGTGTTGGGCGACACGTGGAGCAGGTCGCCGATCTCCGTGCGGCTCATCCCCTCGACGAGACACCCCAGGACCTCCAGCTCGCGACCGGTGAGCTCGCTCATCCCGACGGACCCCGCCAGCAGCTCCGGACGGTCCCGCGACATCGACATGAGGGCATTGGCCAACAGCTGGGCAGGGATCCTCGTCTCCCCTCGGCTCACCCCGCGGATCGCGTCGACCAGCGTCTCCGCCGAGGCCGTCTTCGGCACCCAGCCCCGTACGCCGAGCTGGACGGCATCGACGACCTGTCCGTCCGGCTCGATGCCCGTCGCGACGACAATGCCCGCGTAGGGGCGCAGGGCCAGCACCTCGCGAGCCACCGTCAGCCCGTCCTCGCCGGCCAGGGCCAGGTCCAGCACCACGATGTCGAGGTCGACCGCGGCGACGAGCGCCAGGCACCTCGAGGCCGTCGTCGCGACGCCGACCACCTCCAGGTCTGGGTAGTCCCCCAGGCACACCGTCAGCGCGTCAGCGAAGACCTCGTGATCGTCAACGATCAGGACCCGCACCGTTGCTGCCATGGGTTCAGGTTGGGGCCCGACGGGATTCGACGGACCCGGCCCACGTGGGAGCGCGTGCTCCACCATTCGGGTGAGTCTGGCCCTGGACGTTCGGGCCACACACGACGCCGCCGACCCACGCAGCCAGCGCAGCGGTCTCCCGCTACTGGCGAAGGTGCACGGGCCAGGACTCGGTCGAACCGTGCGCCGACATCAGCGCCGCGGCCTGGAGCCGCGAGTGCACCCCCAGCTTGGTCAGGAGGTTCTGGACGTGGGTGCGGGCGGTGCTGCGTTGCACGCCGAGCGAGTCCGCCATCTCTTCGGTGGTCTGGCCGTCCATGATGCACCGCATGACCTGCCACTCGCGGTCGGTGAGGAACTGCAGTGCCCAGAGCGGGTCGTCGGCTGCCTTGTGGGGACGCAGCGCGCGCTGCAGGAGCGAGGGCTCCACCGCGAGCTGGCCGCGCACCGCACGGTCGAGCATCTCGACGATCTCGGTGATCGGCTTCTCCTTGCCGACGTATCCCGAAGCCCCCTCGGCGATGGCCCTTCCGACGATCGCGTGGTCGGACTCGGCCGAGAGCATGACGACCTTGGTCTCGGGGGATGCCGCCCGTACCCGCTGGATGGCGTTGACCGAGGTTCCGTCGGGAAAGTTCACGTCGAGGAGGCACACATCCGGGTGGTGTTCAGCCACCGCCGTGATCGCGTCCTCCGGGTTGCCGGCGAGGGCGACGACGTCGTGGCCGGTGGCCCCGAGCGCGAGTCCCAGCGCTTCCAGCAACAGGAGGTGGTCGTCACACACCACGATTCTCATGACGCCACCGACCGCAGCACTGCCTCGGCGAGACAGATGTCTGCGACCGCACCACCGTCGCTGCCGGCACGCAGGTGGAAGGACCCCTGGCAGGCGGCGACCATGGCCCGGGTGGTCGTCAGGCCGAGCGACGTGCGCCCGGCGACGTGACCGAGGCCGGGCCCGTTGTCCGAGACGGTCAGGTGCACCCCGTCACCGTCGGTGTGGACGCCGACCGCCACCTGGCCGGCTGCCCCTGCAGCGCGGACCGCGTTGTCGAGCACGCACGCCAGCGCACGGCTCAGGGCGACCGGTCGGGCCCACACCTCCGGTGTGTCGTGGAGGCTCACCACGATCGGACACTCGGCGGTGGCCCGAGCACGAGCCACCGCAGCATCCACCAGACTGGTGACGTCTGTCCGCTCCACGTCGTCCCCGGCGGCGCCACTGAGCACCTCGTCGACGAGATCAGCCAACCAGCGCGCCTGCCCGGAGATCCCCTCCATCTTTCGGGCGATGTCGCCGGCCTCGGTCCCCGCGAGCAGCAGGATGGCGGCCAGCGGCTGCCTGAGGTCGTGCAGCAGCGCGCGAATCGTGTCGATTTCTTGCCCAGCGACAGGTCGCTGGTACTCCTCGAGTACTCCAGCCATGTCAGTCCCTCACACCCCGCGGCCGGCTGCCAACACCCCCTGTGAGACACCCGGTGGTTCCGCGACCCGTCAAACGTAGGACGCCAAAAAGCGGGGCAGCAATAGTCAATAGGGACTAGGCGAGGTCGCTGATCAGGCACTTTGCCTGCTGAAGCCACCGGGTACGTCGGGTGGCCTGCGCGGGTTCCCGCGCAGATCGTGCGCAGATCGTGCGCAGATCGTGCGCAGATCGTGGGCAGCCGGAGCAGGACGGCGCAGGACGGCGCAGGGACCTCACTAGAGTCGGGCCATGCGGCAGCACCGGGCCCCGGCGCAGCCCCTGCTCATGGTCCTCGCCGCAGTCGCCTCGGTCCAGTTCGGGGGTGCCCTCGCCGCGACCCTGGTACCCGAGATCGGGGCCGCCGGATCGGTCACGCTGCGGCTGCTGTTCGCCACGGCCATCCTCTGGATGGTGGCCCGCCCCACCGTTCGCGGGCACTCCCGCCGCGCCCTGCTGACGGTCCTGGCGTTCGGGCTCACCCTCGGGCTGATGAACCTGGCGTTCTACGCCTCCCTGGCCCGGCTCCCCCATCGGCGTCGCCGTGACTGTGGAGTTCCTCGGACCGCTCACGCTCGCCACTGCACTGTCGCGTCGGGCGCGCGACCTCGCCGCCGTCGGCGCCGCGGCCGTAGGCGTGGTCCTCATCTCCCGAGCGTTCCAGACGCCCGTCGCCGACCTGGAGTGGACGGGGCTGGGACTGGCCGCGCTCGCGGGCGCCTGCTGGGCGGCATACATCGTGGCGAGCGGTCGAGCCGGACGGGAGTTCGCCCGCCTCGACGGGCTGGCGCTGGCCATGACGGTGGCGCTCATCGTCGTGCTGCCCTTCGGGGTCGCGAGCGTGCCGTCGTGGTCGGGTGAGGCGGTGGCCAAGGGGCTCGGCATCGCGGTGTTGTCCTCGGTGTTGCCGTACTCGCTCGAGCTTTCCGCGCTTCGTCACCTCAGCGCGCGCGTGTTCGGCGTGCTCCTGAGCCTCGAGCCCGCGGCAGCGGCGCTGGCCGGACTCCTCGTCCTCGGTCAGCGCCTCAGCGCCACCCAGACCGCGGGCATGGCCCTGGTGGTGCTGGCGAGCACGCTGGTGATGGGAGCCAGCCAGGGCAAGGACCCGGCGGCCTCAGGGGGCTGAGACCTCGGCCTGGTCCCCGCGGGCATCGCGGCGCGACTTCCAGAGGCTGGCGAGCGTCGTGACGCCCAGGATCGCGACGATGGCCGCGAGCGACACGGAGATCGGGATGTCGGGGGCGGCGCTCACCGGCTCGCCGTTGTTGACGAACGGCAGCTGGTTCTCGTGCAGGGCGTGGAGCACGAGCTTGACGCCGATGAACGCGAGCAGCACGGCCAGCCCCAGGCTGAGGTAGACCAGCCGCCTCAGCAACCCACCGATGAGGAAGTAGAGCTGCCGCAGGCCCATCAGCGCGAACAGGTTGGCCGTGAGCACCAGGTAGGGCTCCTTGGTGAGCCCGTAGATCGCCGGGATGGAGTCGAGGGCGAACAGCAGGTCGGTGGTGCCCAGCGCCATGATCACGATGAACATCGGCGTCGCGAGCCTGCGTCCGCCGACTCGCGTGAACAGCTTGGCCCGGTCGTACTGGTCGGTCGCCGGGAAGCGGTGCTCGACCCAGACCATGAAGCGGTTCTCGTCGTACTCGTCGTCGTCGGACTGACCCTCGCGGCCGAGCTTGACCGCCGTGTAGATGAGGAAGGCACCGAAGAGGTAGAAGACCCAGGAGAACTGGTTGATGGCGGCCGCGCCGACCGCGATGAAGATGCCGCGCAGCACGATGGCGATGATGATGCCGATCATGAGGGCCGACTGCTGGAGCTTCTCGGGCACCCCGAACCTGGCCATGATCAGCAGGAAGAGGAACAGGTTGTCGACCGACAGCGAGTACTCCGTGAGCCACCCGGCGTAGTACTGGGTCATGAACGTGGCGCCGTGCGCGTCGTGCGTGAACGACCACACCCCCAGTCCGAAGAGCAGGGCGGCGCCGACGTAGAAGACCAGCGCCAGGCTGACCTCCTTGGTCGACGGCACGTGCGGGCGGCGTGCGATCACCACGACGTCGAACAGGAGCAGGGCCGCCATGACGCCGACTGTGGCGAACCACAGCCAGGTCGGCACGGCCATCCGCTCGCTGGTGACAGCGCTGGTGGTTGTGGCGGTGGCGGTGGCGGTGGCCAACAGCGGAATCATGAGTTCAGAACCTTCCGGTCACACCAAGGTGGCCGGAGGTCTCTCCCGCCCCGTGCTGGTGCGGACCGGTTCCCTGGGTCGTATGCCGCGACGCTGGCTCCAGCGCGCGACGGTCGGCCGTGATGACGAGGACACCGCGTTGGGGATACTCCCCTCCGAATGGTCCTCAGCAGTCTCTCAGATGCGCCGGGCACCCCCAAATCGGTGGCGCTCAGCCCACGGCCGGGCGCCGCGACTTGGGCAGCTTGGCCACCACCGTCTCGTAGGACGCGTCGATGGCCTCGTGGAGCTCGTCGTCGGGGATGGCGCCGTCCAACCGCAGGGTGTTCCAGCCCGACCGGCCGATGTAGGCCATGACCGACGCGTCGTCGGGGTACTGCAGAACCCACTCGTCGGCCTCGGTGCGGGTGGCGCCGCATTTGAGGCCCACCGTCTCTGCGCCCAGGAAGGCAAAGATCTTGTCACCGACCTTGGCCACGTGATCGCCGTCCCACGGCTGGTCGGCCCAGGCGCCGGGCTTGGCCAGACAGTACGCGCGCAGCTCGTCGGGTGTCATGGGGTGGCGCGGCGTCCGGTCACTGGGTCGCCTGCGACATCTGGCGGAGCTCCTTCTTGAGGTCACCGATCTCGTCGCGCAACCGCGCAGCCAGCTCGAAGTGGAGGTCGGTGGCCGCCTGGTGCATCTGCGCCGACAGCTCCTGGATGAGGTTGGCGAGGTCGTTGGCCGGCATGCTGCGGAGCCGGTCGGTGGCGACGGCGGCATCGGCCTGGACCGTGCCCCGGCCGCCGCGACCCCCGCCCTTGCCGCGGGACTGGCTGCGACCGGAACCCATCAGGGCCTCGGTGTCGGCGTCCTCACGCTGCAGCAGGTCGGTGATGTCGGCGATCTTCTTGCGCAGCGGCTGCGGATCGACCCCCGCCGCGAGGTTGTAGGCGATCTGCTTCTCGCGGCGGCGTTGGGTCTCGTCGATGGCCTCACGCATCGAGGGCGTGACCGAGTCGGCATACATGTGCACCTGGCCGGAGACGTTGCGCGCAGCGCGACCGATCGTCTGGATCAGGGACCGGGCAGAGCGCAGGAAGCCCTCTTTGTCGGCGTCGAGGATGCTCACCAGCGACACCTCGGGCAGGTCGAGGCCCTCGCGGAGCAGGTTGATGCCCACGAGGACGTCGTACTCGCCCAGGCGCAGCTCACGCAGCAGCTCGACGCGGCGCAGGGTGTCGACCTCGCTGTGCAGGTACCGAACGCGGACACCCTTGTCGAGCAGGTAGTCGGTGAGGTCCTCGGCCATCTTCTTGGTGAGGGTGGTGACGAGGATGCGCTCGTTCTTCTTCGTGCGCTCGCCGATCTCGTGCAGGAGGTCGTCGATCTGGCCCTTGGTGGGCTTCAGGATGACCTCGGGGTCGATCAGCCCGGTGGGTCGGATGATCTGCTCCACGATGCCGGTGCTCTGGGCGAGCTCGTAGGGACCCGGCGTGGCCGAGAGGTAGACGGTCTGGTCGATGCGGTCGAGGAACTCCTCCCACCTCAGCGGGCGGTTGTCCATGGCCGAGGGCAGCCGGAACCCGTGGTCGACGAGCTGGCGCTTGCGGGACATGTCGCCCTCGTACATCGCGCCGATCTGCGGCACCGTGACGTGGGACTCGTCGATGACGAGCAGGAAGTCCTCGGGGAAGTAGTCGAGCAGGGTGTTGGGCGCCGAGCCGCGGGCGCGGCCGTCGATGTGCATCGAGTAGTTCTCGATGCCCGAACACGACCCGACCTGGCGCATCATCTCGACGTCGTAGGTGGTGCGCATCCGCAGCCGCTGGGCCTCGAGGAGCTTGCCCTGCTTCTCGAAGGTCGCGAGCTGGTCGGCCAGCTCGAGCTCGATGCCCCGGATCGCGCGCTCCATGCGCTCGGGGCCGGCGACGTAGTGGGTCGCCGGGAAGACGTACATCTCCTCCTCCTCGCGCATGATCTCGCCGCTGAGGGGGTGGAGGGTGTAGATGCGCTCGATCTCGTCACCGAAGAACTCGATGCGGACCGCGAGCTCCTCGTAGACCGGGATGATCTCCACGGTGTCGCCCCGGACCCGGAAGGTGCCGCGGGTGAAGGCGAGGTCGTTGCGGGTGTACTGCATCTGCACGAACCGGCGCAGCAGCTCGTCCCGGTCAACCTCCATGCCGACGCGCAGTCGAGCCATCCGGTCGACGTACTCCTGCGGCGTGCCGAGACCATAGATGCAGGACACCGACGCCACCACGATCACGTCGCGACGGGTGAGCAGGGAGTTGGTGGCGCTGTGGCGCAACCGCTCCACCTCGTCGTTGATGGACGAGTCCTTCTCGATGTAGGTGTCTGTCTGGGGGATGTAGGCCTCGGGCTGGTAGTAGTCGTAGTACGAGACGAAGTACTCGACCGCGTTGTGCGGCAGCAGCTCGCGGAACTCGTTGGCGAGCTGGGCGGCCAAGGTCTTGTTGGGCGCCATCACGAGCGTCGGCCGCTGCACCTGCTCGATCAGCCACGCTGTGGTCGCGGACTTGCCGGTGCCCGTGGCACCGAGCAGCACGGTGTTCTTCTCCCCCGCCCTGATGCGGGTCGTCAGGTCGGCGATGGCCCCCGGCTGGTCGCCGGCTGGCGTGAACTCGGAGACGACCTCGAACGGGGCCACCGTGCGCTGCAGGTCGGTCGTGGGACGCATGGCACCACCGTATGCCTCGGCACCGACAACACCACCACGCGGCATACGGCACCCGCCCGGCACACCACCACGGGTGTCAGCGGAGGAAGACCACCAACCCCACGCCCGCGCCCCCGAGCCCGGCGAGCACCGTCACCGCCGCGACGCGCGCCATGGGTGGGTACGGCGAGTACCTGCGCTCGTCGTCGTCGAGCTGCGCGACCCGCCGCAGGACCGACCCGACCACGGCGGTCGATGCGAGAGCGGCCAGGGCGCCGACGGCCGCGAGGACGGGCTGGCCGATCCGCAGGCTGAGCAGCACCATCGGGAACAGGATGACCAGGGCCGTGATCGCCGTGCGTTGCCAGGCGAGCGAGGTGCGCTCCGGCTGCAGGGCCGAACGCCCCCGGATCGGGCTCACCGGCGCGCGACCTCCACGAACGCGAGCACGAGGGTGAGCATGGCGAGCAGGACGACCCCCGCGGCGAGCAACGGCAGCGCCCTGGGGGCCGGGAGTGGCTGACGCAGCCGCAGGGCGCGCTCGACGCCTGCCCAGGCCGTCACCGCGCGCAACGCCAGTGCGCCTCCACCGACGCAGGCGCCGGCACCCACCAGGGCGGCCCAGCGCGGCAGCGTGGCCAGCCCGGACAGGGACACGATGGCGACACCGCCACCGACCAGGGCCAGAGCCGTGCGCATCCAGGCGAGAGCGGTGCGCTCGTTGGCCAGGGAGAACCGTGGGTCCGGCTCCTCCCCCACGCCGTAGACGCTGCGGGGGCCGCGTGCGTCGGTTGCCCGGTGGTCGTCAGCCACCCTGCGGCTCCCAACCGGTCTCGCGCGCCCACGCCTCGGCGCGCTCGTGGACGGCGTCGAACCACGGCTCCTTGGCCTCGGCGTACTCCGTGGCGGTGACTCCGGACGCCGCGATCCGTGCCTTCTCCGCCGCGTACTCGAGACGGGCCTGCGGGTCGGCGCGCATCCAGTCGCGGAACATCAGCGCCCAGCGCCACCCCGCGCTGCCCGCCTCGCGGATGTGGATGTGCGCCACCCGCGCCGGGTCGGCGTTGCCGTGCATGCGCTTGGGCCACGTTCCGTCGGACCCCCGGTCGAAGTCCGCGTAGACACCCGCGGCCCGCGGAAAGCCCGCGGCATCCAGTCGGGCTCGCACATCCTCGCCATCCGCGTCGTCGAGGCTCCGGACTCCGAGCTGGAGGTCGAGGACATCCTTGGCGACCAGGCCTGGCACCGCAGTGCTCCCGATGTGGTCGGCACTCACCAGCTCCTCGCCCCACGCCGCGCGGAGTCGGGCCAGCATCCGCTGCGCCTGCTGCGGCCAGGTCGGGTCGGTCGGGTGCAGGGCCAGCCCCTCGGGTCGGTGGGACCGTATGCCGTGCCGCACGTTGTGCTCGAAGGGCACGAGCCGCTCGTGCCACAGCTCGTCGAGGGCGGCCAGCAGGTCGTCGCGGGGGCCGTCGTTGTCCAGCCAGACATCGGCAGCCTCACGGCGTTGTTCGTCGCTGGCCTGGGCCGCGATGCGACTGCGCACGTCGGCCTCGGTCATGCCACGGGAGTGCATGAGCCGCTTGACGCGGGTCTCCTCGTCAGCGCCGACGATGATGACCAGGTGGTAGGCGGAGCCCATCGCCTTCTCCACCAACAACGGGACGTCGTGGACGACGATCGCATCGGGCGCCACGGCGGCGATGAGCTCGCGCGTGCGCCGTGCGATCAGCGGATGGGTGATCGCCTCGAGGTCGCGCCGCGCCTGCGGGTCGGCAAAGACGAGCTCACCCAGCGCCGACCGGTTGAGCGCGCCGGTGTCATCGAGGACGTCGTCGCCGAACCGGACCGCGATGGCGGCCAGCCCCTCGCTTCCGGGGCCCACGGCCTCCCGTGCGAGCTGGTCGGCATCGATGACCGTGGCGCCCAACTCGGAAAGCCGTTGTGCGACAGTGGATTTGCCCGACCCGATGCCTCCGGAGAGGCCCACGCGCAACATGTGCCCCACCCTACCGGCGGCGGGCGTCCCGCGGGATCTCAGTTGGCTCAGTCAGCCAGCCGGGCAGGGAACCCGCCGGTGGCGACCGGCCCCCACCGCGTCGGGGTGATCCGCAGGATCGACTTGTCCTGGTCGACCATGGCCTGTCGGTACTCCGCCCAGTCGGAGTGCTCGCCGGCGATGTTCCGGAAGTACTCGACCAGCGGCTCGACGGAGTCGGGGGCGTCGAGCACCTCGCACTCGCCGTCGACCTGGACCCACGCGCCACCGAAGTCGTCCGACAGCACGACGACGCTCACCTCGGGGCGCCGGCGGGCGTTGGTGGTCTTGGCCCGCTCGCGATAGCTGGAGATGACGATCCGGCCACTGTCGTCCACCCCACCGGTCACCGGCGACGCCTGAGGGCGCCCGTCGCCGCGGGTCGTGATGAGCAGCATCTGGTGTCGGGGCCGGACGAAGTCGAGCAGGCCGTCCAGGTCGACCGGGGTGTTCGTCGCGATGGTGCGTGCCATGAGGGGCACGCTACGCCCGCCCGGGACGGCCGAGAGGCCCGGCCCCGTTCGGGGGACCGGGCCTCTCGAAGCCGTGGTCACGGCATACCGCGGGGTATGCCGTGACGTCGGGCTCAGTTGCCGGTGAGCTTCTCGCGCAGCGCGGCGAGCGCCTCGTCAGAGGCGAGGGTGCCCTCGGAAGCCGGGGTGGCGGGGCGGCTGGACTCGCTGCCACTGCCACTGCCGGAGTCCGCGCTCGAGCTGCTGCTCGAGTCGGAGGAGTAGGACGTCGAGACGCCCGCGTTGGCGGCAGCCTCGGCGTCGGCCTTGGTGGCCTCCTCGACCTGGGTCTTGTGGGCCTCCCAGCGAGCGTGGGCCTCGGCGTACTGCTTCTCCCACTTCTCACGCTGGGTCTCGTAGCCCTCGAGCCATTCGTTGGTCTCGGGGTCGAAGCCCTCGGGGTACTTGTAGTTGCCGGCCTCGTCGTACTCCGCGGCCATGCCGTAGAGCGTCGGGTCGAACTCGGCAACGGGCGCGCTGTCGTCGTTGGCCTGCTTGAGGCTCAGCGAGATCCGGCGACGCTCGAGGTCGATGTCGATGACCTTGACGAAGATGTCGGAACCGACGGTAACGACCTGCTCCGGCAGCTCCACGTGGCGCTCGGCCAGCTCGGAGATGTGGACCAGGCCCTCGATGCCGTCGTCGACGCGGACGAACGCACCGAACGGCACGAGCTTGGTGACCTTACCGGGGACGACCTGGCCGATCGCGTGGGTGCGAGCGAAGTGCTGCCACGGGTCTTCCTGGGTCGCCTTGAGCGACAGGGACACGCGCTCGCGGTCCATGTCGACGTCGAGGACCTCGACGGTGACCTCCTGGCCGACCTCGACGACCTCGGACGGGTGGTCGATGTGCTTCCAGGACAGCTCGGACACGTGGACGAGACCGTCGACGCCGCCGAGGTCCACGAACGCACCGAAGTTGACGATGGAGGACACGACGCCGGAGCGGACCTGCCCCTTCTGGAGCTCCTTGAGGAACGTGGTGCGCACCTCGGACTGGGTCTGCTCGAGCCACGCGCGGCGCGACAGGACCACGTTGTTGCGGTTCTTGTCGAGCTCGATGATCTTGGCCTCGATCTCCTTGCCGACGTACGGCTGGAGGTCGCGGACGCGACGCATCTCCACGAGGGAGGCGGGCAGGAAGCCGCGCAGGCCGATGTCGAGGATGAGTCCACCCTTGACGACCTCGATGACGGTGCCGGTGACGACGCCGTCCTCTTCCTTGATCTTCTCGATCGTGCCCCAGGCGCGCTCGTACTGCGCACGCTTCTTGGACAGGATCAGGCGGCCTTCCTTGTCCTCCTTCTGGAGGACCAGGGCCTCGACCTCGTCGCCGACGCTGACGACCTCAGAGGGGTCGACATCGTGCTTGATGGACAGCTCGCGCGAGGGGATGACACCCTCGGTCTTGTAGCCGATGTCGAGCAGGACCTCGTCCCGGTCGACCTTGACGATGACACCTTCGACGATGTCGCCGTCATTGAAGTCTTTGATCGTCGCGTCGATAGCGGCGAGCAGCTCTTCCTCGGTGCCGATGTCGTTGATGGCAACCTGAGGGGCGGTCTTTTCGACCGTGCTGGCAGTCATGTAGTAGGAACTCCGATGGTGGACATGAATGGTTGGGTGGTGCGCACGCGGAGCGCGCAGGGCAGTGCACGCACACGGATGTGCTCGTCCACCCTACCGAGCGTGTCCGCGCACGGTCAAAACACGAGAGGTATGCCGGTACGTGGAGGGTGAGTGGGCGGGTGAGGGGGCGATGAGTGCATCGGGGCAGGTCAGCCGTCGCACGGCGGGGCCCGAGGAGACGGCGGCGGCCAACCGCTCGTGGTGGGATGCCGAGGCCGGGGCCTACTACGCCGAGCACGGATCCTTCCTCGGCGACTCCGAGTTCGTCTGGGGACCCGAGGGGTGGAGGGAGGCCGAGCTGGGCCTGCTCGGCGAGGTCTTCGGGAAGCGGGTCCTCGAGATCGGCGCGGGCGCGGGCCAGTGCGCCCGCTGGGTCGCCGGCCGCGGCGGGCAGGTGGTGGCTACCGACCTGTCCGCGGGCATGGTGCGCCAGGGGGTCACCCTCAACCGCACCGTCACTCCCCCGGCCAAGGCGGTCCCGTTCGCCCAGTGCGACGCCGTCGCCCTGCCCTTCGGTGACGCGACGTTCGACCTGACGTTCACGGCATACGGCGCGGTGCCGTTCGTCGCGGACAGCGCGGCCCTGATGCGCGAGGTCGCGCGCGTGCTGCGGCCGGGCGGACGGTTCGTGTTCTCGACGACGCACCCCTTCCGATGGGCCTTCGCCGACGACCCCGGCCCTGAGGGGCTCACCGTGCGCCAGTCCTACTTCGACCGCACCCCGTACGTCGAGGCGGACGCCGACGGTGAGGCGACCTATGTCGAGCACCACCGCACGATGGGCGACCGGGTCCGCGAGGTGGTGGCAGCCGGGCTCGTGCTGGTCGACCTCGTCGAGCTCGAGTGGCCGGAGCGCAACCGCGAGGCCTGGGGCGGTTGGTCGCCGCTGCGTGGCGAGCTGTTCCCAGGGACGGCGATCTTCGTCTGCGAACGGCCCCGTGCAGGCCTCTGACCTGCTTCAACGCGCGAGATGTCCGGTTTCGCCCTAGCCTGAAATCCCAGCGTCGGCGCCCCCCTGAGCCGCGCGGACAGCTCACCGAGGAGGCCTAGCCGTGGCGTCAAACGTCGAAACCGGCCGCATCACCACAGACATCCCTGCCCGGCTCGACCGGCTGCCTTGGGCACGCTGGCACTGGATGGTCGTCATCGGGCTCGGCACGGTCTGGATCCTCGACGGGCTCGAGGTCACCATCGTGGGCTCGATGTCCGACGCGCTCAAGCCTGCGAGCACGGGCTTGGGCATGAGCAGCTTCGACATCGGGCTCGCGGGAGCCGTCTACGTCGCTGGCGCCTGCCTCGGCGCGCTGGGCTTCGGGCAGCTGACCGACAAGTTCGGGCGCAAGAAGCTCTTCCTCATCACATTGGGCGTCTACACCGTGGCCACGGTGCTCACGGCGTTCGCGCCCAACCCGCTGTGGTACTTCGTGGCGCGCTTCCTCACCGGGATGGGGATCGGCGGAGAGTATGCCGCGATCAACTCGGCGATCGACGAGCTCATCCCCAAGAAGTTCCGCGGACGGGTGGACATCGCGATCAACGGCTCGTTCTGGATCGGCGCGGCTGCCGGCTCCCTCCTCACCATCCCGCTGCTCGACCCCACCCTGATCGACCCGTCGATCGGCTGGCGGCTTGCCTTCGGCCTCGGCGCGATCCTGGCCGTCGGCATCCTCGTGGTGCGCCGCCACGTCCCCGAGAGCCCGCGCTGGCTGTTCATCCACGGCCGTGAGGACGAGGGCGACAGCATCGTGCGCGACATCGAGAAGACGGTGCAGTCCGAGGTCGGCGCTGACCTGCCCGACGTCACCGACGAGCCGATCACGATCCGGCAGCGGCGCACCATCTCCATCCCCGAGATCGCCCGCACCGTGTTCACCCTCTACCCCAAGCGGACCGTCCTGTGCTTCTCGCTCTTCGTCGGCCAGGCGTTCCTCTACAACGCGTTCTTCTTCACCTACGGCGACACCCTGACGACGTTCTTCGGCGTGAAGCAGACCGGCTGGTACATCGCGGTCTTCGCCGTGAGCAACTTCCTCGGCGCCCTGCTGCTGAGCCGACTCTTCGACACGGTCGGCCGGGTCAAGATGATCACCGGCACCTATGTGCTGTCCGGAGTGCTCCTGGGCATCGCGGGTCTGATGCTCGGCACCCTCAACGCGACGACGCTGACCCTGTTCGGGGTCGTGATCTTCTTCTTCGCCTCGGCCGGTGCGAGCGCGGCATACCTCACGGCCAGCGAAGTCTTCCCGCTCGAGACCCGCGCCCTGTGCATCGCCTTCTTCTACGCCATCGGCACCGCCGCCGGCGGCATCAGCGGCCCCTTGCTCTTCGGGGCCCTGATCGACGGCGCGTCGAAGTCCAAGGACATCACCGGGATCGCGGGCGGGTACTACCTCGGTGCGGCCCTCATGGTCGCGGGCGGCCTGGTCGAGGCGTTCCTCGGGGTCCGCGCCGAGGGCCAGTCCCTGGAGAGCATCGCGCAACCGCTCACGGCGGACGGCGACGAGGGATCGGGTGGTCCCACCGGTCGGGCCCAGCCGGCGGCCTCGCCTGCCTGAGCAGTAGCGCGCCGCCGTGGGCCGCCGCCGTGGGCCGCCGCCGTGGGGCCGCCGTCCCGGGGTGCCGCCGCAGGGGCGTCCGAACTACGGCAAACGCGGGACCCTGCCACGCCGCGGTCGGCGCACCATGGTGCGGGAGGCGGCGCGCGCCTCCTCTTTCACCAGCCCAGGAGGCGGCAGATGCCGAGGTTCATGGATGTCCACGACGGCTTCTTCGGAGTGACGGCGGAGCAGCTCGCCGAAGCCCACCAGCGCGACCTCGACACCGAGGCCGAGGACGGCGTGCACTTCGAACACGCGTGGCTCGACCCCGAGGCGGGCAAGGTGTTCTGCCTCGCCACGGGACCCGACAAGGAGTCCGTGATGCGGGTGCACGAGCGGTCCGGTCACCCGACGTCCCAGGTGTACGAGGTGCCGGTCGAGGTCTGACGAGACGGGACAGTGGGACGGCCTCGATGCCGAGACCGTCCCACTCGCCAGCAGCTCTAGACCTGGCGGCGCCGCAGCAACGCCACCGCCGACGCAAGCCCGAACACGGCAGCCGCGCCCAGACCGCGGCCGACGTTGCGACTGCCCTCACCGTCAGCGCCGGCGAGCTCGTACGAGTATGCCGTCTGACCTGCGGCGCCAGCGGGCGCACCGTAGGCCATGCCCTCAGCCTTGGCGCGCTTGGCTCCTGCCTCGATCAGGGCGTACTTCTGGCCGTAGTCGCTGGCCGTTGCCTTGCCCGCCTCGATGAGCTTCTTGGTGCCCTGGTCGGACAGCTGCTGGGCCCCATCCACCAGTTTGGGGGCACCACCGGCGGCTTGTCCCAGGCCGTCGGCGAGCTGACCTGACCCGGTTGCCGCGGTGCCGAGACCGCTGGAGAGCTGGTCTGCGCCCGCCTTGAGCTGGCCTGCGCCACCGTCGACCTTCGCTGCACCCGTGGCCAGGTCAGCCAAGCCGCCGTTGAGCTGACCAGCACCTGTCGCGAGCTTTCCCGAACCGGCGGCCAGTGCTCCAGCGCCACCAGCCACCTGACCGGCACCGCTGGCGACCTGACCCGCGCCCGAGCTCAGCCGCGCAGCCCCACCGGACAGTGCTGCAGCTGCACCCCGCAGGGTCGTCGTCGGGTCCGTGCTGGGCGTGCCGAGGCTGTCGAGCAGGGTGGTCACGATGGTGCTGACCAACGACTGGACACCGCTGTTGATGGCCCCCATGCCGTAGGCGAGGCCGCCCGGGTCGGCCGCGCCGGCCGTGCCCGGGGCGTGGGTATCGGTGCCGAAGAGGAGTGCGTTGAGGCCGTACTCGAGGCCCCCGGCATCGCTGCTGCCATAGGTGCCGGGCGCGTGGTTGTCCACGCCGACCTTGAGGGCGTTCAAGCCGTAGAGCACACCGCCCGGGTCAGTGGCACCCGCCGTGCCCGGCGCGTGGGCGTCGAGGGAGAACGAGGCCCGCTGGAGCTTCTGGGTCAGGCCGCCATTCGGGAGCCCGGGGGTGCCGACTGGAGTGTCCATTGCGACGACGAGCGTCCCCGCCTGGGTCAGCCCCGAGAGAAGGGTCGGACAGTTTCCCGTGGCCGCGTTCGGCCCAGGTGTCCCGCCGACGGTGAGGCAACCCTCCGCCACGGCGACCTGGGCGATGGCGGTCTTGGCGCCAGTTGCGAGGCCCTTGAGCTGCGGGACGTCGCTGGTGATGGCCGCTGCAATGCCGGCCTGGAGCTGGCCGACTCCGGCGATCAGGGCGCTGATCCCCGGCTGCAGCCGGGTCGTGACGCCTGACTTCAGGGCGGTCAGGCCGCCTCGGAGGGTTGCCGGCTGGCTCGGGTCCCCTATGGCCGCCTGGATGGACGCGATGCCCTGCAGGAGCCGCTGATAGTCAGGATTCGCCGGGATGGCCTGGATGCCGTCGGCCAGCTGGGTGAGACCGGCTTGGTACTGGCCGAGCTTGGCGTCGAGGAAGCTGGCCCCGTCAGCCAGGGCCGAGGAGCCTGCGGCCAGTGTGGCCGAGCCCCCGGCGAGCTGGCGTGCGCCACCGGCGAGCTGGGTCGCGCCGCCCGAGACCTGCGCCGCCCCGCCCTTCGCCTTGGTCGCTCCGGCGGCCAGCTGCCCGGTTCCATCCTTGAGCTGACCCGCACCATCGGCGAGCTTCGATGCGCCCGGCGCCGCCTGGCCGGCGAGACCGGTGTGCAGCTGGTTGGCGCCGTCCTTGAGCTTGATGAGGCCCGCGAGCAGGTCGCTGGCTCCGTCACGGAGCTTCAGAAGGTTGGCGTCGATCTCCGTCGCCCCGGCGGTCAGAGCAGCGCCGGTCGTGGCACCACCCTGGTAGCTCTGGGCGCCGCCCTTGAACGAGGGGCTGTCGAGCGGGCTGACCGGGAGGGCAGAGATGTTCGCCTTGGGGATCACCCCGTCCGTGATCTTGGCCTGGTAGCCGAACGTCGCCTCAGGCTTCCCGATCGGCCCGAACAAGGTCATCGTGAAGGACATCTTCGTGCCGCCGTGACCGTCGCCAGCCATGTTGGCCTCGTCGGACCGAACGTCCGTGAAGGTCGACGGAAGTACCGTGGACAGCGAGCCGACCATCGGGATGACCACGTCTTCCGATGCGGTGGTCGTCTTGCCCGTCCCATCGTCGAAGGACACGTCCTGGGCCTTGCCCGTCACGTTGCGCACGGTGTACTGGACCTTGAGCAGGCCACTCTTGCCCACCACGTCGCCCGGCTGCACGGACTTGCCGTCCAGCGTGTAGTCGACGGCGACCTCGAGCGGCAGCTTCTTGGTGTAGTCGCTCACCGAGCGCAGGCGCTGCTCCCCGTCGACCGTGTACGTCCCCACCATGTTGCCGTTCTTGACCTGGAACCCCCCGAAGCTGTCGAGGTTGCGCAGGCCCTGGGTGGCCACTGGGTTGACCAGGTCAACCGTGCCCTTGCCCTGCATGGCGATCTGCTCGTAGACCCTCGCCACGTCCACCCTGCCCGACGCGTTGAGGTACGCCTGCACCGTCTCGGTGTTGGTGACGACCACGTCCCCAGAGGAGGCGGCGAGCGCCGGGCCGGCGGCGAGCGCGAAAGCGGCCGGGGCGGCCAGCAGCGCGGCACCCGAGGTCATCACGGTTCTCTTCGCACTCACTTGCTCTCTCCTGACAGGATGTCGTCGATGCCACCAGCGTCGTCGCCGGCTGCCGGGTTGGGTTCTGCCCGCGTGAACCAGCGGTTCCACGAGCTGGCTCCCGCCGCCGGAGTCGGCAAACCCTCGGCGACGAGTGACGTCGCCAGGTATCCGAGTGCCACGGCGAACAGGACCGTGGACCCGGCCGTCGGCGAGTCCTGCAGGAACTGCGACGGGGCGTTGGTGTAGGTCTCCTCGTAGGCCCCCACGATCGCGGCGGCTCCGAGCAGGCCGCTCCACAGCGGGAGTCGGCCCGCACTGACGCCGCACGCCGCAGCAATGACAGCGACCACGAGGAACGCTGCAACGGCGCGCCCACTCGAGGAGTCGGGGAGGACGGCGGCACGCAGGGCGAACCCGACCCAGGCCACCACGAACCCCACGACGAAACCGCCAAGCTTGCCGATCGGCAGGCTGTGCGGGACGAGCCCGAGAACCCCGCCCAGCGCTGCACCGAGGAGCGCAATGTGCTCGAGATCGAGCCCGAGCCAGTCCCCCAGCCAGATGATCAGGGCCGAGAACACCGCCAATACCAGCCCGGCTATCAGGCTCCGTCGCATGTCCACCTCACAGGAAAAGCACCCGACGTCCTTTGGCGGGTGCATGGTTACCGGAGAGTATGGAGCACGGATGGCCGACCGAGCCATCATTTCTTCACAAAACGCCCGATGATCCGTAACACATTGCGGCTGAGACTCGTTATAAGTGCCAAATTTCCCGTTTTGGGCGAAATGTCAGTGAGCGGCGTCGTGCCATGAACGGCCTACGCCGACGCTCACGTCGAGCGGCGCGTCCATCTCGACGGCGCTGCCCATCTCGTGGCGGACCAGCGCCTCGACGTCGTCGCGCTCCCCCGGCGCGATCTCGAGGACCAGCTCGTCGTGCACCTGCAGCAGCTGGCGCGACTTCGCGCCCGACTCGCGCAGGGCGGCGTCGACGCGCAGCATCGCGATCTTGATGATGTCGGCGGCCGACCCTTGGATCGGTGCGTTGAGCGCCATCCGCTCGGCCATCTCGCGGCGCTGGCGGTTGTCCGAGGTCAGGTCGGGCAGGTAGCGCCGGCGCCCCAGCATGGTCTGGGTGTAGCCGGTGCCACGCGCCTCGGCGACCACGGAGTCGAGGTAGTCCTTGACCCCGCCGAACCTCGCGAAGTACTCGTCCATCAGACCCTGGGCCTCACCCGTCGAGATCGTCAGCTGCTTGGACAACCCGAAAGCGGACAGCCCATAGGCGAGGCCGTAGGACATCGCCTTGACCTTGGACCGCATCGCCGACGTGACGTCCGTGGGCTCGACGGAGAACACCCGGGACCCGACGAACCGGTGGAGGTCCTCGCCCGAGCGGAACGCCTCGATGAGACCGTCGTCGCCCGAGAGGTGGGCCATGATCCGCATCTCGATCTGGCTGTAGTCGGCAGACATCAGCGACTCGAACCCATCACCGACGATGAACACCTCGCGGATGCGGCGGCCCGCGTCGGTGCGGATCGGGATGTTCTGGAGGTTGGGATCGGTCGACGACAGCCGCCCGGTCGCCGCGATCGTCTGCTGGTAGGTCGTGTGGATGCGCCCGTCGTCGGAGACCGACTTGAGCAGGCCCTCGACGGTGACCCGCAGCCGCGCGGCGTCGCGGTGTCGGAGCAATGCCTCGAGGAACGGGTGCTCGGTCTTGGTGTAGAGGTCGTTGAGCGCGTCGGCGTCGGTGGTGTAGCCCGTCTTGGTGCGGCGCGTCTTCGGCAGGCCGAGGGTCTCGAAGAGGACGACCTGGAGCTGCTTGGGCGAGCCGAGGTTGATCTGGTCGCCCCCGAGCGCGTCGTAGGCGTCCTCCTGGGCGTCGCGGACGGCCGCCGCGAAGTCCGCCTCCAGCTCGGTCATCACCTCGACATCGGCGCCGATGCCGGTGCGCTCCATGTCCGCGAGCACGCGCTCCAACGGCAGCTCGAGGTCCTGCTGCAGCGCGGTGCCACCGGTCGCTTCGAGCTGCTCGGCGAGGGATCCTGCGAGGTCGAGCACCGCCCGGGCCCGCACCATGGCGTCCTGGGCGCCGGCATCGCCCTCGTCGCCGAAGGTCAGCAGGCCCTGGCCGCTCTGCTCCTGCTCGGCGCGCAGCTCGCGGCCGAGGTGGCGCAGGACCAGGTCGGCGAGGTCGTAGGAGCGCTGGTCGGGACGCACGAGGTACGCCGCCAACGCGGTGTCGGTCGCGAGCCCAGCCAGGTTCCACCCGCGGGCAGCGAGCGCCAACATCGGGCCCTTGGCGTCGTGGAGCACCTTCGGCCGGGTCGCGTCGCCCAGCCAGGCGGCAACCGCCGTGTCCCCGGCCGCGTCGAGCTCGGCCACGTCGACGTATGCCGCCGCGTCACCTTCGGTGGCGAGGGCCAGTGCGGTGACGTCACCGGTGCCACGCCCCCAGCGCCCCACCACGTGCACGCCGACGCGGACCCCGGGCGCGGCATACTCCTCGAGCCAGCCGGGCACCTCGTCGGGCGCGAGCAGCGCGCCCTCGAGGTCGAAACCGTGGTCGGCCTCCTCCTGGGGGGCCTGGAGGTACTCGAAGAGCCGGTCGCGCAGCACCCGGAACTCGAGGCTGTCGAAGACCGCGTGGACGAGCTCGCGGTCCCAGTTCTGGCGTTCGAGGTCGGCGATGGTCACCGGCACGTCGAGGTCGCGGACGAGCTGGTTGAGCCGGCGGTTGCGCAGGACGCCGTCGAGGTGCTCGCGCAGCGACTCGCCGGCCTTGCCCTTGATCTCGTCGACGTGGGCGACCAGCCCGGTGAGGTCGCCGTAGACGCCCAGCCACTTGGCCGCGGTCTTGGGCCCCACCCCGGGCACGCCCGGCAGGTTGTCGGAGGTCTCGCCGACGAGCGCGGCCAGGTCGGAGTACCGCTCGGGCAGCACGCCGTACTTGGCCTCCACGGCCGCAGGGGTCATGCGGGCGAGCTCGGAGACGCCCTTGACGGGGTACAGCACGGTGCTGGTGTCGGTGACGAGCTGGAAGGCGTCGCGGTCACCCGAGCAGATGAGGACCTCCATGTCCTCGGCGAGGGCAGCCGTGGTCAGCGTCGCGATGACGTCGTCGGCCTCGTAGCCGTCGACCTCGACGTAGCGGATCTTGAGGGCGTCCAGGACCTCGTGGAGCAGCGAGATCTGGCCCTGGAACTCGGTCGGGGTCGCCGAGCGGCCAGCCTTGTAGTCGGCGTAGACCTCGGTGCGGAACGTCTGGCGTGAGATGTCGAACGCCACGGCGACATGGGTCGGCTGCTCGTCACGCAGGACGTTGATGAGCATCGAGGTGAACCCGTAGACGGCGTTGGTGTGCTGCCCGGTGCTCGTCGAGAAGTTCTCCGCCGGCAGCGCGAAGAAGGCGCGGTAGGCGAGGGAATGACCGTCCAGCAGCAGAAGTCGACTCACGCATGGCAGCCTATTGCCAGCCACCCACAGGGCGGCCAGCCACCCACGACGGCCGGCCCCCGCGACGAGAGGACCCGCATGCCCGACTTCACCGACGCCCTGCGCACGATGCAGGAGATGAACCCGAACTCCCTGATGCGCCGCATGCACATCGAGGTCGTCGAGGGTGCACCCGAGCGCGTCGTCGGACGTATGCCGGTCGAGGGCAACACCCAGCCCTACGGCCTGCTCCACGGGGGCGCCTCGGTCGTCCTCGCGGAGACCCTCGGCTCGATCGGCTCGGCGCTCCACGCCGGCCCGACGCGGGTCGCGGTGGGCCTGGACATCAACGCCACCCACCACCGCGCGGCCCGGGCCGGGTTCGTCACAGGAACGGCCACGGCCCTCTCGCTGGGCAACACCCTGGCGTGCTACGAGGTGGTCATCACCGACGAGCAGGACAAGCGGGTCTGCACGTGCCGGATCACCTGCCTGATCAGGGACGTCGCACCCGGCGGCTGAGGTCGGTCAGCCGGCGAGGCGGTTGCCAGCGGCAGCCGTGGCGCGGGCGCGCAAGGAGCGGCGGCGGTGCAACAGCTGCTCGAGCGAGTGGTGCCGCGGTTCGTCCGCACCGAGCCGACGCCGCAGGGCTGCGACTGTGGTGATCCGCCGGACCACCTGGGAGGAGAAGCCGAGGCGGGCGAAGAAGCGGTTCGCGTCGCGGTTGGGAGCGGGCACGTTGCACCCGATCTGCTCGCACCCGCGCGAGTCGGCATACACCGTCACCGCGGTCATGAGCTGGCGGGCCACCCCGTGCTTGCGCGAGTCAGGGGCGACGTAGAGCTGGTCGATGGTGACGCAGGGCGCCTCGGTCAGCGCCGAGAACGGGCTGGTCGTGGCGACGGCGAAACCGACCGGTCGGTCGTCGTGCAGAGCGAGGTAGGCGCGCACGTCGTCGCGGTGGAGGGAGGCGCCGATGCGACCCTCCGACGCAGAGCGGGCGACCACCTCGGGACTGACCCCGGCCTCGACCCGCGAGGACACCCACAGGTCGACGAACGAGCCTTCCAGCTCCTCGGACACACGCCTGACGCTGATCGCGGGACGGCTCACCGGGCTCCTCCATCGTCGGTCCTGCTCTGCTGTTCACCTGTGCAAACGGCTCCCCCGACGTCCGTCGGCGCCCCATGGGGCAACCGAACTCGAACTCTAGGCCCATTCGACACCGTTCGTGAAGGGTTCAACGAACTCCGGCACAGCATCCTCACAGCGACCCCAGCCGCTGCTCGTAGATGAAGTCGTCCTCGTACCTGTCCCCCACGAGGAAGCGCTTGGTGCCGACCCTGCTGAAACCGCTCTTGGTGTAGAAGCGCTGGGCCCGCTCGTTGAGCTGGTTGACCCCGAGCCAGACGCCCGCGGCCCCCCGGTCGCGAGCCGCGTCGAGCGAGGCGACCATGAGCGCCGCGGCCACCGCGCCACCATGGCTGCCGGGCACCACGTAGATCTTGCTCAGCTCGGTCGTGGGCAGGTGGCGCAGCGCGGCCTTGACGTCGGGGTCGGCCGGGTCGCCCGCGACGACCATGGCGTACCCGACCGGCTCGCCGTCGTCCTCGGCGAGGAACAGGTCACGGTCGGCGTCCGCGAGGTACCCCACGAAGGACCCCAGCGACAGGTTCGTGCTGATGAAGGCCTCGATCGACTCCTGGGTGACGTGCGGCGGGCAGGCCAACGCGAAGGTCGCGGCCGCGACCCGTGCGAGCGTCGAGGCATCAGCGGCCGTCGCCGGCCGGACCGCCATCGCCACCGCTCAGGCCTTGTCCATGCCGGCGACCACGGCGTCGGCGACCTCGCGCATGCCGAGGCGACGGTCCATCGCGGTCTTCTGGATCCAGCGGAAGGCCTCGGCCTCGCTGACCTTCAGCTTCTTCATGAGGATGCCCTTGGCGCGGTCGACCGCCTTGCGGGTCTCGAGCCGCTCGCCGAGGTCGGCGATCTCGCTCTCGAGCGCCTTGACCTCGTTCCAGCGGTGCCGGGCGATGTCGATGGCCGGAGTGAGGTCGGCCGCGGTGAACGGCTTGACGATGTACGCCATCACGCCGGCATCGCGCGCCCGCTCGACGAGCTCGGTCTGGCTGAAGGCCGTGAGCATCACGACAGGGCAGATCCTGGCCGAGCCGATCGCCTCGGCTGCGGTGATGCCGTCCATGACCGGCATCTTGACGTCCATGATGACCAGGTCGGGCATGAGCTCGCGGGCCATCTCGACGGCCTGCTCGCCGTTGCTGGCCTGGCCGACCACCTCGTACCCCGCCTCAGCGAGCATCTCGGCCAGGTCGAGGCGGATCAGCGCCTCGTCCTCGGCGACGAGGATCCGGGCGCTGGCCGTCGTCGGCGTCGTCGGCATGGTCGGCATCGTCGGCTCCGTCGTCGGCTGGGTCTCGCTCACGGGACAAGCCTAGGCGACGCACGTTAACGGCAGGTTGCCGCCCAACCCGGCCCGACCCTTCTAGCCCTGCTGGCCCTGCTGGCCCAGCTAGCCCTCGGCGGCGGCGAGCTCGGCGGCGAACGCCTCCAGGGCGGTCGCCGCGGTGTCGACCTCGACGGCGAGGCGGTCGATGACCGCTTGGCCGGGCACGCCGCCCTCGTCGCCGAGCAGCTCGATCTCCCGGCAGCGGTCCGCGAGGCGGTGGGCGCCGAGGTTCGCTGCGCTCCCCTTGAGCGCGTGAGCCAGCCGTCCGAGCTCGTATGCCGTGCCGTCCTGGTGCGCGCACCGCATCTCTTCCAGCGTGTGCCGGGCGTTGCTGCCGAACCTGCCGATGAACCGCAGCAGCAGGGTCGGGTCGCCCGGATCGAGATCGAGCAGCTCGTCGAGGCGTGCCGAGTCGAGGACGTCGGAGTCGACCCCCGGGGCCGCCCCGTCGGCACGGTCCGCGCCGGTCGGGTAGTCGGCACCCTCGCCAGCCGGGACCCAGCGGCGCATCGTCGCACGGAGCGCGGCCACGTCAACGGGCTTGGTGAGGAAGTCATCCATGCCTGCCGCGATGCACCGCTCGCGCTCCCCTGTGACGGCCGCCGCCGTCAGCGCGATGATCGGCAGGCGGCTGCCCGAGCCCTCCATGGCGCGGATCGCCCGCGTCGCGTCGTAGCCGTCCATGATCGGCATCTGGCAGTCCATGAGTACCGCGTCGAGCTCGGCATACTGATGCGTGACGCGACTCACCGCCTCCTCACCATTCTCGGCGAGGACCACCTGGTAGCCGAGAGTGTTGAGGATCCCCCTCAGCCACGAGCTGGTTGACGGGGTTGTCTTCGACGAGCAGCACTCGACCAGCCATCGGCGCCCCGGGCGAGCCCGTCCCGGCATCGTCGGCCCACCGGGTCTCCCGGAGGTCGTCGCCGTGGATCGGCGTCGCACCGAGCAGACCGGTGATCGCCTCGACCAGCCGACCGGACAGCACCGGCTTGGACATGACGAGGTCGATGCCCGCGGTGCTCACCGCCCCCGGGTCGGGCTCGAGCGACGAGCTGAGCAGCAGCAGTCGGGTCCCCCTGGTGGGTGTCGTCGCGTCGGACCCGACGGGCGAACTCGAGGCCATCGACCTCGGGCATGAGGTAGTCCAGGAGGACGACGTCGTACGGCCGGCCGGCGGTGTGCGCCGTGTCGAGCAGAGCGAGCCCCTCGACAGCCGAGGCGGCGGGGGTGCTCTCGGCCGCCCAGGACTCGAGCTGGTCGGCGAGGATCACCCGGTTCGTCTCGTTGTCGTCGACCACGAGCAACCGAGCACCTTGGAGTGCGGACCTGCGCACCTGCTGACGGCGCGGCGAGGGGCCCCCGGGCTTTGGAAGGTGGCCGTGAACCAGAACGTACTGCCGCGCCCTGGCGCGCTCATCACCCCGATCTCGCCTCCCATCGCGCCGACGATCTGGCGGCTGATGGCCAACCCGAGTCCGGATCCACCGAACTGGCGGGTCGTCGAGCTGTCGGCCTGCGAGAACGCCTCGAAGAGCCGGGACTGGTCGTAGGACGCGATTCCGAGGCCGGTGTCCTTGACCTCGATCCGCAGTCGGACCTCCCGCGAGTCCTCGGCAGCCGGCTCGACACTGGCCCGCACGACGACCTCGCCGCTGGAGGTGAACTTCACGGCGTTCGAGGTGAGGTTGGCGACCACCTGGCCCAGCCGAACCGGGTCACCGCGGACGAGCTCGGGCAGGTTGGGCTGACAGGCGATGACGAGCTCGAGCTCCTTGGTGCGGGCGGCCCCCGCGACGAGGCTGGCGCTCTGCTCGATGATCGCCCGTGGGTCGAAGTCGACGACCTCGAGGTCGAGCCGGCCGGCCTCGATCTTGGACAGGTCGAGGATGTCGTTGACCAGCGAGAGCAGGGCACGACCGGCTTGGTCGATGCCCTCGGTGAGGCGGCGCTGGCGTTCGGTGAGGTCGGTCCGCCCGAGCAGCTCGCTCAGCCCGATGACGCCGTTGAGGGGCGTGCGGATCTCGTGGCTCATGGTCGCGACGAACTCGGACTTGGCGCGGGAGGCCGACATTGCTTCGTCCCGGGCCGTGGCGAGCCGCGCCGAGTCGTTCTCGCGCTCTGCCACGCGAGAGAACAGCGCCATGGCCTGCGCGACGGTGCTGGTCTCCCACTCCTCGGGGAGGGCGGTCCCCGGCCGCTGCACGACGATGACACCCGCAACCCGACCCTCGGCCATCAGCGGTGCCGCGAGCAGCAGGGAGTCGTCGACCACCCTGGTGGCGATCTGGGCCCGCGCAGCCGATTCGGTGGCCAGCTCGAGCACCACCGGCGAGTCCGGTGGTTCCCGATCGAGGTCGAGCTCGACGAGCGACCCGTCACCCGGGACGAGGTATGCCGCCTGTGCGCGCCACGCGGTGTACGTGGTCACCTCGGCGACCGCGGCGGGCACGGCGTCGGCGAGGGTGTCGGCGTTGTTGGCGGCGGTGGCGACCGCCCGCAGCAGGCCGAGTGCCTGCTCGGCGTCCTTGGCCGCCGTGATGTCCTGCGCGGTGCCGGTCATGCGGACCGGCGCGCCACTCGCGTCGCGAACCACGACGCCCCGACCGCGCACCCAGCCGATGCCGCCGGCGCGAAGCAGGATCCGGGCATCGAACTCGAAGGACTCGCCTTCGGCGAAGATGCCCGAGACCGCCTGGTCGACTGCCTGCCTGTCCTCAGGGTGGATGCCCTCGAGGAACCCGGCGTACGTCGGCACGAACTCGGCCGGGTCCAGGTCGTAGATGCGGTACAGCTCGGCGGACCAGCTCACCTGGTCGGCGCGGATGTCCCACTCCCAGCTGCCGACCCTGGCGATGGCTTGGGCTTCGGCCAGCTGCTGCTCGCGGCGCTGCAGGGTCTCGAGCAGCTGGCGCTGCTCGGTGTACTCGGTCACGCGGTGCAGCCACCCGCGGCGCTGACCGGCGTCGTCGAGGATCGGTGTGTGGCTGATGAGGGTCTCGATGCGGCCGCCGTCCTTGCGGAGCAGGCTGCATTCGAGGTTGTCGCCGGCCTCGCCGACGGTCTCGAGGTCGCGCAGGTGGGTGCGGAGCTGGACCTGGCCGGCCTCGTCGAATGCGGAGTAGACGTCAAAGCCCTCCATCTCGGCCGGCTCTCGACCGAGCAGCTGAGCCATCCGGGCGTTCGCGAATCTCGTCCGACCCTCGGGGTCGATGACCCAGACTCCGTCGGGAAGTGCCTCGACGAACCATCGGGCGAAGTCCCCCGGGTCGGGCTCAGGGACGGGCGCGCCAGCATTCACCCCCTGATCCTCACGCACATCGGGCACAGATGCGCGAGGACACCCCGGCAAGTATGCCGAACTCGCACCGGTGTGGGGGGCCAGGTACCGCGGTCTGACCACTCTCAGCGGACCGGCGTCACCGGACCGGCGTCACCGGACCGAATCACCGGACCCGCGCTCAGCGGGTCCGGTGACGAGCTGGCCGACGTGGTTAGCGAGTGGTCAGCAACCGGTGGCTGGGCTCCGGAACCCGGGGAACGGGTTCAGGTCGCCCATGAAGGTGTACCGGCCGCCCGAACCACTCTGCGTGGGCTCCGACCCTGTCGCGTTCGCTGGCAGCCGCATGAACCACGGCAGTAGCGCTTCGTCCTCAGGGTGGTAGTAGCCGTCCGCGCTCTGTGTGCCGTTCGGGTTTGGTCCCTGGCGGAATCCGTTGCTCCCCTTGGCGAAACCGATCGCCACCACGGGGTCGCCGGTCTCGAGGACGCTGGTGCACCCGTACTGAGGCGCCGTCGGGGTGAGCCAGGGCTCGACGTAGTTGTTGACGAACGGGTCGTCAGCCCACTCCGCGATCTCGTGGCTCAGCGCGTGGATGTCCTGCACCGCCCAGTCGGTACCGCCGTTTGGTCGCGCGTAGATCCCGGGTGAGATGTAGGACGCCCAGGCGAACGTCTGCAGCGGCGCGTTGCCCTGCGACTTGTCCCGCCCCTTGGCGACGACGCCGGTTGCCTTGTTGCCGTGGAACCCGATCACACAGCAGTTCGCCGGGTTGCCGTTGGTGAACAGCAGGACGTCATCGGTGAGGTACAGCGGCAGGTGGGTCGGGTCGGCCAGGTTCTCGAGGTTGCCGATCTGGGCTGCCCACCACGAGATGCTGACGTCGGCAAAGACGACGCCCCGGCCGCTCTGGAGCAGCACGCCCTGGTTGCTGGGCACCGTGATCGTGACAGGGGCCTGGACGACGGGGTTCAGTCGCAGGTGGTAGCCGCTGGTCCCGGTCTTGTTGAACTGGGCCCGCATCGTGGCGTCCTCCAGCTGCAGCTGGTTGCCGGCGTCCGCCTGGGACAGGGCACCGCCCGGACCTCGCACCATGGCCGGGAGGTTCGGGAAGCTGCCCGCAGCCGTGGCCGCGGGGGTGGTGCCGTAGTCGTTCGCCGCGAACTGGGGCGAGGCCAACGTGGCCGGTAGGACGGCATTCCCGTCGAACGTCCGCCCTCCGACGACGACGACCAGCGGAGTGATGTCGACCTGGACGGTGGCGTCGCAGACCGCCCCCGAGCAGGTGTTGGGGTCTGCGCCGACCATGTTGTAGCCGTAGGTGACACCGTTGTGCGGGTCGGTGGTCGCGCCGGCCCAGTGCTGGACCGTGCGGGTGGTCGGCAGCGGCTTCGCGCCCCCGCCAATGGTGGTGAACGATGCCGTGAGCGAGGAGTCGCTGATGACCGGCGGACCCGGCGACGGGGATGCCGTGGCGACGGATCCCGCCGCGACGAGCATCCCTGCTGAGAGTGAACCGACAAGGGCCAGTGTGCGTCGTGACATTGGAGAGCCATCCTGTCTCGGACTGTTCCGAACGCGACCGGCCGCCTGTAGGTGCCCGGTCTATGGGGCCACTAAGCCGTGGATGGCCACATCGTTGACCCGGGCAAATGGGGTGTCAACCTGCACACGGCGTGGTTCGGCGGCGCGGCGCGTGCCCGCGGCTGGGGGAGAATGCCGGCATGTGGCGATTGAGCGAGTGGTCGAGACATCCGGGGTCCCGGGTGCTGCATTGGCTGGACCGGACTGCATCGCGTCCAGCAGTGGGTCTGGCTGTCGTGAGCGCCGTGGGGGCATGGGTGGTCTTCTCGGCTGTGTACGAGTTCCCATCGAGGCTGGAGCTGGTGTTCCAGACGATGGTGTCGGCGGTGACGCTGGCTATGGTGTTCGTCCTCCAACACACGCAGGCGCGTGAGCAGACGGCGACTCAACGCAAGCTGGATGAGCTGCTGCGAGCGTTGCCCGAAGCCGACAACGCGATGGTCACCTTGGAAGAGGCACCGGATGCCGAGCTGGATGCTGCCCGGGCTGCGCATCGAGAGGTCCGCGGCGATGCCTGAGGCCGCCGAGCTGCCTGGCGCGACTGAGGCCGTGGTGACCGCACCCGTGCCACCCTTGGTCGTTCTCGTGCCGGGCCTCGGCCTCGACGACCGCGCCTGGACCGAGGTGCGAAGGCAGCTCGGTCATCCGAGCGTCGTCACTCGCCTACCCTCGCTGGGCAAGCCCGCGCAGCGCGGAACGAACCTGGGGATCGAACACCAGACCCGCCGGCTGCTCGCCCAACTGCCGCCGGGGCGACGGCTGGTTCTGGTCGGGCACTCTGCCAGCTGCCCGGTTGTCGTCGAGGCAGCTGCGAGCTCGGATGAGGTTGTTGGGCTGGTGCTGGTGGGACCCGTCACCGACCCGCGGGCGCGAACCTGGCCGCGCATACTCGGGCAGTGGCTCAGAACGGCCTGCCACGAGCGCCCCTGGGAGGGTCCCGTCCTAGTCCCCCAGTACCGGCATACCGGCGTGCTCGCCATGCTCCGGGGCATCGACGCGATCCGTCACTTCGCCACCCACGAAGCCGTCGCACGGCTCACGGTCCCGGTCACCGTCCTTCGTGGCGAGTACGACCGCATCGCCCCGTCCGACTGGTGTCGCCAGCTCGCGGAGCTCTCCGGCGGAGAATGTGTCACCGTCGCCGGGGCCGCCCACATGGTGCCCCTCACCCACCCGCAGACCATCGTGTCCGCCATCGCTCGACTACCGCTGGCCAGCCCGGCGTGACGCTTCTCCTGGCAGAGCGTCTTTCGTCGCAGTCAGGGCCGGAACCCGATCTGACCGGCAAGCCTCTTGCCCTGCGCGTAGCCGGCTCCAGCGGCGGGCGCACGCACCGAGAGGTCCATCAGGTTGGCGCCGAACGCGCCCAGCGACTCGGCATCCGGGAGGATCGTCTCGACAGTGCTGCCGCCTGCCCGGAGCTCGGCGACCTGCGCTGCCAGCTGCATGCCCCACTCGAGCGGATGCCGGGTCCTGCCGCCGAGCGGTGAGAGGACCAGCACCTGCTCGTAGCCCCGGGCCAGGTCGGCGTTCTCGTTGCGTCGGTAGCCGCCGTCGATGTATCGGTCGTCCCCGATGCCGTAGGGCGCGCCGCTGGATGTACTTGCGGCGATCGCGTCCACGAGCTCGACTCCGCTGTGCCGGTCGAAGACGACCGGCTGCCCGGTCCGCGCGTCGACCACCGGGATGAGCAGGGTCCGGTCCGGCCAGGCCTGGCTGGGCAGCCTGGCAGCGACGATGGCGCGCCACCGGGCTTGCCCCGAGCCGTCCGAGCCGGCATCCAGCTCGAGCGCCGCCGCGCCCATCCTGCGGCGCATGTCGGCCGCATCCCGAGCAGCGGCAATGATCCGACCCGTTCTCTCCAGATGGTCGGGCACCACCGCGGCGCCAGCGGGGCGGCCGCCGGATCCGGCTGGAGCAGTAGGTCGCTGGGGCGCGGCGCCGAGCGTCGCGGCCAGTAGCTCGGTCGGGCTCGCAGCAGTGATCTGCGCCGCCGTGGTCGCTCCGGCCGACGTCCCGATGATGAGGTCAGCCCCGGTCACATCCAACCCGCCCTCGAGCAGCCCGGCGATGACGCCGATCAGCCATGCGTTGCCTGCCGATCCTCCGCCACCGAGGACCAGGGCTCGCTCGCCCCGTGGGCTAGCCAAAGAGGCGCACCAGCTCGGCCGCGAGAACCACCGCGCCGAGCAGTCGTCGGACCGGGCTGGCCCCTCTGACGACCTCGTCCAGAGCCCACGCCACCAGTGCGCCACTACCCACCGCGTCGAGAGTCGCGGCGCGGCCCGCCCCCATCACCCCGGTCCACCCGATGACGAGCGCCAACAAGCCAGACCACGAGAGCAGGATTGGGCCACTGGACCACGCTCACGTTGCCGCGTCTGTCACGCACCCACCATTGAGGCGTGAGGGGACGAGCAGACGACGAGGTGGCCTGGACGGAGTCCGTGGCGAGAGGCGGCATGCGCCCGACCCTACGGCTCGCCGCCGCACCGGGAGAACCGTGACACTGTGGCGGGGTGATCTTCGAGGACTTCGAGCTGGCCACCATCGCTGTCCACGAGCAGGTGTCGCTCCGGGTCCGTACCGCAGGATCTGGTGCGCCCGTGGTGTTGTTGCACGGTCACCCCCGAACTCACACCACCTGGTACCAGGTCGCGCCACTGCTGCGCGATGCCGGATTCACGGTCGTGTGCCCAGATCTTCGCGGCTACGGCCAGTCCACCGGGCCCGCGCCTGATGCCAACCACACCGCATACTCCGACCGGGCCATGGCGAGCGACGTCGTACGCCTGATGCAGGCGCTGGGCCATGACCGGTTCGCGGTGGTCGGCCACGACCGAGGTGCGTACGTCGCCTATCGAACCGCGCTGGACCACCCCGACCAGGTGACTGCGCTGGCGGTCCTGGACGGTGTTCCCATCGTCGAGGCACTGGAGCGGGCGGACGCGCGGTTCGCCGAACTCTGGTGGCACTGGTTCTTCTTCACGTCCCCCCATGCCGAGCGAGTCATCAATGCGGACCCGATGGCCTGGTACCAGCCCGATCGAGCGGCGATGGGTGAGGAGAACTACCAGGACCTGTGCGCGGCGATCGCCCGACCGTCGACGGTGCGGGCGATGCTCGAGGACTATCGCTCCGGACTGCATGTCGACCGCCGGGCCGACGAGGCCGACCGGGCCGCTGGAAAGCGGATCTCCTGCCCGGTCCTGGTGGCGTGGTCCCGAGATGACGACCTGGAGTCGCTCTATGGGGACCCGACCCAGATCTGGTCACGGTGGTGCACCAGCCCGGTCCGCGGCGCGGTCATCCACTCCGGCCACCACATGGCCGAGGAGGCCCCGGAGCAGCTGGCCGGGGTGTTGGCCACCTTCCTGGCGCCATAGTCGAGCGCGGCGCCAGGCGGGGAACGCCGAGGCCAGCGAACCGCGAAGGCGGCCCCGACAGCAGCGAACCTGCTCAGCCCTTCGAGCTGCGCTGGCGCCGTGCCGGACGTGACGAGGGGCGAGGAGGCCACCCTCCCCGCCCCTCGTCGTCCGCTGCGGGTCCTACTGGGTGGAGCGCACGTGCTCCGCAGAGGTCTGCGCCTGGGCCGTGAGGTCCTCGGCGGTGGACTTTCCTTCCTGGGTGACGTTGTCCTTGGCCTCGGTGGCCGTGTCCTTGATGCTCTGTGCCGCCTGCTTGGCGGGTTCCTTGAGCTCTTGGGCGGTGTCCTGCGCCACGCTCTTTGCCTCGTCGACGAGGGGCTGCGCCTTCTCCTTCAGGGCGACCGCGGCCTGCTTCTCCTTCGCGGATGCCGGCAGCATCGAACCGACGAGCCACCCGGCGCCCAGGGCGATGAGCCCCGCCGCGAGGGGATTGCCCTGCGTCTTCTGGCGCGCCTTGTCCGCTGCCGCGCCAGGAGCGTGCCCCAGGCTGGAGGCAGCGTCCGAGCCGGTGCTGGACAGGTCATCGGCCGTGCCCATGACCCGGTCCTTCACCGAGGTCGCCACCCCGGCGACCTTGTCGGCCTGGCGGCGGGCGACGTTCGAGGGGCTGACCGTCTCGGTGAGCGCGTTGACGTCGTTGCTCAGTCGGCCGCGGGTGTCCTCGATCTCCCGACGGAGCTCATCTGGGTTGGTGCTCATCGCTTGTCCTCGTTCCCTTTGAGCGCGTCCGGAATCTCCCGCGCCGTGTGTGTCGTCTGTGGAATTCCCTTGACCTGCTTGATCTCGCGTCGGCCCATGGCAGCGAGCACACCGGCGACGATGGCCCACGCCAAGGCCACCAGCAGGGCTGACCAGCCACGCCCGGTCTCGTTGCCCAGCCCCCACCACAGCGCGATCGACAAGAACAGCAGCACGAAGTGGGCCGCCACTCCGGCGCCGCCGAACATGCCGACGCCCTTTCCCGCCCTGGTCGCCGACTCGCGCATCTCGGCCTTGGCCAGCTCCATCTCCTGGCGGACCAGCGTCGACAGGTCGCGGCTGATGTCAGCGAACAAGCTCACCGATGTTGCCAAGCGACCGTGCCTGATGGTCCTCGAGCCGTGAGTCCTGCTGGCTCATCGGGGGTACTCGCCCGCTCCGGTCGCGCCGGTGCTGACGGCTCCAGTGCCGCCTGTCCCGGTCATCGGGTCGAGCACAGGCCGCTCGGCGGCAGGCACCCAGGTGTCGGTCGGCGACCCTGCCGCGGCCGCCGCCGGCGCGGCATACCCTGTCGATGCATTCCCGGTGGCATTCCCGGTCGAGGCGGTCGCGCCCTCGGAGCTGCCGGTCTCCTGGTGGTCCGCGACCAGACCGCGGCTCAGCCGCCCGCCGACCAGCCCCAGCACCGCTGCCGCGCCCAGGAAGGCGCCGGGCCGCTGCCGCGCGAACCGCTTCACCTCGGCGACCAGCGAGCCCGGGTCGCGCTCATCAAGCCACCCCGCGACCTCGCCGACGCGCTGCGAAGCCTGCTGCGCCAAGTCGCTGGCCACACCCTGCTGCTGCGACCCACGAGCCATGGTCGACAGCTCCTGGCTCAGCGAGCGCAGGCCCTCGGCGACCCTGCTCTGCTGCTCGGCGCTCTGGTCCAGCAGCTGACTGCGCGTCTGGTTCCACAGGTCCTTGGCCTGCTGACCGGCCTCCTGGGCGACATGCATCGCCTCGTCCTTGCCCACCGCAGCGACGCGGCCGGCACCCTCCTTGGCCTGCTCGGCGGTGGCGCGCGCCTCGTCCTTGGCAACCCCGGTCACGTCGCCGTCGCTTCTCGTTCCGGTGTCCTCATAGGTCTCGCTCATGGTCATTCCAGTCCTGTCCAGAAGTGCGGGATCGCGCGATCTGGTGCAAACGCGCGTGTCAGGGGGCTACCCGGGCCCGGGTGGTTCAAACCTCCCAAACCGTCTTGACCTGCATAAATGCCGCAAACGAAGCCGCCCCGATCCGTCCGACAGTCGCATCGTCATACTGGGCGAATGAGCATGGATGGGTACAAAGCCCTCGCTGAGGTCGTGTTGGTCGGAAGGCCTCTCGAGGACGTCCTGAACGAGGTGGCGGGGATCGCGCAAGTGTGGCTGCCGGGGGCGGAGGCCACCTCGGTGACCCTGATGCGCGGCGACAAGGCGTGGACCGCGGCATACAGCGGGCGGTTGGCGCTGGACGCGGACGAGCTCCAGTACAAGCAGGGATACGGCCCGTGCATGGACGCCGGTCGAACCGGAATGCCCATGGTGGTGGCGGACATGCGTACCGAGCAACGGTGGCCGACCTACACCCAACGGGTCGTCACGCACGGGGTGCTCAGCTCGCTGTCCGTGCCGCTGCCCTTCCAAGGCGTCACCATTGGTGCGCTCAACAACTACTCACGCGAACCCGACGCGTTCGGCGACGACACACTCGAGCTCGCCAGTGAGATCACCACGTACATCGGCATCGCGGTGATGAACGCGGACGCCCACGCCGAGGCCTCAGCCACGGCCGAGCACATGCGGCAGGCTCTTGAGTCGCGCAAGACGATCGACATGGCGCTCGGAGTCCTCATCGCCACGCATCACTGCTCGCCAGAGGATGCGTTCACGATCCTGTCCACCGCGTCACAGAAGCACAACCGCAAGCTGCGGTCGCTGGCAGCGGACCTCGTGGAATCGGAGTCGCGGCCACAGAACCCGTCCTGACGGTGCCGTGCGCCCGATCGACCAGTTGGGCCAGACGGGTCAGAGGACCGTCTGGAGCGCCTGCGCTGCGATGTCCACGCGCACCGTGGCGCCCGCCGGCAGGTCCATCACCTCGCCGTCGACCTGCAAGGGCAGCGGGCTCACCGTCGTGAACGTGTAGGTGCTCACGCTGGGCTGCTTGCCCAGCCCCGTGGTGCTGGCCTTGACCGCGGTCGCCAGGATTCGCCACTTCGCGGTGTGCCTGAGCGTGATCACCTCGAACAGTCCGTCATCCGGGCGGCTCTGGACCTCGCTCAACGTGGCCACCTTGGCCATCTGGGCGATGTTCGCGAACACCAGGCTGTCGAACCGCTGTCGGGTCCCGTCTTCCACCTCGATCTCGAAGGGACGGAAGCGGGCGAACGAGCGAACGACGGTGACCATCTCGCGCAGCGAACCCTTGTCGCCCTTTTCCAGGTCGACCGCGACGATGGGCGTCAGCCCCAACCCGATGTACGAGTGGGCGTACCGGACGACGTCGCCCGCCGCGCCGTCAGCGGTGAGCCGGAGCAGGTCGATGCGGCTGACGGTGCCGTCGGCGATCGCCTCGGCTATCGGCCGCTCCTTGGTCGTGCGGCGGTGGTCGTTCGCGTTGCCCGCCGCCAGCACTGCGGCGACCGCATTGTCGTTGCCCGCCTGCATGACGCCGTTCACCACCTCGTTGTATCCGCCGTCGCCGCTCACGGACATCACCAGCGGCCGGCCCCGCTCGGCAGCCACCCGGGCCAGCTCGGTCGCGTGACCGGCATGTTCAGTGGGAAGCAGCTCGACGCCCAAGGTGGGCACTCGCTCCGCCAAGTCGGCGCGCAGCCCCTCGGCCAGCTCCCGCGCTTGACCGGTGCTCTTGGGATTGAAAATCAGGACCACACGATCAAAAGGGGACACCCCGCCAGAATAAGCCACCTCGTTGGCCACCCCTGACCACGTGGCATCACTGCCAATCCGGAAACGTCACCCGAAACCATCGAGTTGACAGGGCCCAGACACTCCGACAGTGTTCACGCACCGCATGACGTGGCCGCCCATCGTGGCTGGCCGCCGCCCCTCATTCTGAGGTGTCGAGTGTCTAATAGAAGGCCATTGCGCGGAACTTGATCTCAAACCTCCGAACTCTCGGGGGAAACAGGAGTCCTCATGGCCACCAGCCTGAACGCTGACGTCACCACCGGCCCCGACCCTTCAGCGCCGACCAGGCGCTGCGCTACATCACCTTCCTCATGATCGGCTCCATGATCGCGCGCGGCCTGGCCAAGTCCGGAACCCGCCGAAACAACGACGACAACGCCTGACCACCGAACGGTCGAGTCGCCAGCATGTGCTGATTCGCACCGTGGTCGGCGCTATTCACGGCTCGCTGCACAACACGCCACGAGAAGGCTCCCTTGAATGCCAAGGGAGCCTTCTCGGCACACGCATTCGCGATGATCACCCTGAAAGAAATCACCCCTGATAGGACATGCATTGTCATCATCCCCGCGAGGCCGGTTTCGCCTCGGTCCAATCCCGAACTACACCACCACCACTCCCAACGGCACGAGAGTGTCGTGTGGCGGCTGTTGCCTCCCGATCCCCATCGGGTGCCTCGCCAGCATCGTGGCGATCGCGGCGCCGGGGATCACGGCGCTCGTGCGCCGCAGCCGGGCCCGTTCGGGACGGGGCTAGGGAACACGCCGGAGCACCCGCCTCGCCAACCGCGGATAGCCCCGATGGGCTATGGCGTCCCAGGGCCGGCCGTCACACCATCAGTGGTGGGAGTTATCAACTCCTCGCTCAGGCCAGACCCCGGACCCGGTCTTGTCACAGCGGCCGCGCAGCGGCCGAATCTCATGGACGTGACGCAGGGACGCGTTGGCGCGGACACCGGTTCCGTTTCCCCTGACGAAGGCAGCACGCTCATGGTCCCAAGCCAGTCCACCGACCAGCTCACTGACACCGCCCTTGCCGACGAGATCGTCTTGCTCGGCGACCTGCTCGCCGCCGCGACAGAGGCCAACCGAGCCCTGACCCAGGCCGAGGTCGACCACGCTCTCGGCCTGCCAGACCCGGAGCCAGTTCGGCGCCCTTCCCGCCCGTGGGTCAGAGCCCGACTCAGAGCCCGATGACGAGGACCGCGGTGTCGTCGGCGGCGCGCTCGTGCTCGCGGACCTGGCGGAGGATGGTGTCCATGAGTGCCTCCGGACTGAGTCCTGGATGCTCGCGCAGGCAGGTGGCGAGGCGGGCGAGACCGACGGTCAGGTCTTCGGTGCGGCGTTCGACCAGGCCGTCGGTGTACAGGACGAGCCGGGCGCCCGGGCTGAAGTGCGTGGTTGCCTGAGGACGGGCGTCGGCTTCGTCGGTGGTCGCCAGCGGCGGCCCGAGCGCCTGGTCGAGGGCCTCGATCCTCCCGTCGGCATGATGCAGCAGCGGCGGGAGGTGGCCGGCGCTGCTGTAGGTCGCGGTGCCTTGCTCCAGGTCGAGAACGACCTTGACGGCTGTGGTGGCGGTGGCCTGGTCGATCTGTCGAGCGAACCGGTCGAGGACCTGCAGGGCGTTGCCGGGTCCGACGTCCGCGACCGTTACGGCGCTGAGGGCGCTGCGCAGCTGGCCCATGACAGCGGCCGCGTGCAGACCGTGTCCGACAACATCGCCCACGGCGGCCGCCAGCCGCCCGTCCGGCAGCGCGGCGACGTCGTACCAGTCGCCTCCGACGCTCAGGGAGCTGCTCGCCGGCAGGTATCTGGCCGCGACCCGTCCGCGTGCCCGTTCAGGGATGGAGGCGGGGAGCATCGCGCGTTGCAGCGCCAGGCTGGTCTCGCGTTCGCGCTCTTGGGCGTCCAACAGCAGGGCGTTCGCGCTCTGCAGCTCCCGCGCCAACGCGAACACGTCCGAGTGCCCTTCAAGGTCCACGCCGCGAACCGCGTCGCCGGCACCGATGTCGGCAGCAACCGACAGGACGACTGGGGTCACGTCCTGGATCTTGTGGAGGAGCGCGACCACCACCTGGTCCGCGTTCGTGATGGGCGTGGCCGTCGAGATCCAGTAGCGGGTGGCGAGCGGCGTCTGGGCCGCGGCGTCCGTTCGAACGTCGTAGCGCTGGACCGGCAGGACCTCGGGGATCCCGCTGGCCAAGGCCCGCTGCAACGACCGTCGGATGCGGTGGGCGGCCCCGTCGACGGCCTCCAGCCCGCCGAACGGCAGCACCTCGACCAAGTCGCGGCCGAGGAGCTCGCGCCGGGTACGGCCGACCACCACTGGGTATGCCGCGTTCACATCGAGCACGCGCAGGTCGGGGCTGAGCAGCGCGCACGGGTTGGGCAACGCGTCGAACACCGCGCGGTAGTCCATGGGCGCGTCACGATCGATGGGACGAGGATTCGCCATGGGGCCCTCTCTGCACGAGGTTGCGCTCTGGTTGCGCATGGTTGGCGCGAACGGTAGCAACCCCCGGGCATGCTGTCCTTGCCTCTGCCGACACCGGCGCCCTATCGTCAATAGTGCTGCCCCAGACCATGGCTTCGACCTCTGGGGCGACTCGCACACTCGGGGGCCGTCGCCTGGGGCAGGTCATGGGTGTGCCCCCTCCCGCGGAATTCACCCCCTGCCTGCGGTTGAGGGGGCACGCTCGCGGTCGGCGGGCCGGCTAGGGCCGACGCTCGGTCAGGCCGGGATGGCTGGTCGGGTCGTGCAGGAAGGCGTCGGCGATCTCGGTCAGCCGCTGCCCGCGCTGGCGGCTGTAGTCCCGCAACAGCTCGAACGCCGCATCGGGGGTGACGGTGTGGACCTGGGCCAAGGCACCCTTGGCCTGCTCGATGGTGATCCGGCTGTTCAGCGCCCGTTGGAGCTGTTCGGTGAGCAGCTCTCCACGACGGATGGCGCGTTCTTGCAGGATGCCGATCGTGGCCACGTCGGCCAACGCCTGCAGAAGGCGCTCCTCCGCGCCGGCATACCGCCGCGGGGCCGTGTCGAACAGGTTCAGCGCACCAATCCTGGTCCGATGATGGCGTAGCGGGAACGCGTTGACCGAGCGAAATCCCGCCGCCACCGCGCGGGGAGCAAAGGCGGGCCAGCGTTGGGTGGCCCGCACGAGCTCGGCATCCGAGACCGAGCTCCCAGACCGGAAGCAGTCCTGACACGGACCCTCTTCCCGCTGCACCTGAAAGAGCTCCACGACCCGAGCCGACTCGGTCGAGGCGGCCATGAACTGGAGCTGTCCGTGCTCGTCGCTGAGCAGCAGGCCGGCCGCCGACGAGCCGGCGAGCTCGGCTGCCCGCTCGGTGACCATGGTGAGGAAGTCGATGAGGTCAAAGTCGTCGACGAGGGTGTCAGCCACCTGAACGAGCGTCTCCGCCAGGCGTTCCTTGGAAATGGTGGTCATGATGCTCTCCCGTCGACCCGGTCTCGGCGACGGGCCAGGCTCGTGCTCACAGGTCGTCTCGGGCGAGGACCAGCGTACCGGCGACGACATCGCGGGCGACCTCGCCGAGGGCCCGGCCCTGGGAGTATGCGTGGGCTCGAAGCCGCAACATCGCCTCGGCCAACGGCACCCCCAGCTGCATCATCACCACGCCCTGAGCTTGAAAGACCACTGCGCTGTGGCGCAACGGGTCGCCCAGCACGGTGGTCGCGTCCCCGTCGGTCGCAACCTCCTGCGCGCTCAGCAGGGTGTTCAGGCAGATGCTCGCCAACCCCAGCGCGTCCGCCACCGCCGCTGGGCTCAACGACCCTTCCTCGTTCCGGTACAGGTCCAGCGCGCCGAGCCTGGCCGCACCGACCTGGATCGGAAAGGCGAACACGGCCGCCACGCCTTGCTCCTGGGCTGCCGCGGCATATCCGGGCCAGCGGCGCCCACCGCTGGTCGCGAGGCTCTCCTCGAGGACCGGGCTCCGCGCCGCGGACGCCTCGACACACGGTCCCTCCCCCAGCGTGAACTGGATCTCCTCCAACCGACGAAATCGGGGACTGGAGGCGGCAATCGGGCCAGCCGGGCGCGCATCCCCGTCCATGATCGTGACGCCCGCCCCGTCGGCGGGCAGAACCCGGACCGCGGCGCGACAGATCCGATCCAGCCGACCGGCGAGGCCGTGGTCCTCGACCAGGGGTGGCTCGGCGTCGACGAGGCGTCGCAGGCGCGCCGCGGTGTCACTCACCGACGTGACCGCACTGGTCTCGCGCACCCGTTCATCGGTCTCATTCCTCTGTCGGCTACCTCGACGCTGTCGGCGTTGTCGGCGTGCACAAGGCTACTGGCCCCACCCAGTCGCCGCGTGGTGCGCACCAATCCACCTCCTGCGGTCGAGGCGGGCATCCCCCGTTTGGACCACGTTTCGGCGAGGCGTCCACCCGCACGCGCGCGCTCACGTACGTTTCTCACCAATCGACCACATCGGAGGCCAATCGACCATGAGCGCGTTCAGCCCGGTCCGCGTGCTGCTGGCCGACGACGACGCCGACATTCGCGACCTGGTGCACTTCAAGCTCACCGGTGCGGGGTATGCGGTCCACGCCGTGGGAGACGGCGCCGCAGCGTGGGACTCGTTCCAGGCCGACCCGCCGAACGTGGTCGTGCTGGACGTGCAGATGCCCGGCCTGTCCGGCATGGACGTGCTCCGACGGATCCGCGAACATCCCGACGCCCACACCAACGCCGTGCCCGTCGTCTTGCTCAGCGCAAGGTCGCGAGACAGTGATGTGGACGCAGGACTCGCGGCCGGGGCGACCGACTACCTGGTCAAGCCGTTCAGCCCCCGAGCCCTCCTGAGCCGCGTCCAGGGCCTGCTCGCCACCCATGAGCCCTGCAGGTCAGGGCGGCCCGATCCACCACGCCGGGCGATTGCGGCGCAGCTGGGCGCGCACTCGAACGACCTGTCGACCTCCTAGAGCGATGAGGACCTGAGGTGGTGGTCCGTCACGCCCCGTGCCCGTACGCATCGTGATAGTTCCACCACTGGTAGGGCGGGGTCTGGGGGTAGCCGTCCGGCGAGCGCTCCCACGTCTCCTGGCGCCCGAGCGCGGAGAGGTCGAGATAGCTCCACGTGCTGCCCATCGCCTCGTCACCACGACTGTTGACGAAGTACGTGCGGAACACCCGGTCCCCGTCGCGGATGAAGGCATTCGTGCCGTGCCACTCGTCGACCCCAAAGTCGGTGTCGAAGTCGTCGGTCAGGGTGTACCACGGGATGAGCTCCCACCCGTTGCGCGCCTTCAGGTGAGCGATGTCCGCCTGGGGGGCCCGCGAGACGAACGCCAAGGTGGTATCGCGAGCATTCAGATGCGCCGGGTGCGCTACCTGGTCGGCCACGAACGAGCACCCGACGCAGGCACGGTCCGGGTAGGAGCCACCCTCAGCCAAGGTGGTGATGTCCGGCGCATAGAAGGCGCGGTAGACGATCAGCTGGCGGCGGGACTCGAACAGGTCGAGAAGGCGTGCCGATCCGTTCGGCCCTGCAAAACGGTAGGCCTTGTCGACCGCCATCCATGGCATGCGCCGCCGGTGCGCAGCCAGGGCGTCGCGCGCCCGGGTGAGCTCCTTCTCCTTCACCAGCATGCGCTCCCAGGCCTCGTGCCACTCCTGCGGGGAGACAATCGGAGGTGTTTCCATGGGCTGATCCTCCTGCCAAACCTCCGCGGCGGCGAGTGGCCTGATCGAACCCGTCGATCTGAGGCCGATTCCCTGAGCCGGCCGCGGCTGGCGTACTCTTTCTCGTAATTTGAGAGAGCGGATGCACGTGTCGGACGGTTCAGCCAACGGTACTGGGAGCACGCTCCTCGGCGGCCGTTATCGACTCCTCGATGAGCTTGGGCGAGGCTCGGTGGGCACCGTCCACCGAGCACGGGATGAGTTCCTCGGCCGTGACGTCGCCGTCAAGCTCATCGAGCCCCCCGTCGTGAACGCCGATGACCTGCGCCGCGACGAGGACGAGGTCAAGCTCCTCGCGCGACTGAACCACCACGGCCTGGTCACGTTGTTCGACGCGGGTGCCGACGTGTCCGACGACCATCGGCCGCGCATCTACCTGGTGATGGAGCTCATCGACGGGCCCGACCTGCGTGACCGCCTCGCCCAAGGGCCGCTGCGATCGCTGGACGTGGCGCAGATCGGTAGTGACCTGGCCAAGGCACTGACCTACGTCCACGACCACGGCGTGGTCCACCGCGACGTCAAGCCGGCCAACATCATGATGTTCGACTACGGCCATGACGCGGCCAGGGTCCGGGCCAAGCTCACGGACTTCGGCATCGCCGTGCTCATGGAGGCCCCGTTGTCCGGCGGCAACGGATCCTTCATCGGCACCGCGGCCTACGTGAGTCCCGAGCAAGCCAAGGGCGAACCGCTCGGACCGGCCAGCGACATCTACTCCCTCGGCCTGGTGCTGCTCGAATGCCTCACCGGGGTGAAGTCCTTCCCCGGCGACCCGCTGCCCAGCGCCCTGGCGCGGCTGTTGCACGGGCCCGACATCCCCGCCAGCCTCGACCCGCAATGGCTGGAGCTCCTCACAGTCATGACCGCAACCGACCCCGGTTCCCGGCCAACCGCTGCGGACTCGGCGCGCGCCCTGACGGAGATCATCGTCGCGCAGAAGACGCGGCATACGGGGACCTCATCGGTCATGCCCCCTGACGAGGCTGCCAGGCTGGAGGCCGTTCACCGCTACCAGATCCTCGATACGCCCGCGGACGGTGCGTTCGACCGGATCACCGCCCTGGCCTCGCGGCTGTTCTCGGTGCCCATCGCGATCGTCAGCGTGGTCGACCGCGACCGCATCTGGTTCAAGTCCCACCACGGGTTGGAGGTCGCCCAGGTGGACCGCGAGCCCGGTCTGTGCGCGTCGGCGATCCTCCAGGACGAGCCGTGGATCATCGAAGATGCCCGGCTGGACTCGCGTGCCCTGTCCAACCCGTTGGTAGCAGGGGAGCTGGGCCTGCAGTTCTACGCCGGCATCCCGCTGCACACCAGGGACGGCTACAACCTGGGCACGCTGTGCATCATCGACCGCGAGCCACGAACCATGAGCCACGAGGACCTCACGACGCTCGAAGACCTCGCCGCGATCGTGATGCACGATCTCGAGCAGCGGATGCAGAGCCGACTGCCCGCCTGAGCGCGGGTCGTTCTCGGGCTCTGGCTGGGGCCGGCGGCTGAGCCAAGGACCCGGACGACGAAGGCGTTGCGGAACGTGCCTCGCGGGTCCCGAGGGGTCCGGGACGCCCGGCCTGACGGGCCTTGCTCGACAAGTCGTCGCAAGTCGACACTTCCCTTGACAAACCGTACAAAGCGGGCGACCCTGACCACTGAGAGACAGCGGGGAAGTACGCGCGGGCAGCGCCCCTCAACTGGTATGGCCGCCCGTAGCATTTCCTGTCGTTAGGGTGCCCACCGTGGCCGCACGTTGCATCTCCATCCCCGTCTCTGGCTCCTTCCCCACGCACGGCAGCGGCATGCCGCTGTGGCGCAGCCGTCGGTCACTGGCTGTTGCCAGCGGGGTGGCCGTTGCTCTCGTGGTCGGGTTCGGGGCGGCACGCCCCGCCGACGCAGCTACGGCTCCGGTGGGTCTCGGCACCGCGGGCAGTTTCGCCGTGCTGGCCGGATCGACGATCACGAACACGGGCGCGTCTCGGATCAGCGGCAGCGCCGGGGTCAGCCCTGGGACTGCGGTGACCGGCTTTCCCCCGGGATTGGTGTTCAACGGCACCATCCACTCGGCGGACGCAGTCGCTCTGCGGGCCAAGACTGACCTCACGACCGCCTACAACGACGCCGCCGGACGCAGCACCACCTCGGCCGTGACCGCGGATCTGGGAGGTCGCACGGTGGTGCCGGGCGTGTACACGGGTACGACGCTGTCCCTGACCGGCGCGCTCACGCTCAATGCGCAGGGCAACCCGAACGCCGTCTTCGTCTTTCAGTCGGCCAGCACCCTGATCACGGCATCAGCCAGCGCCATGGTGCTGACCAACGGCGCCAGTCCGTGCAACGTCTACTTCAAGGTCGGTAGCTCCACGACCCTGGGGACGAACTCCGTCTTCATCGGCACCGTTCTTGCTCATACCTCGATCACCGCAAACACTGGCGCCACCATTGCGGGCCGGCTGCTGGCCAGCACCGGCGCGGTGACCCTGGACGACAACACGATCACGCGGCCGCTGTGCTCGACCACCTCGGGAACCCCGACACCCAGCGGCACGTCAGGCGGGTCCGGCACGACCGGGACAGGCGGCTCGGGCACCAGCGCAACCATGGGCGGCATGGCTGGAACCCGCACCGGCGCCGATGTGGGCGGAGCGGCAGGGCCGGCAGTCGCCGTGAAGGCGGCTGCTCGTTTCACCGGGTAGTCCGCGGGTGGACCCTTGGCCTGCGCCGGGGTCCACGGCACTCCTCACGGCAGGGCTAGTGGCCCACTGAAGTAGGACCTCGACGAGAGGGGCAGGTCATCCCAGGGCAACGACTGTGCGGCCTCCTGCTCGCGGCGGTCTTGGCGATCGTCCTGGCGGGCTGCGCCTCGGCTCCTCCGCACGTGGTGCAAGGGCCTGCCTCCTCACTGCCAGCCGCGACAGCCACGACAGCCACGCCGGCCACGACAGGGGCAGGCGCCGCGCCGTCAGCTACCTCATCGGTCTCGGCCACCGCCGTCGGGCGCACCCTCCACATCCATTCAGCCCCGGACGGTCCGGTGATCCGGAACCTCGCCAACCCCCAGCCTGCGGGGGCACCGCTGACGCTGCTGGTCACCCGGCAGGACGGACCCTGGTTGCAGGTGTCCCTGCCGGTCCGACCGAACGGCAGCACGGGTTGGGTGCGCGGGAGCGAGGTGCGGACCGCGCGGGTTACCTATCGTGTCGAGATCTCCACCGCCGCCCACCGGCTCACCCTGTATCGGTCGGGGCGACTCGTGGCGACCTTCGCCGCCGCCACGGGTACCGGGGGGACCCCCACCCCGCTGGGAACGTTCTTCCTGACCGAGCTCCTCGCCCCCACCAACCCTGGTTACGGGCCGTATGCCTACGGCCTGTCGGCCTTCTCCACCGTCCTGACGTCCTTCGGCGGCGGTCCTGGTCAGATCGGACTTCACGGCACGAGCGACGCCAACAGCATCGGCCATTCCAGCAGCCACGGCTGCATCCGACTCAGCAACGGCGACATCACCACCCTGGCCAGGGTCCTGCCCCTGGGCACCCCCGTGAATATCACCTGAGCAGGACCGGGTTGAGCGCACCCCCTCGCTGCTCGAGGAGGGAATGGCGGGAGGGGGTGCGCTCGGTGACCTGCGCCAGGGGCTTCGCACCCCTGGGCTATGCGACGGTGCCCCGGAGGTACGCGACCGGGTCCGGGGCAGCGGCACCACGATATGCCCGTTCTGGGCCGATGAGAAGAGTCGGTCGGTCGCCTCGGCCCCTCGGTACTGAGGACGTCGCTCACAGCGCCCGGTCAAGCACTCTCGGACGATCGTGCAGACCCGACTGGCTGGGCGGTATAACGGTCGCGTGGCTCCTGCCCGTTCAGTCACGCTGCGGTTCCTCGCCGCGCCCACGGACGCGGGCTATTCGGGCAACGTCTCTGCTGGGCGGGTGCTGGAGTGGATCGACAAGGCCGGCTACGCGGCAGCGGTCGGGTGGGGCGGCACCTACTGCGTCACGGCATACGTGGGGAACGTTCGCTTCACCAAGCCCGTGGGCGTGGGGCATCTGGTGGAGGCGACGGCCAGCCTGGTCCACACCGGGCGTAGCAGCATGCACATCCTGGTCTCGGTCAGCTCCGGCGACCCGCGTGACGGCGCCCTCCAGCCGGCCACGGAATGCCTCATGGTGTTCGTGGCGATCGATGCGGACCGTCGCTCCGTGGCGGTCCCCGTCTGGGAGCCGCTGGACGACCGTGACCGGGAGCGGCAGGCAAGCGCCGTGCGACGAATCGCGTTGCGGGCCAAGATCGAGACCGCGATGGCGGCCCAGACGTACTCCGACGCCGGCACCGCCCCGAACGTGACGCTGCGGTTTCTGGCCGCGCCGACGGACGTCAACTGGGGAGGCAACGTGCACGGAGGCATCGTCATGCGCTGGATCGACGAGGCCGCTCACATCCTGGCCACGCAGTGGACCAAGAGCGCCGACAACGTGGCGGTCTTCGTGGGTGGGGTGCGCTTCTACCGGCCGCTCCACATCGGCCACCTGGTCGAGGTCGAGGCGCGCCTGCTGCACACCGGCGCGAGGAGCATGCACGTCAGCGTGCACGTCCGCTCCGGCGACCCGGCGACCGGAGTCCTGGAGCAGACCACTCACTGCCTGATCGTCTTCGTGGCTCGCGACGAGGAAGGTCACGCGAAGGCCGTGCCTGGGTGGCAACCGTCCTCACCGGAGGACGTGGCCCTCAACGACCATGCCGTGGAGCTCATCGGGCTGCGTTCCCAGATCCCACGCACCTGACCCACCGTGGCGATGCCTGGCCGGTTCGTCGACCGGTTCGCTGCTCGGCTGCGGCGTAGGGACCGTCGGCAAAGATCCTTGGGGCGCGAAAGGTGCCCGTGGTGCCGCGCGCACACGCGGAGCATCGCTCACCACCGGAGGGCAGCTGAGGGATTGATCGCCACACGGGTCACCGCGTCGGTTCGAGCACGAACCACACGGTCATTCCGACGGCGTCCAGTTCCGAGCCCCATCTGGTCGAGAAGGCGTCCACGAGCTGGAGCCCGCGTCCGTGCACGGACAGCGGATCCACCGTGACGTTTCTGGGATCGACGACGACTGTCGAGCCGCCGTCGCGAATGGTCGTGGTGATGACGCCACCGTCGAGCACGACGCGAAGCTCGCAGCCGGCATCGCAGTGGATGATCGCGTTGGTGACCAGCTCGCTCAGACACAGGATCGCGTCGTCGACGGTGTCCTCCTCGATGCCCCATCCCGCGAGGGTCCTCCGCACGAAGTGGCGCGCCTGGGCGACCGCCCTACGGTCCGCGGCGACCGAGTACGTAGCCGCCCGTGCGCCATGCGGCACCGGCTCGGCCTGCAGGGATCTGCTGGCGTGCGTGGTGGCGCGCTGAACGCGACGGAGGTCAACGCCCAGCTGTACCCCCAGATCCTCGAGCTCGGTCAGCTGTGCCAGGTCGAAGCGCTGCGGGGTGTCGAAGAACAGCGCGTATCCGCCCTGGACATGACCAGCCGCGAAGATCGGGACGGACGCGAGCGCGTGCGTCGTCAGCGTCTGGCGGTCAACGAACGCGCGATAGCGGTCGGCGAGGTCGTCCAGCGAGCCCACGACCGTCGCACCTGTGCGGACCGTGTCGTTCAGCGGGACGTCGTCGTACGCGTCGACTTCACACCATTCGAGGCTGCGTTCGTCGTCGCGGTCACTCGCCGTAAAGAGCAGCCGTCGTCCACCGCCTTCGACCAGTGCCAGCCCGGCCCGATGAACGCCCGGCACGTGGCCGAGCTGCGCGAGCGCGGACCGCGCCCACGCCTCCCCCTCAGGGACCGGTCTACTGGCGAGCGCGTACGCCATCGCGTCAGGATATCCTCGCCCGCTCCGCCGTAAGGGGGGACTTCGCGCTGCGCGCTGTGGTGACCCTGAGGGCTGGGTGACCGTGAGGGCTGCGCCTGACAGGTATGCGCTCAGCAGGTCTGACGATCGGCGATCATCCTCGATCACCACGATCGACGCGAGCGTGGCCCATCCTCCTCGCCCAGGACCTCGCCCGTCCCCCGTCGCAGAGCTATCGAAAACCCGAAGGTGCTGCCAACCCCGACTTCGCTTTCCAGAGACCAAGGCGCAGCCCGGCCACCAGCGAGGTCTGGACCGCGCGCAGCACAGCCAGCCGCTCGGTTCGGGTCAGCGCACTGAGCGCCTCAACGTGAGCCTGTTCCAGCGCATCGGCCGAGCGGTCCGGAGGTGGAACCGGTACTGGCGGACGACCGGGTCCTCTGCGCGCGGTCCTTCCGGCCCCCCGGTTCACAGCTCAAGGGCGAGCGCCGAGGCTGATGACGCGGGCTAGCAAGAGTCGTACCAATCTTGTGGCCAACCTTCCCTCGCCGACACGGGAGGACGTCGAGGCGCGGAAACCAATCGCCAGCAAGTCAGGCGTTCAGGGTGAACCCATCGGGCAGTCCGTCGATGCTGACACGGCCGCCGGCATCGACCGAGACCGCCACCGAGGCATCGCCGACTCGTATTCCGCGCACCGATATCGGCCCGAACGGCAGTCCCGGAGGGGGCTGCACGGTAACCGTCCGGTTTGGGACGTCTACCGACAGTCCGAGCGCGATCGTGAGGAGTGCGACGGCCGAGGCTGCAGACCATGCCTGCGGACGGCAGGAGGCTGGATAGGGGATTGGTTCACCGAGGACACCGGTGTCGGCGAACAAGCTCGGGGTAGCGGTAGTCGAAGGCCTCGGCGGCCGCGAGCAGTCGCTGGGCGACGAGGGCAGATTCGGCGCGGTGGCCTTCCCGGAGCATGCCGAGGGCACAGATCGCGGTGTCGTGGGTCCATACCGACCCGGTGTGGTAGCCGAGTGGGTTGAAGCCACCGTTGTCGCTTGCGTAGGTCGCTATGCCGTGCTTTCCGAGCATCCGGGGTTCGGTGAGGACGTCGGTCACCCGGGTCGCCTCCTGGGCCGTGAAAAGTCCCGTGCCGAGCCCGTGGCCCATGTTGGATCCGAGGCCGGTCACCGCCTCACCGTGGCCGTCGACGGCCATCGCGGGATAGGCGCTCTCCCCCGCGCCCACCCAGAACCGTCGCCGGACGACGCCTTGCAGGTTGTCGGCGAAGGCCTCGAGCAGCTGAGCGCGTCCAGCGTCGTCATCGGTACCCAGCGCCAGCAGCAGGGTGGCCGCCGCACGGGCCGCTTCCACGGCATATGCCTGGGCCTCGATGAGCGCGATGGGTGCGTCGGCGATCCGGCCGTCGCGCCAGCGGATCGAGTCGCTGCTGTCCTTCCAGCCCTGGTTGGCCAGGCCGGTGCCGCTCCGGTCGACGTACGTGAGGAGCCCGTCGGCGCCGGGCGCGATGTCGGTGAGCCACGTGGTGGCAGCACGGAGTTCGGGTAGCAGCGCACGGACCTCGTGTTCCGGCATGCCCCACCGCCACGCATCATGGAGGAGGCAGATCCACAGCGACGTTGCGTCCACGGTGCCGTAGTACACGGGCGGCAGCTCGAGGTGGCTGGTCGGGTCGGCGTAGGCGACCCGGCGGACCTCGTGGAGGATCTTGCCGGGCTCCTCGGCCCGAAGTGCGTCGTGCTTCGTGCCCTGGCGGCGGGCAAGCGCGCGGAGGGTGCCCGCCGCCAGCTCGGTCCCGATCGGCAGGGCGAGACGTGCCGTCCAGATCGAGTCACGGCCGAACAAGCGTGAGATACCAAGGCGATCCGGCGGCGGCGAAGAAGTCTCCGCGCGCATCGGGGTCGTTGAGGAGCAGCGACTGGAGGTCCGCGAGCGAGGCCGCAACGACCCGGGTCAGGCGCGGGTCACCGGCGACCACGGACACCACGTCGGGCCAAGCCACGGAACTGGTTGCGTCGTCGGCGTCGAAGCGCGACGGCGCGATGCGTGCGACTGAGGTCCGCAGGACGACCGTGGCCGACTCGCCGGCATCGACGGTCAGCGGCAGGGTCAGGCGAAGTGCGCCGTCGGGATCGACCGTCGAGCTGGTCGGCGCCGGATCGCACACGACGGTCACGCCGTGGCGTGAGGTGGTCCACCCGCCACCAGAGGAGGTCGCAACGGCTGGCGCGAGCACGCCGAGCGCATTCCCCCCCTTGACGACGGCGATCTCGGCACCATCGCCTCCCAGGACGACCGTGAGGTCGGCGGTAATCGGCATCGCGCGCGACCTGATGGTGAGCGTCTCCTCGGCACCATCACCACGGAGCAGGCGACGCCGGTGCACCTCGACGGTCGGGTCGGGGCTGCCCGAGGCACCGAGGTGGCGGGCCGATCCCACGAACTCGCTCCGCGGGCCCAGTGCGGCCCGCCCGACCGGCTCGAGGGTCGAACCGGCAAGGGTGACCAGGCACCGCGAGACAACCCGGGCGTCATCGACGTAGAGCCCCTCAGCCGCCGAGCGACCTACATCGCCGTCGGCCGATCCGAGCGCAGTCACGTTGCCCGCCGTGGTGATGACGAGGTCATGCAGCCATGGCTGCACTCGGGTAGGTCCGGCAGGGGTGTCGATGCGCGGCGCGGGCATGTGCTCTCTTCCGGGAACTGGGTGCCGGGAATGTTCTCATTCCCGTGCATTTCAGTGAGGGTCTTGACAGTCCGCGCCCGGAGGCGCGATTCTGTCCGCCAGCCATATGAACGTTCAAAGGCGCATCCTTCCAGACGCGAATATGAACGTTCCACAGCGGAGGGTGGCCGTCAAGGATGACGTCGGATCGAGGGGGTCGCGGCCGCGCGACTGTGATGGACGTTGCCCGCGCCGCGCGGGTCTCCCGCCAAACGGTGAGCAACGTCGTCAACCAGCCGGATCGGGTTGCGCCCGACACGCTCGAACGAGTCACCCGGGAGATCGTTCGCCTGGGCTTCCGACCTAGCCGGGCCGCGCGCAACCTCAAGCAGGAGCGCGCCGGCGCTTGGGGCCTGGAGCTGAACACCACCGGCGTCGGGCGCCAGGGAAACATCCTGGTCAACTTCCTCGTCAGCCTGACGACCCTGTCCCGTCGGCACGACGCGCACATTGTGCCGTTCACCGCGCCCGACCCCGAAGCCCCCATCTCGGCGTACGAGGATCTCCTTGCCTCCCGCCTGGTCGACGGATTCGTGCTCACCGACACCCGCCACGGCGACCCGCGTCCGCAGTGGCTGCGCGAGAATGGCATCCCTTTTGCCTCCTTCGGTCGGATCTGGGACGACCCCACGCACACCGCGTGGGTCGATGTCGACGGCGCCGCAGGCATCGAGGCTGCCGTGCGGCACCTGGCCGGCAATGGCTTCGAGCGGATCGGCTTCCTCGGGTGGCCGCCGGGGTCCGCGGTCGGCGATGACCGCCGATTGGGCTGGTCGCGCGCGACTCTCGACCTCGGCATGGACAGTGCAGCCTGGCAGGCCACTGCTGCCCAGGACATCTCGCTCGCCTCCGCGGCGGCCGGGCCGCTCATCGACCGGCTGGGCCGAGGAGGTGCGATTGTCTGCGCCTCCGATGTCCTCGCCGCCGGCGCGTGGGTGGTCCTGCGCGAGCGCGGTTGGCGGCCGGGGGTGGACATGGGTCTGGTCGGCTTCGACGACGGCGACCTGGCTTCAGCGCTCGGCCTCTCCTCCGTGCGCCAGCCACTGGCCGTGGCCGCTGACCGCGTCCTCGAGCTGCTCGACGGCAAGGGCCTCGAGGCCGGCCTCGTGATTCCCCCTGAACTGGTCATCCGGGCCAGTTCGTCCCCTGCGGGCGACCGCACCAACTGAAAGAGACACCCATGAAGACACGGTCCGTCCGTGGTACCACTGCGCTCTCCCTGGCCGCTACCGCTGCGCTCGCGCTCACCGCGTGCAGTGGTGGCTTCAGCAGCTCCACGACGCAGAACACCAGCAAGGGCCCGGTCAAGCTGACGGTCATGATCGGTAGCTCCGGTGCCGCCGAGACGGCCGCGGTCAAGTCGGCCACCCAGGCGTGGGCGACCAAGACGGGCAACACCGTCGAGGTCATCGCCGCTTCCGACCTCGGTCAGCAACTCGGCCAAGCGTTCGCCAGCTCGAGCCCACCCGACCTCTTCTACACCGACGCTAGCAAGGTCGGCACGTACGCCAAGGCGGGCAACCTGTACGCCTACGGCGACCAGGTCAAGAGTGCCGGGTTTGTCGACTCCCTGGTCAAGTCGTTCACCTACCAGGGCAAGTTCTACTGCGCGCCCAAGGACTCCTCGACCCTCGCGCTCGAGATCAACACCGCCATGTGGGCCAAGGCCGGCCTCACCGACGCCGACATCCCCAAGGACTGGGCCGGCCTGGAGGCCGCCGCGAAGAAGCTCACCAAGGGCAACGTCACCGGTCTGGTCATCGGCAACGACATCAACCGTGGTGGCGCCTTCATGAAGCAGGCCGGCGGGTGGGTCGTCTCCCCTGACGGCAAGATGACCGCCGACGCTGCGGGCAACCTCGCGGGCTTGCAGGAGGTCCAGAAGCTCATGAAGGCGGGGGTGCTGAAGTTCAACACCGACACGAAGCCGGCCACTGGCTGGGGCGGCGAGGCATTCGGCAAGGGGCTGGCTGCCATGACGATCGAAGGCAACTGGATCGCCGGCGGCATGAAGGACTTCCCGAACATCAAGTACAAGACCGTCGAGCTCCCTGCCGGCCCCGCCGGCAAGGGCACCCTCATGTTCACCAACTGCTGGGGTATCGCCGCCAAGTCGGCTAACCAGGCCGCTGCCGTCGACCTGGTCAAGTCACTCATCACCCCGGCCCAGCAGATGGCCTTCGCCGACGCCTTCGGCGTGATGCCCTCGACGACCGAAGGCCTCAAGCAGTTCGCAGCCAAGTACCCGGACTCCGCAGCCTTTGTCTCTGGTGCGGCCTACGGTCAGGGCCCGGTCAACCTCGCCGGCCTGGACGACGTCATGAGCAAGTTCAACGCCGAGCTGGCCACCCTGTCCAAGGGCGGCAACCCGGCCGCCATGCTGGCCGAGCTCCAAAAGAACGGCAAGGCAGCCCTCTCGGGTAGCTGACCGACCCACTCGGTATGCCGGTGGCGCCTCGCCCCTGCGCTGGCGCCACCGGCATACCTCCCCAGCACTCGTCCGCATCAAGACCCCCACCCCTTGGCCGCCACACCCTTCACGCAGGAGTAGCACATGACGTCAGCCGGAGTGGCCCGACCAGCCTCCCTCGAATCGGTCGGCACCCAAGGAGTCGTCGCCGGTCCCGGGAAGCCCACCAAGGGCGGGCGTGGCGGTCTGCACGGTCCGCAGGGACCGATGGGCTGGCTGTTCGTGTCGCCCATGGTGGTCATCCTCGGGCTCTTCCTGGCCATCCCCATCGTGATGGCTCTGTGGGTGAGTCTGACCAACTGGAACGGGTCAACCAACCCCTTCGCCGGAGGCCCGGGCGCCCACTTCGTCGGCGCAAAGAACTACACCGACCTGTTCGCCAGGGACGGGCTGACCCGGTCCAACTTCATGCAGTCGATCAGCAACACGTTCTGGTACGTGCTCTTCGTCGTCCCCGCACAGACCGCCCTCGCGCTCGGGCTCGCCCTGCTCGTCAACGCCAAGGTCCTCAAGGCGCGCAGCTTCTTCCGGACCGCGTTCTACTTCCCCCTCGGTCACCAGCTCGATCGCCATCTCGACGGTTTTCCTCTTCATCTTCTCCAGCACCGGCGTTGTCAACGGCCTGCTCAAGGTCGTCGGCCTCAGCGGGCCGGACTGGTTCACCGACGACCGCGGCCTCATCCACCTGCTCTTCAACGCCCTCGGCGTGGACAACCCGGGTTGGGGTCAGCACGACATCCTGGGCCGCAGCCTCTGGGACTGGCTGTCCGGCCCCTCGGTGGCGATGAGCGTCATCATCATCCTCGTCGTCTGGACGACCTCGGGCACCTTCATGCTCATGTTCATCGCCGCCCTGCAAGACCTGCCCGTAGAGATCGACGAGGCAGCAGCCCTCGACGGCGCCACCGGCTGGAAGAAGCTGCGCAACGTGACCATCCCGATGATCCGGCCGGTCCTGTTCCTGGTGCTCACCCTTGGCCTCATCGGCACCTGGCAGGTCTTCGACCAGATCTACGTCATGGGCAAGGGCGCACCCAACGGAACAACCCTCTCCCCCGCGTTCCTGTCCTACCGACAGAGCTTCGGCAACTTCAAGTACGGCTCAGGCGCCGCGATGGCCTTCGTCGTCTTCTTGATCATCGTCGTGCTCACCCAGATCCAGCGGTGGGCACTGACCGACAAGGACGAACGACCCTCACCGTTCCGCCGCCGGAAGGGAGCACGCGCATGACCACCCGCACCAGCCCCCTGAAGCAGACGCTCATCTACGGGGCACTGACCATCTTCGCCCTGATCTTCATCGTGCCCTTCCTCATCCAGATCGTGACCTCGGTCAAGACCGATCCGGACGCGGCATCGCACCCGTTGTCGCTCGTCCCGAACCCCCTGAGCCTGACCGCCTGGAAAACGATCTTCGGCAGCGGCGTCGTGCCCTTCCCGACCTGGATCAAGAACTCGGTGCTCATCGCCGTCATCGTCACGCTCGCCCGGGTCTTCCTCGACAGCCTCGCCGGCTACGCACTGGCACGGCTGAAGTTCCGCGGTCGCGGCGCAGTCTTCGGCGCCCTGCTCGCCGTCATGAGCGTGCCCGGAGTCGCCCTGCTCATCCCCAAGTTCCTGATGGTCAACTACCTCGGCATCTACGACACCTACACGGCGATGATCCTGCCCCTCGTCGTCGACGCAGCCGGCGTCTTCATCATGAAGCAGTTCTTCGACTCGGTCCCCATCTCGATCGAAGAGGCCGCCCGCATGGACGGCGCCTCGATCTTCCGGACCTTCTGGTCAGTCGTGCTGCCCATGGCCCGGCCAGCGCTGATCACCCTGACGATCCTGTCCTTCCAAGGTTCCTGGAACGAGTTCAGCCACTTCATCGTCGTGACCAAGGGCACGACCGACCACATGACACTCGTCACCGGCCTCGCATCCCTCACGAGCGGCCAGCTCGGCGCCGGCACCCAGTTCCCGCTCAAGCTCGGAGCAGCGCTACTCACCACGATCCCGGTCGCGGTGCTCTTCTTCTCCCTGCAGCGCTACTTCATCCGCGGCGCCAACGAAGGCGGCGTCAAAGGCTGACCCCACGGCGAAAGCACCGGGACAGCAGCGTGCGCACAGGACTCAGCGCGGAGCGCGGTGCCAGACGACCGGGCCTACTCGGATCGGCGGTTGACCGGTCACGGTGGGCGCAAAGCGAATGGTGAGCCTGCGTCCGGTCGGGGGTGGGGGCCAGGTGCCGGTCGTGCTCTGGTCGGACTGGTCACTGGCCATGTGGTCGAAGGATTGTCCCGTCGAGGAATTGGCACGGTCCTGCGGCGCTGGGCGCCTTTCGGAACGGCCGGCGCGCACCGCGGATGGTGGGCTGGCGCGAGGCGTGAATGGGTGCGACGTGAGGCCCCGTGGGCCTCGCCTGGGCCGTGAACTGGTACGCCGTCAAGGCGTGGGCGTCGCGCGAGTGGCGTCAGGCGCGATCTCGGGAACGCGGCCCAGGCGAGAGCTTGCGAAAGGTTGCTCTGTCGTCAGCGATGGTACGTGTCGGGTGATCACCTGCCTTCTCTCCTGATGTCGGCGCTGGCCCTGTCGCCGGCGCGGGTGCCCGGTCGCCGAGGTGGTGACCGTTGCCGGCGCCACCCGCCGACACCGGGGTGTCGTGGTCGACGCGCGGCCGCCCCACAGCCACACGGCACCAGCGGATAGCCCGGCTGCGCGCGTGCGGCCGGCGGCGCACCCCTGTGCCTGACCGGCGGCGGACGACTCCCCCACGCGTGGGCGATGATCGCGTCGAACTCGGCCCGCAGCAGCTGTTCGTCGGCCAACACCAGCTCCAGGAACTGCTCGTCCGCGCAATTCGCGGCGCGGTTCTGGTCAGCGGGGGTCGTAGGCATGGGCCTTGCCGTCGGGGTTCAGGCGCTGATGGCCTGCTGGCCTTCGTGCCTGCTGCTGATCTCGATCTTGCGCGGCTTGGCCTGCTCGGCGACCGGGATCTTCAAGGTGAGCACCCCGGCGTCGTAGCTGGCCTCGATGCGGTCGGTGTCCAGGTTGTCCCCGAGCACGAGCTGGCGGCTGAACACCCCGCGCGGACGTTCTGCGGCGAGGAGCTCCGCGTCGCTGGCCCGGGCCGGCCGCTCGGCCTTGACCGTGACGACGTTGCGTTCCACGTCGATGTCGATGGAGTCCTGGCTCACTCCGGGCAGGTCGAACTCGACATGGAAGACGTCACCGTCGCGCCAGGCGTCCATCGGCATGACCGACGGTCGCGCCAAGGTGCCGTCGGGGCCGAAGACCTGCTGGGTCAGGCGGTCCAGCTCACGGAACGGGTCGGTGCGCATCAGCATCGTGGTCACCTCCATTGTGTTGTTGTCTGATGCTGCGTTGTCTGATGCTGCGTTGTCTGATGCTGCGTTGTCTGATTCTCCCGGCGGTGCCACAAACTCCGGTTGAGTCTGTGGCAATCGCCATAGATTTCTTGTAGCACCACTGCCATACTGATGCAAGAGCTCACGACAGAATTTCTCAACAGAAGGATGGGTCCGATGACAGGACCGGTACCCGATGGGGACCGCGGCGTGTACGGCATCTCGGTGGCCGCCGACCTGGTCGGCATGGGCGTGCAGAACCTGCGCCTGTACGAGGCTCGCGGCCTGCTCGAACCCGAACGCACCGAGGGGGGCACCCGCCGGTACAGCGCGAACGACCTGGAGCGGCTGCGGCGGATCGGGGACCTGCTCGACGCCGGCCTCAACCTCGCCGGAATAGGCATGGTCCTTGATCTGGAGGGAGAGAACGCCCGACTGCGCCAAGAACAGGAGGAACCACCATGGCCGGCAGTCACGACGACGAGTCGAGCACCGCGGTCCCGGAAGCGGACTGGCTCGACCAGGAACAGCCCGCCGACCCCCGCGTAGGAGAGGGCCAACCGTGGCCGGGCGACCTCGGGTTCAGCTCAGGAGCATGGCCATGACTGCGAACAACTCGCCAAATCCGGCACCGGCGTGAACGCGCGCTCGCCGGCCCGTGGTGTGGACAGGGTGCGAACAGGATTCGAGACGTCGCGTGTGTGCGCAGGTCAACTGGGTGCCGAAGGCGGGACTTGAACCCGCACGCCCTTTCGAGCAGAGCATTTTGAGTGCTCCGTGTCTGCCATTCCACCACTTCGGCGAGCCGCGGTCCTCAGCGGCGCGGGGCCAGCATAACGGCCGGCTCCCGATGGCTCAGGCGGACCCGGTGTCGAGGTCCTCGTAGGCCGGCGCGACCTTGTTGATCGCGTCGCCCATCTTGTGCACGCGCAGCGCGTTCGTCGACCCGGGGATGCCGGGCGGCGACCCCGCGACGATGACGACCAGGTCGCCCTCCTTGGCCCGGCCGTTGGCGAGCAGGGTCAGGTCGACCTGACGGGCCATCTGGTCGGTGTGCCGGGCCATCGGCACGAGGAAGGTCTCGATCCCCCAGGCCAGCGCGAGGCGCGACCGGGTGTGCTGCTCAGGGGTGAACGCGAGCATCGGGATCCGCGGGCGGATGCGGGACATGCGTTTCGCGGTGTCGCCGGACTGGCTGAAGGTGATGAGGTACTTCACGCCGAGCAGCTCGCCGATCTCGACCGCCGCGGCCGACACCGCGCCACCCATGGTGTGCGGGCGGGTGCCAAGGGGTGGGATGCGCTCGAGCCCGTGCTCCTCGGTGCTCTCGATGATGCGAGCCATCATCAGCACCGCCTCGATCGGGTGGGCCCCCACACTCGTCTCACCCGAGAGCATGAGCGCGTCGGCGCCGTCGAGGACGGCGTTCGCCGCGTCGGAGGCTTCGGCGCGAGTCGGGCGAGGGTTCTCGATCATCGACTCGAGCACCTGGGTGGCGACGATGACGGGCTTGGCCTGGCGCCGGGCGAGCTCGATCGCGCGCTTCTGCACGATCGGCACCTCCTCGAGCGGGAGCTCCACGCCGAGGTCACCGCGCGCCACCATCACGCCGTCGAAGGCCGCGATGATCTCCTCGAGGTTGTCGACGGCCTGGGGCTTCTCGATCTTGGCGATCACCGGCAGCCGGGCGCCGACCTCGTCCATGACCTCGTAGACGTCGTCGAGGTCCTTCGCGGAGCGCACGAACGACAGGGCGATCATGTCCGCCCGCAGTCGCAGCGCCCAGCGCAGGTCCTCCTTGTCCTTCTCGGACAGGGCCGGGACGGAAACCGCGACCCCCGGCAGGTTGATGCCCTTGTTGTTGGAGACCGTGCCCGGGACGCGCACGACGGTGCGGACGTCGGTGTCGGTCACCTCGATGGCCTCGAGGGCGACCTTGCCGTCGTCGATCAGCAGCAGGTCCCCGACGTGGACGTCCCCCGGCAGGCCCTTGTACGTGGTGCCGACCTCGTCTTTGTCGCCGTCGACGTCGCGGGTGGTGATGGTGAAGACGTCACCGGCCGCCAGGTCGACCGGGCCGTCCTTGAACCGCGCCGTGCGGATCTTGGGGCCCTGCAGGTCGACGAGGATGCCGACCGCGTGGCCACTCTCGTCGCTCGCTGCGCGGATGTGGCGGTAGATCTCCTCGTGGTCGGCATACGCCCCGTGCGAGAGGTTCAGCCGGGCGATGTCCATGCCCGCGGAGACGAGCTCACGGATCCGCTCCGGAGTGGAAACTGCCGGGCCGAGGGTGCAGACGATTTTGGCGCGACGCATGACTTTGACCCTATCGGTCGAGGGCGCCGGACGTGACGCCGGTCACCCTGCGGACAGCACTAGACGACCAGTGGCCGGTCGGTCGGGTTGACCGGCCGCGGCAGCGCCGTCTCGCCGGTGAGGTACCGGTCGACGCCCGCGGCGGCGGACCGCCCCTCGGCGATCGCCCAGACGATGAGCGACTGACCGCGACCCGCGTCTCCCGCCACGAAGACGCCCGGCACCGACGACATGAACTCGCGGTCCCGCTTGACGTTGGACCGCTCGTCGAGCTCGACCTCCAGCTGCTCGACGACGCCCTCGCCCTGCGGGCCGAGGAACCCCATGGCCAGCAGGATCAGCTGGGCCGGCAGGACGCGTTCGGTGCCCTCGACCTCCTCGAACCCCTTGTCGCCCATGCGGACGTCGACGACCCGGATACCGCTGACCTTGCCGTCCTGGCCGATGATCTCCTTGGTCGACGCGGCATACACCCGCTCGCCGCCCTCCTCGTGAGCCGAGGCGATCCGGAAGAGCATCGGGTACGTCGGCCACGGGTGGTTCGCGGCGCGGTCCTCACCCGGCTGGGGCATGATCTCCAGGCTCGTGACGGACCGCGCGCCCTGGCGGTGGGACGTGCCGATGCAGTCGGCGCCCGTGTCGCCGCCGCCGATGACGATGACGTCCTTGCCCTCGGCCGTCACCTGGCCCTCGACGGCCTCGCCGAGCGCGACGCGGTTGGCCGGGGGCAGGAAGTCCATGGCCTGCAGGACGCCGTCGAGCTCGCGGCCCGGGACCGGCAGGTCGCGCGGCACCGTCGCACCGATGGCGAGCACGACCGCGTCGTACCGGTCGCGCAGCTGCTTGCCGGTGACGTCGTTGCCGACGTCGACCCCGCTGCGGAACCGGGTGCCCTCGGCCTCCATCTGCGCGATGCGGCGGTCGAGGACCGACTTCTCCATCTTGAACTCGGGTATGCCGTAACGGAGCAGCCCGCCGGGCTTGTCGGCCCGCTCGTAGACCGCCACCGTGTGACCGGCGCGGGTGAGCTGCTGGGCCGCGGCCAGACCGGCCGGACCCGATCCCACCACGGCGACGGTCTTGCCCGAGAGGCGCTCGGGCGCCTGGGGCAGGACGTACCCGGAGTCGAAGGCCCGGTCGATGGTCGTGACCTCGATCTGCTTGATCGTCACGGCGGGCTGGTTGATGCCGAGGACACAGGCCGTCTCGCACGGAGCCGGGCAGAGTCGACCGGTGAACTCCGGGAAGTTGTTCGTGGCGTGCAGGCGCTCGATGGCCTCTCGCCAGTCGCCCTTCCAGGCGAGGTCGTTCCACTCAGGGATGAGGTTGCCGAGGGGGCAGCCGCTGTGGCAGAACGGGATGCCGCAGTCCATGCAGCGCCCGGCCTGTCGCTGGAGCTGCCCGAGCTCCTGCTCCTCGTACACCTCTTTCCAGTCGCGGATGCGCACCGGCACCGGACGTCGCGCCGGCAGCTCGCGCTCACGGGTCTTCAGAAATCCCTGGGGGTCAGCCACGGGAGGCCTCCATGATCCGCTCCCAGACTTCGGAGCCGTTGACGTCGAGTCCTTCCGCCTCTGCGGCGGCGCGCACGTCGAGGACGCGCTGGTAGTCACGGGGCAGGACCAGGGTGAAGCGCGACCGCGCGCCCTCCCAGTCGGCCAACAGGCCTGCTGCGACTGGTGATTCGGTCCACTGGACGTGCTTGGTCAGCAGCTCGCGCAGCGCCGTCTCGTCCTCGGGGCGCAGGCCGGAGAGGTCGACGAGCTCGCCGTTGACCCGCTGGTGGTCGAGGTCGAGCACGTAGGCGACCCCACCGGACATGCCCGCGGCGAAGTTGCGGCCGGTCGGCCCGAGGACGACGACGCTGCCACCGGTCATGTACTCGCAGCCGTGGTCGCCCACGCCCTCGACGACCGCGGCGGCGCCCGAGTTGCGCACACAGAAGCGCTCGCCGACCTTGCCGCGCAGGAAGATCTCGCCGGTGGTGGCGCCGTAACCGATGACGTTGCCGGCGATGACGTTCTGGTCTGCCTGCAGCGGGGCCGCCCGGTCGGGCCGCACGACGATGCGCCCACCCGACAGGCCCTTGCCGACGTAGTCGTTGGCGTCGCCGAGCAGTCTCAGCGTGATGCCGCGCGGCAGGAACGCGCCGAGGGACTGACCCGCAGAGCCGACCAGGGTGAGCTCGATGGTGTTGTCCTCGAGCCCGTGGGGGTGCGCCTTGGTGACCTCGTGGCCGAGCAGCGTGCCGATGGTGCGGTTGACGTTGCGCACGGCGACCTCGCCGGTCATCGGCGTGCCGTCGTTGATCGCCTCGCGCGCCATGGTGATCAGCGTGTGGTCGAGGGCCTTCTCGAGGCCGTGGTCCTGAACGGTGGTGTTGCGACGGGCCGAACCATCAGGGCTCTGGACGTCGGCGAAGATCGGCGAGAGGTCGAGACCGGACGCCTTCCAGTGGTTGACCGCGCGGGTGGCGTCGATGGCCGAGACCTGGCCGATGGCCTCCTCGACCGTGCGGAAGCCGAGTGCGGCGAGGTGCTCGCGCACCTCCTCGGCGATGTACTCGAAGAAGGTCTCGACGAACTCGGGCTTGCCGGAGAAGCGCGCCCGCAGCTCGGGGTTCTGGGTCGCGATCCCGACCGGGCAGGTGTCGAGGTGGCAGACCCGCATCATCACGCAGCCGGACACGACCAGCGGCGCGGTGGCGAACCCGAACTCCTCTGCACCGAGCAGCGCGGCGATGACGACGTCACGACCAGTCTTGAGCTGGCCGTCGCACTGGACGACGATCCGGTCGCGCAGGCTGTTGAGCACGAGTGTCTGCTGGGTCTCGGCGAGCCCGATCTCCCAGGGCCCGCCCGCGTGCTTGAGCGAGGTGAGCGGCGAGGCGCCGGTGCCGCCGTCGTGGCCCGAGATGAGCACGACGTCGGAGTGCGCCTTGGAGACGCCCGCGGCCACGGTGCCCACCCCGATCTCCGAGACGAGCTTGACGTGGATCCGGGCCTCGGGGTTGGCGTTCTTGAGGTCGTGGATCAGCTGGGCCAGGTCCTCGATCGAGTAGATGTCGTGGTGCGGCGGCGGGCTGATCAGGCCGACGCCGGGCGTCGAGTGCCGGGTCGAGGCGATCCATGGGTAGACCTTGTGACCGGGCAGCTGGCCACCCTCGCCGGGCTTGGCGCCCTGGGCCATCTTGATCTGGATGTCGCCGGACTTGGTGAGGTAGAGCGAGGTGACGCCGAAGCGCCCTGAGGCCACCTGCTTGATGACCGACCGCCGCTCGGGGTCGAGCAGCCGCTCGACGTCCTCGCCGCCCTCACCGGTGTTGGACCGACCGCCCAGGCGGTTCATGGCGATGGCGAGGGTCTCGTGGGCCTCCTGGCTGATGGAGCCGTAGCTCATCGCGCCGGTGTTGAACCGCTTGACGATCTCGCTGACCGGCTCGACCTCGTCGATGGGCACCGGCGGCCGGTCGGCGGACTCGGTGAACTGGAACAAGCCCGCGCAGGGTCATCAGCCGCTCGGACTGCTCGTCGACCCGTTGGGTGTACTGCTTGAAGATGTCGTAACGGCGCTGCCGGGTGGAGTGCTGCAGCCGGAAGACCGTGTCGGGGTCGAAGAGGTGCGGCTCGCCCTCACGACGCCACTGGTACTCCCCGCCCACGTCGAGCTTGCGGTGCGGGAGGCGCACGCCGTCCGGCGGGTATGCCGCGGCGTGCCGGGCCGCGGTCTCGGCGGCGACCACGTCGAGCCCGACTCCGCCGAGCTGGGACACCGTGCCGGTGAAGTACCGGTCCACGAGCTCCTGGGACAGCCCGATGGCCTCGAACACCTGGGCTCCGCGGTAGGAGGCGACCGTCGAGATGCCCATCTTGGACATCACCTTGAGGACGCCCTTGCCCAGAGCCTTGATGAGGTTCTTGACCGCCTGGTCCGGCGTGACCCCCTCGATCGAGCCGGAGCGGACGAGGTCCTCCACCGACTCCATCGCGAGGTACGGGTTGACCGCGGCCGCGCCATACCCGATGAGCAGCGCCACGTGGTGCACCTCGCGGACGTCGCCGGCCTCGACCACGAGGCCCACCAGCGTGCGGGTCTTCTCGCGGATGAGGTGGTGGTGCACCGCGGAGGTGAGCAGCAGCGACGGGATCGGGGCGTAGTCGCGACCGGAGTCGCGGTCGGACAGGACGACGAAGCGGGCGCCCTCGGCGATCGCCGCGGAGACCTCGGTGAAGATCTCCTCGAGGCGCGCCTTCATCGCCTCGGCGCCGCCGGTGACGTCATAGAGGCCGCGGACCACATGGGTGGCGTAGCCGGGCAGGTCGCCGTCGGCGTTGACGTGCACGATCTTGGCCAACGCGTCGTTGTCGATGACGGGGAACGGGAGCACGACCTGGCGGGCGTGCGCCGGGCTCGCCCCGAGCGCGTTGCCCTCGGGCCCGATGACCGTGCCGAGCGAGGTGACGAGCTCCTCACGGATGGCGTCCAGCGGCGGGTTGGTCACCTGGGCGAACAAGCTGGGTGAAGTAGTCGAAGATGAGCCGGGGGCGCGCGGACAGCACGGCGATCGGGGTGTCGGTGCCCATCGAACCGAGCGCCTCTCCCCCGGTCCGGGCCATCGGCGTCAGCAGGATCCTGAGCTCCTCCTGGGTGTAGCCGAAGGTCTGCTGACGGCGCGCGACGGATGCCGCGGTGTGCACGATGTGCTCGCGCTCGGGCAGGTCGTCGAGGTGGATCAGCCCAGCGTGCAGCCACTCCTCGTAGGGCTGCTGGGACGCCAGCGACGCCTTCACCTCGGCGTCGGACACGATCCGGCCGTGCTCGGTGTCGACAAGGAACATCCGCCCGGGCTGGAGGCGGCCCTTGCGCACCACGCGGGTCGGGTCGAGGTCGAGCACCCCTGCCTCGGACGCCAGCACGACGAGGCCGTCGTCGGTCACCGAGTAGCGTCCGGGCCGCAGGCCGTTGCGGTCGAGCACCGCCCCGATCAGCGAACCGTCGGTGAACGTGACGCAGGCGGGGCCGTCCCACGGCTCCATGAACGTCGAGTGGAACTCGTAGAACGCCCTGCGAGCGGGGTCCATCTCCTCGTGGTTCTCCCAGGCCTCCGGAATCATCATGAGCACGGCGTGGGGCAGCGACCGGCCACCGAGGTGGAGCAGCTCGAGCACCTCGTCGAACGACGCGGAGTCGGATGCCGCCGGCGTGCAGATCGGGAAGAGCCGCTCGAGGTCCCCCGGGATGACGTCGGAGACGAGCTGGCTCTCGCGCGCCCGCATCCAGTTGCGGTTGCCCTTGACGGTGTTGATCTCGCCGTTGTGGGCGATCAACCGGTACGGGTGGGCCAGCGGCCAGCTCGGGAAGGTGTTGGTCGAGAACCGGGAGTGCACCAGCGCCAGCTGGGTCTCGAACCGGCGGTCCGACAGGTCGGGGAAGAACGGCTCGAGCTGGCCCGTGGTCAGCATGCCCTTGTAGACGACGGTGCGACACGACAGGGAGGGGAAGTAGACCTCGGTCTCGCGCTCGGCCCGCTTGCGCAGGCAGAACGCCAACCGGTCGAGCCCCAGGCCGACCATGCGCCCCACCGTGGCCGACACGAACAGCTGGCGGAAGAACGGCATGCAGTCGCGGGCTGCCTGGCCCACCAGCTCGGCGGCCACGGGGACATCGCGCCACCCGAGGACGGTGAGGCCTTCCTCCGTCGCGAGCTCCTCGATCCGGGCGGTGACCTGCGCCCGGAGCACCTCGTCGCCCGGCAGGAACGCCGTGCCCACGGCATACGCCCCCGCGACGGGCAGGTCGAAGTCGACCACGTCCCGGAAGAACGCGTCGGGCACCTGGGTGAGGATGCCTGCCCCGTCGCCCACGAGCGGGTCGGCGCCGGTGGCGCCGCGGTGCTCGAGGTTGCGCAGGGCTGTGAGGGCGTGGTCGACGATGTCGTGCCCGGCGCTCCCCCGCAGCGTGGCCACGAGGGCGACCCCGCAGGCGTCGTGCTCGAACTCGCGGCGGTACAGCCCGGTGTCTGCGGGCTGGGCGGAGAAGCGCGCGAAAGTCACGTTCGGGTCACCGTCCTTGGGGGTCAAAGTGCGTTGTGGACCCCAGATGAATCACATGCGAGGGCACACCGGTCACGCTCGTGGACGGCCTTGGCCACGGCAGGAGGAAGAATACCGGGTGCCCTCAGCGTCCCGCTATGTGAGCCGCCTCATTCCGGATGTTGAGATGCGGCGTGGTCGGCGACCGCCACGTCGTGACGTCTGGAGCGCCACACGATCACCAGGCCGAGCAGGAACACGACGATGCTGGTCCACACGTTGACCCGCAGGCCGAGGATGTGGTTGGCCTCGTCGCTGCGCATCAGCTCGAAGACCACCCGGCCGAGGGGGTAACCGACGACGTAGAGCCCGAACACCTGCCCACGACGCAGCGCGAACCGCCGGTCGGCGAGCACCAGGACCAACGCCAGCAGCAGGCACCAGAGCGACTCGTAGAGGAAGGTCGGGTGGAAGGTGCCGAGGACGATCGGGTGCCCGGCGGCGTCACGCACGGCATGACCCGCTGACTGGTCCCACTCATGGATCGTCAGGCCCCACGGCAGGGTGGTCGGGCGCCCGTAGAGCTCGTTGTTGAACCAGTTGCCCCACCGGCCCAGGGCCTGGGCGAGCGCGACCCCGGGTGCCGCCGCGTCGATGAAGTCGAGGAACGAGACCCCCTGGCGACGGGCCCCGATCCACGCGCCCACGGCTCCGAGCGCGACGGCGCCCCAGATGCCGAGCCCGCCCTCCCAGATGTAGAACGCCCGGATCGGGTGACCACCCTGACCGAAGTACGGCTGTGGGGTCGTGATGACGTGGTAGAGCCGACCGCCGACGATCCCGAACGGCACGGCCCAGGCGGAGATGTCGATGGCCAGCTCGCGCGGGTGGCCGCGGTCGACCAGCCGTCGCCCGGTGATCCATACGGCCACGACGATCCCGGCGAGGATGCACAGGGCGTAAGCCCGGATCGGGAACGGCCCCAGGTGCCAGACGCCCGTGGTAGGGCTGGGGATGAAGGCGGGCAGAGCGCGAGTCACTTCGTGGCGGCCTTGACGGCGTCGTCGAGCGACTGCGGGGCGGTGAGCGTCGAGAGGGCGACGGTGGCGCCGTTGAGCTTGATGGTCGGCGTGCCGTTGACCCCGTCCTTGTCGGCCTGGGTCTGCACCGACTGGACGTACTGGTTGTGGGCCTTGGCCGAGTAGCAGGACTGCCACGCCGTGAGCGCGGATCCCGTGATGCCGGCTGTCTGGGCGAACGACGCGAGCTGGGCGTCGGTGTAGCCCGCGCCCTCCTTCGCCGGCTGCCCGGCGAACACCGCCGCGTGGTACTGGAGGAACTTGCCGTCGTCAGCGGCGCAGGCCGCGGCGTTGGCTGCGCGGTTCGAGCTGTCGTTGCGCAGGTTGTCGTCGAGGAAGCTCAGCGTGTGGATGACGAGCTTGACCTTGTTCTGGGCGGCGAGCTGGGTGACATCCGTCCCGTAGAGCTGCTCGAACCGGCCACAGACGGGGCACTGGAAGTCCTCGTAGAGGTCCATCGTCGGCACGTTCGCCGGAGCCCCCGGGTTCACGACGATGCCGGCCCCCATGGCTGCGACGTTCTTGGGCAGCGTCGAGCCTCCGGTCGAGGCGGCCTGCTGGCTGCCCCGGCTGCTGAGGATCACCGCCGTGACCACCGCCGCGATCACGAGGACGGCGACCACCGTGGCGACGACGGCGCGGTTGGCGCCGCCCCCGCCCTTGGGCGCAGCAGCCTCGATCTTGCTCCGGCGGGCGGCGGCGTTGCTCATGCGACGGATCCTTCGTCAGGGTGTGGAACGGTGGTGCCCGCTCCGGGGAAGAGCAGGCGGTCAAGGCTGTATGCCGTGCGCGGCCGTACGGCCAACCACACGGCGCAGGCGAGCAACCCGAGGTCGCGGGCGATCTCCTGGGGGTACTGCGTCTGGGAGGCCGCAATGGTTCCCCCGTGGCCGAAACAGCCGCAGTCGATGGACAGGCCGCGGGCCCAGGCAGACGCGATCCCGACGATGAAGGCGCCCATGAGCACCCCGCCGATGACGGCGTTGACCCGGGTGAACAACCCCACGACGAGCAGGATCCCGACCGCGATCTCGAGGATCGGCAAGGCGTAGCCGACGTACCCGGCGACGTCGAAGGGCAACAGCTGGTAGGCCCGCACCGACCGCGCCGAGGTCTCCGGGTGGCCCACCTTGAGCGCGCCGGCCGCGAGCACCACCGCTCCGAGCACCACGCGCGCGAGCAGACCGACCAGGTCCCGGACCCGCGCACTGCGCAGGGTCTCCATCACCGTCCCCTGCGCACGCCGTCGGCCAGCTCCTCGACCAGGCCCCGCAGTGCCTTCAGACCCGCCTGCGGGTCGTCGGCGTCGGTGAGGCAGCGTACGAGCGCCGAGCCCACGATCACGCCGTCGGCGTACGCCGCCACCTCGGCAGCCTGGTCACCGCTGGACACGCCCAGGCCGACGCAGATGGGGGTGTCGGTGACCGCCTTGGTGCGACGGACGATGACCTCGGCGGCATCACCCATGGAGGTTCGGGCTCCCGTGACGCCCATGTGCGACACGGCATACACGAAGCCGCGGCACTGACGGGTCACGTAGGCGAGCCGCTCGGGAGTCGAGCTCGGGGCGACCAGGAAGATGCGGTCCAGACCGGTCTCGTCACTGGCCTGGATCCACGGCCCGGCCTCGTCGGGGATGAGGTCGGGCGTGATGATGCCGGCTCCACCAGCTGCGGCGAGGTCGCGCGCGAACTGGGCGGGGCCGTGGCGCAGGATGAGGTTCCAGTAGCTCATGACCAGCGGAGGGGTGCCGGTGTCGCGGACAGCCTGGGTGGCGGTGAAGACGTCGCCCACCCGCACCCCGCGCTTGAGGGCCTGGTCCGCGGCATACGCGATGACCGGGCCGTCCATGAGCGGGTCGCTGTAGGGCACGCCGACCTCGACGATGTCGACGCCGGCCTCGGCCATCGCCACCATCGCCTCGATCGAACCCGGAACCGAGGGGAACCCGACGGGCAGGTAGCCGACGAGCGCTGCCCGACCCTCGTCGCGGCACCGCTGGAGCACCTCGGAGACGCCGATACTCACTGGGCGGGGCCCAACTCGTCGATGAGGCCGAAGTACTCCGCGGCCGTGTGCATGTCCTTGTCGCCACGGCCGGACAGGTTGACCAGGAGCAGGGCGTCGGGGCCCAGCTCACGGCCGACCTCGATGGCCCCGGCGAGGGCGTGGGCGGACTCGAGCGCCGGGATGATGCCCTCGGTGCGGCACAGCAGCTCGAAGGCCTGCATGGTCTGGGCGTCGGTCGCGTAGCGGTACTCGGCGCGCCCGGTGTCGCGCAGGTAGGCGTGCTCTGGACCCACGCTGGGGTAGTCGAGGCCCGCCGAGATCGAGTGGGACTCGAGGGTCTGGCCGTCGTCGTCCTGCATGAGGTAGCTGAAGGTGCCGTGCAGCACCCCCGGCTCGCTCGCGGCGAACCGCGCGGCATGGCGCCCGGACTCGATGCCCTCTCCCCCGGCCTCGATGCCGATGAGCCGCACCCCGGCGTCGTCGATGAACCGGTGGAAGATGCCCATGGCGTTGGACCCGCCGCCCACGCACGCGATCACGGCATCCGGCAGGCGACCGGTCAGGTCGAGGACCTGGCCGCGCGCCTCCACGCCGATGATGCGGTGGAAGTCGCGCACCATCTCGGGGAACGGGTGCGGGCCGGTCACGGTGCCCAGGATGTAGTGGGTCGTGCCGACGTTGGTGACCCAGTCGCGCAGGGCGTCGTTGATGGCGTCCTTGAGCGTCGCGCTGCCCGTGGGCACGGCGACGACCGTCGCGCCGAGCATGCGCATGCGCGCGACGTTGAGGGCCTGGCGCTCGGTGTCGACCTTGCCCATGTAGATGACGCACTCCAGGCCCATGAGCGCCGCAGCGGTCGCAGTCGCCACGCCGTGCTGCCCGGCGCCCGTCTCGGCGATGACGCGGGTCTTGCCCATGCGCTTGGTGAGCAGGGCCTGGGCGAGGACGTTGTTGATCTTGTGGGAGCCGGTGTGGTTGAGGTCCTCGCGCTTGAGGATGATCCGCGCGCCACCGGCGTGGGCGGCGAAGCGCGGGATCTCGGTGATGATGCTGGGCCGTCCGGTGTACGTGCGATGCAGCCGCTCGAGCTCGCCGAGGAACACCGGATCGACCATGGCCTTGCGACGGGCCTCGTCGAGCTCGTCGAGGGCCGGGATGAGGGCCTCGGGGACGTACCGGCCGCCGTAGTCGCCGAAGCGACCCGGGCGCGCGAGCGGTTCGGGGGTGAACTCGGTCATGACTGGGCTCCCGCCGCGATCAGGTCGTATGCCGCGCGGCGAGGGTCGCCGTCGCGCACCAGCGCCTCGCCGACGAGGACCGCCCCGGCACCCTCGGCTGCGTAGCGTGCCGCGTCGGCCGGCCCCGCGATGCCGGACTCGGCGACCTTGACGCAGTCGCCGGGGATGAGCGGGGCCAGCCGACCGAAGGTCTCGGGGTCGACCGCCAGGGTCTTGAGGTTGCGGGCGTTGACGCCGATCACGGTGGCGCCGGCGTCCACGGCCCGCGCCGTCTCGGTCTCGTCGTGGACCTCGACCAGCGCGGTCATGCCGAGCTCTCGCGCCAGCGCCTGCATGCGCACGAGCTCATCCTGCGAGAGGGCGGCGACGATGAGCAGGATGAGGTCGGCGCCGTGGGCCCGAGCCTCGAACAGCTGGTAGTCGTCGACCATGAAGTCCTTGCGCAGCACCGGAACCCGCACCGCCTTGCGCACTGCGTCGAGGTCATCGAGGGAGCCGCGGAAGCGCCGGCGCTCGGTCAGGACGCTCACTGCTGTGGCCCCCGCGGCCTCGTAGTCGGCCGCCAGGGCAGCCGGGTCGGCGATGTCGGCCAGGGCACCCTTGCTCGGGCTGGCCCGCTTCACCTCGGCGATCAAGGACAGGCCGGGCCGACGCAGGGCCGCCTCGGCGTCGAGCGCCACCGGGGCCTGCGCCGCGAGCTGCTCGATGCGCGCCCGAGGGACGAGTGCCTGTGCGTCGGCGAGGTCTTCGCGGACGCCGGCAACGATGTCGTCGAGCACGGTGGGCATGCGCACAGGCTATCCAGCGAACCCGGGGCCACCCGCCCCGGGTCACGAGGCGGACAGCCCAGGACGTCCTGCAGGGGTCAGTGGATGCCGACCTCGGGCTTGCTGCTGTCGGGGCTGTCCGGGCCGTCGATGGTCCTGCCGCCGTAGCCCGCCATGCCCAGCAGCTTGCCCGCCACCGCACCGATGATGCAGATCACGATGCCGACGACGAAGATCGGCGTGCTCTGGACGATGACCGCCACCGACGCCACAGCCGAGCCGACCAGGATGATGATGACGGCTGTCCACGCGGCGACGCTGTGGCCGTGGTCTTCGTGGATCTCGTGCTCTGCCATGGGTGCTGGCTCCTGTGGGTCGGGTGCCGGTGATCGCCGGCCGGGGCTCGAGGCCATTGTGTCAGGTGCCGGCTGTGGGGTCGTCGCCAGCGTCGAGACGGTCCCAGTCGGTGCCCACCCGCTGGCCGCGGGCGCCGGTGCTCGTCGTGCCCTGGGCTTCGTAGCGAGCACCCAGCCCGCGCCACGAAGACGCGCCTGCCCAGCCGCCGGCGGCCGCCAGCAGGAGGAGGACCGCTGCGACGAGGGACAACCACGGCCACGCGGTGAGGGTGGCGTGGGTCTCGAGGCTGCCGGTGCGTCCAGCGGCGCGCGCGGCCACCGAGCCGAGGACGCCGGGGGGGTCGAGCACGACCCTGATGCCCAGCGCAGCAACGCCCAGCCCCGCCAGACCCAGGGCAGTCAGGGTCAGCCGTCGGACGAGTGGCCCGGAGGTCGTGCTGGCGAGCGCCGCGGCAGCGGCCACGAGCGCCAGGGCGGTGACCCCGGAGGCCACGTCGCCGCCCGTGCCGAGCACCCGGCTGGCCCCGAGCACCGGGTCGTTGACCGTGCCCTCCACCCAGGTGCGAGAGCCACTCACCAGCAGCAGGAACGCACCCACCAGGGCCAGCAGCACGACGGTCAGCTTGGACGTCGGTCGCAGGCGGCTCATCGGACGGTCCTCAGCGCGGCCGCGGTCGCCACGGCACGCAGGGCGGCGGCTGCCTTGTTCACGGTCTCCTGGTACTCGGCGGCGGGGACCGAGTCGGCGACGATGCCGGCTCCGGCCTGGACGTGGGCCTGGCCGTCCTTGATCACGGCCGTGCGGATGGCAATCGCCATGTCGAGGTCTCCGTGGAAGTCGAGGTAGCCGACCACGCCGCCGTAGACGCCGCGGCGGCTGGGCTCGTAGTGCTCGATCAGGCTGAGGGCCCGGGGCTTGGGTGCGCCGGACAGGGTGCCGGCCGGGAAGGTCGCTGCGAGGACGTCGTAGGCCGTGCGGCCGGGCTGGAGGTCGCCGACCACGGTCGACTCGAGGTGGATGACGTGGGAGTACCGCCGGATGTCCATGAACTCGACGACGTCCACGGTCCCGGGCTCGCAGACGCGTTGCAGGTCGTTGCGGCCGAGGTCGACGAGCATGACGTGCTCGGACCGCTCCTTGGGGTCGGCGAGGAGGTCCTCGCCGAGGAGCTGGTCCTCCTCGGGAGACTTCCCCCGGGGCCGCGAGCCGGCGATCGGGTGGGTGATGGCCCGCCGCCCGGTGACCTTGACCAGGGCCTCGGGCGAGCTGCCGACGATGTCGTAGGTCGTGCCGTCCCCCACCGGGATGCGCAGGAGGTACATGTACGGGCTGGGGTTGGACGACCGCAGGGCCCGGTAGACGTCGAGTGAGTCGGCCGCGCACGGGGTGGAGAAGCGCTGGGACAGCACCACCTGGAAGACCTCTCCCGCGCGGATGTCCTCCTTGGCGCTCTCGACCAGCTCTTCGAACTCGGCCTGGGTGAGGTTGCTGCGCACCTCGTGGCGAGCGCGGTCGAACGTCTCGCGGTCGACGGTGGCGACGGTGCTCGGCGCCGGGGCGGCGAGGTCGCTGGTCATCGCGTCGAGCCGTGCGACCGCGTCGGCCCAGGCCAGCTCGACGCGCTCGTCGGTCGCGTCGTAGTTGATGGCGTTGGCGACGAGCAGCACCGAGCCGTCGGCGTGGTCGAGCACCGCGAGGTCCGTGGCGAGCATCATCGAGATCTCGGGCAGCCCGAGCACGTCCGGCAGGGAGTCGGTGCCTGCAGGGGTGACGCGCTCCCACCGCCGCACCGCGTCATACGTGATGGCGCCGACCATGCCCCCGGTGAGTGGGGGAAGCCCGGTGATCGGTTCGGTGGCGAGCGCGGCCACGGTGTCGCGCAGCGCCTCGACGGGGTTGCCCGCGGTCGGCACCCCGACCGGGGGCTCGCCGACCCAGTGGGCTTGGCCGTCCTTCTCGGTGAGCGTGGCCCGGCTCGCCGCACCGACGATGGAGTACCGCGACCACACGCCACCGTGCTCGGCGGACTCGAGCAGGAACGTGCCGGGGGCGTCCTTGGCGAGCTTGCGGTAGACCCCGACGGGGGTCTCGGCGTCGGCCATCAGCCGCCGGACGACAGGGATCACCCGGCGGTCCTTGGCGAGGATCTGGAAGGTCTCCAGGCTGGGCCAGGTCGACCCGAACGCCAGGTCCGGGCCGACGTCGCTCACAGCTCTCCCACCTGGGCGTCGAGGTCGCCTGCGTCGAAGCAGGTGCGGTCGCCGGTGTGGCAGGCGGCGCCCACCTGGTCGACGCGCACGAGCAGGGCGTCGCCGTCACAGTCGAGTGCGACCGACCGCACGAGCTGGACGTTGCCGCTCGTGTCGCCCTTGCGCCAGTACTCGGAGCGGCTCCGCGACCAGAAGGTGACGCGTCCCTCGGCGAGCGTCCGGCGCAGCGCCTCGTCGTCCATCCAGCCGAGCATGAGGACCTCGCCGGTGTCGTGCTGCTGGACGACGGCGGCCACGAGTCCCTGCGGGTCCCGCTTGAGGCGGCCGGCGATAGCCGGGTCCAGGACGGTTGGCGAGGTCACGGGACCATTGTGCCAACGTGCCGGAGCTGCGACGTGCAGTGGGCGGCGCTCGGACACGCCAGCGTGCTCAGCGGTATGCCGTGTGGCCCGCTCTGCACGTCGCTGCGCTCACGCGCCGCGCTGCTGCGCGGCCCACGAGGCGTGCAGGGCGGCATACACGCCGTTCTGCTGGACGAGGACGCGGTGGGGTCCGCGCTCGACGATCCGGCCGCGGTCGACCACCACCACCTCGTCGGCGGCCTCTGCGGTCGAGAGCCGGTGGGCTATGGCAATCGACGTGCGCCCCCGGGTCAGCCCCTCGAGGGCACGCTGCAGCCGCACCTCGGTCGAGGGGTCGACGGCCGAGGTCGCCTCGTCGAGGACGAGCAGGTCGGGGTCGGCGAGGTAGGCCCGGGCCAGCGCCACGAGCTGGCGCTCGCCCGCGGACAGGGACTCGCCGCGCTGGCCCACCTCGGTCGCGAGGCCGCCGGGCAGGCCGGCCAGCCAGGCGTCGAGCCCGAGCTCGGTGAGCGCTAGCCGCACGTCGGCGTCCGTGGCGTCGGGGCGACCGAACCGGACGTTGTCCAGCAGGGTCGCGTCGAACAGGAAGCCCTCCTGGGGCACCATGACGACCCGCTCGCGCAGCGACGAGAACCGGATGCTGCGCAGGTCGACACCGTCCACGAGCACCCGGCCCTCGGTCGGGTCCATGAGCCGGGTGAGGAGCTTGGCGAGGGTGGACTTGCCGGAGCCGGTCTCGCCGACGATCGCGATGCGTGAGCGTGGCGCGATGGCCAGCGTGATGTCGTGCAGGACCGTCTCGGCGCCGGGGTAGGCGAAGGACACGGCCTGGAACTCGACCGTGATCGGCCCGCGCGGGAGCACCTCGCCGGACTCGCCCGGGTCGGCGACGTCGGCGGGCGTGTCGATGACGCCGATCACCCGACGCCAGCCGGCCACGGCGTTCTGGAGCTCGTTGAGGATCTCGGTGGCCTGCTGGACGGGCTGGGTGAACAGGTTGACGAGGAAGGTGAAGGCCAGGAGCTGGCCGATCGTGAGGTGTCCAGAGGCCGCCTGGAGGGTGCCGACGACGAGCACCACGGCGAGGGTCAGGCCCGCCACGAGCTGCCCCGACGAGAACGCGACGACCGAACGCACCTGGGCGCCGATCGAGGCGTAGCGATGGGCCTCGATGGCCTGGTCGATGCGCTCGCCGGTGCGCTCCTCGACCCCGTAGGCCCGGATGGTGGCCGCGCCCACCACGGCCTCGGACACCGCGGCCAGCAGGTCCCCGACGCGCTCGCGCACCTGGGTGTACGCCCGACCCACGATCCGCTGGAACCGCCGGATGACGAACAGCAGCGGCACGAAGCAGAGCCATACGACGGCGGTCAGCATCGGGCTGTAGAAGAACATCAGCCCCGTGGCGACGGCGATCTGCCCCAGGCTGAGGATGAGGATGATTCCGCCGAACTGGACGAACTGGCTGATCGTGTCGACGTCGCTGGTCACGCGGCTGACCATCGAGCCGCGCCGTTCGGTGTTCTGCGTCAGCATCGACAGGTCGTGGATGTGCCGGAACCCCCGCAGGCGCACCGTCGCCAGGCCCGCCTCGGACGCGCGGAACAGGCGAACGTTCACGGCATAGGCGGTGAGTGCGGTGATCACCACGGCGATGACGGCCAGCCCGACGTAGCGCCACACGAGCGCCGGGTCCGGACCCTGCTTGCCGAGCAGCCCATGGTCGGTCGTCTGCTGCACCACCAGCGGAACGACCACCCGGCCCACCGTGGTGACCGCCGCGAGCGCGAGGGTGATCCCGAGCCCCTGCCGCAGCTCGGGCGAGAGGTGGATGCCCCGACGCAGGGTCGCCCAGGTGCCCAGGGTGGACGTGGCCTCGATGGACGTGCTCACGCGTGGGCCTGCGCTTCCTCGTCGGCGGCGACGGCGGCACGTTCGGCGGCTTCCCGCGCGTATGCCGTGACCAGCCGTTCGTAGCCCTCGCACCGGCCCAGCAGCTCCGCGTGGGTGCCGTGGTCGAGGACCCTGCCCGACTCGACGTAGACGATCGCGTCGGCGAGGGTGATGGTCGACATGCGGTAGGCGACGACGAGCACCGTCGTGCCCGAGCTCGAGTCGCGCAGGGCCGAGAGGATCGCCAGCTCGACGGCGGGGTCGACAGCGCTCGTGGCGTCGTCGAGCACGAGCAGCTGCGGACGTCGGATCACGGCCCTGGCCAGGGCGACTCGCTGCCGCTGACCGCCCGAGAGGGACGCGCCGCGCTCCCCCACCCGGGTGTCCAGGCCGGCCGGGAGCGCCGTGACGAAGTCCGTGGCCTGCGCGACCCGAAGGGCCCACCACACCTCGTCGTCGGTGAAGTCGGCCCCGAGGGTGACGTTGCCGCGCACCGTGTCGTCGAACAGGAAGGTCTGCTGCGGCACGAGGGGTGGCCACGGCGGCCACGCCCCCCTTGGCCACCTCGCGGAGGTCGACGTCGTCGAGGGTCACCACGCCGCCGTCGGGGTCGACCAGACGCAGCGTGAGGTTGGTGAGGGTCGACTTGCCGGCCCCGGTGGGACCGACCAGCGCCGTGGTGGACCCCGAGGCAACCTCGATCGTCACCCCGTGGATGGCCTGGAACTGCGACAGCGCGCCGTCCTCGGCGATGACCTCGTACGAGTAGTCGACGGACTCCAGGCGCGAGGTCGACGGGCCCCGACGGGGCAGCTGCGCGGCGCCGAAGGGCAGCTCGCCCCGAGCCTGGAGCACCGCGTCGACGCGGTCCCAACCGACGACGGTCCGCGGGAGCTCGCCCAGCACCCAGCCGAGGGCCCGGACGGGGAAGGCGAGCACGGAGATGAGGTAGGCCACCTGGACGACCGCGGCCGGTTGGAGGGCACCCGCGGCGACCTGCTGCGCGCCGACGGCGAGCACCGCAAGCGTGCCGAGGGTGGGGATCGCCTCGATGACGGGGTCGAAGGTGCCTCGGGTCCGACCGACCTCGACGTTGGCCGCCTGGAGCCGGCGGGTGACCTCACCGAACCGCGCGGCCTCCTGCTCCTCGCGACCCATCGCCTTGACGATCAGGGCTGCCTCGAAGCTCTCGTGGGCCACCTCGCTCACCTCGGCCCGCAGCTGCTGGGCTCGCGCGACCTTGGGCGACATCGCGCGCTGGAACACGTAGTTGGCGAGGAAGAGGGCGGGGAAGACGGTGAGCCCGATGAGCGCCATGACCGGGTCCACGAGCACCATCTGGACAATGCCGGCGACGAGCATGACGAGGACCCCGATCGCCATCGGCAGCGGCGCGAAGACGTTCCAGGTCGCCTCGACGTCGGCGTTCGCGTTGGACAGCAGCTGCCCCGAGGGGTGGCGGTGGTGCCACGACAGCGGCAGGCGCAGGTACTGGCGGGTGACCTCGCGACGGAACCCGGCGGCGACGTTGTACATCGTGAACCCCGCGGCCACGCGACGGATCACGACACCGATGACGTTGAGGACGACGGCCCCCGCGACCCAGCCGAAGATGGCGAGCAGCTGGGCGCGGGTGGCGTGCCCCGCGGCCACGGCGGGCTGGACCTGCTCGCGGGTCACCTTGCCGATGGCCGCCGCGGTGAGCACGGTCATGACGCCGTAGAGCGCGCTGCCGGCCACGGCGAAGGCGAACCACCGCGGCTCGCGCCGCACGCCGACCGCGACGATCCGCAGGCTGCGCCGCAGCGTGGGGGCGGCGTCGACGGACACAGCTGACCTCCGGGCGGATCAAGGGGGTGGGGTGTGCCAACCCTCTCACGCGGGACGGCATGATGGCTGCCATGACCCACCTGGCTCGACTCGAACGCGACGCCCTCTGCGCGACCCTCGTCGAGGTCGGTCCGCAGGCCCCGACGCTCTGCTCGCCGTGGACGGCGGCGGACCTCGCCGCGCACCTCGTCGTGCGCGACCGGCGCCCCGACCTCGCGCCCGGAATCTGGCTCCCGGCGCTCGCGGCCCGCACCGAACGGGGCATGGATTCGTATGCCGCAAAGCCGTGGCCAGAGCTCGTCGACCTCGTCCGGTCGGGCCCCCCGGTGTGGTCGCCCGCGCGGCTGGCTGCCCTCGACGACCTGGTGAACTTCGTCGAGTTCTTCATCCACCACGAGGACGTCCTGCGCGGCGACGAGGCCACGGGGCCCCGACGCGAGCTGACCGAGCGCGAGACCCGTGGAGTGTGGAAGGCGTTGTCGCGCAGCGCCACGCTGCTGTTCCGGCGCAGTCCGGTCGGGGTGGTGCTCAAGACCCCTGACGGCCAGACGCTGACGGCCGGAGCCACGGACGGCGACACCGTCGTCCTCGAGGGCGCGCCCGCCGAGCTGTTGCTGGCGGCATATGGGCGGCGGCGGGTGGCCGCGATCGAGGCGACGGGCAGCGCCGACGCCATCGACGCCCTGTGGTCATCGGCGCTGGGGATCTCCTAGCGGACGGTGATGCCCTCGGCCCGCAGCGAGGCCTTGACGTCGCCCACCGTGAGCTCGCCGAAGTGGAACACGCTGGCCGCCAGCACCGCGTCGGCGCCGGCCCTGACCGCGGGGGCGAAGTGAGCCACCGCGCCGGCGCCACCACTGGCGATGAGCGGGACATGGACGGCGCGACGCACCAGCTCGATGAGCTCGAGGTCGAAGCCGTCCTTGGTGCCATCGGCATCCATCGAGTTGAGCAGGATCTCCCCGGCCCCGAGCTCTGCGGCACGGGCGCACCACTCGACGGCATCCAGGCCGGTACGGGTGCGTCCCCCGTGGGTGGTCACCTCGAAGCCCGCCGCGGCACCCGCGTCGTCGCGTCGGCGACGGACGTCGGCCGACAGCACGAGGACCTGCGACCCGAAGCGGTCGGCGATCTCGCTGATCAGCTCCGGCCGGGCGATGGCCGCGGTGTTGACCCCGACCTTGTCGGCACCCGCGCGCAGGAGTCGGTCGACGTCGTCGGCGCTGCGGACTCCCCCGCCGACGGTGAGCGGGATGAAGACCTGCTCGGCGGTGCGACGCACCACGTCGTAGGTCGTCTCGCGGTTGCCGCTACTCGCCGTGACGTCGAGGAAGGTCAGCTCGTCCGCGCCCTGCTCGCCGTAGAGCTTGGCCAGCTCGACCGGGTCACCTGCATCACGGAGATTCTCGAAGTTGACCCCCTTGACGACCCGCCCAGCGTCGACGTCGAGGCAGGGAATCACCCGGGTGGCCAGACTCACGCGAGGATCGTATCCACCTAGGGTGTTGCCCATGTCCACCGACCACAGAGCAAGCCACGTGGCCTCGGTCGTGGCCTCAGTGGTGGCCTTGGTGGATGCCAGCGAGCCGCGCTGCGGCTCAACCAAGCTCGTCGCGATCGACGGCCCCAGCGGTGCCGGCAAGACCACCCTCGCGAGCGACGTGGCAGCCGCGCTGAGCGCGCCGACGGTGCACATGGACGACCTGTACCCGGGCTGGGACGGCTTGCGGGCGGGCACCCACCGGGCGCACGAGTGGATCGTGAGCCCGCTGCGCGACGGCCGTCCGGCGCGCTACCAGCGCTGGGACTGGGCCCTCGACGCGTATGCCGAGGAGTGGGTGCAGATCCCGCCCTCCGAGATCGTCGTGCTGGAGGGCTGTGGCGCCGGAGCGCTCCCCGCCGGCAACGCCGCCTCGGTGCTGATCTGGGTCGAGGCCGACGCGGGCGTGCGGTTGGCCCGGGGTATCGCCCGGGACCCGGAGTACGCCGAGTTCTGGGACGCCTGGGCAGACAGCGAACGGCGGCTGTACGAGGCCGACCGCACCTGGGAACGCGCCCACTTGTTCATCGACACGACACTGGACCGGTTGTGACCACCGTGGCGCGGGCCGCGCAGCGGTCCCGGACCGAGGCGCGCGACCGGGTCCGACGGATGGTCAGCCGGATGTTCTTCATCGTCCAGTGCGGCCTCGGCGCGGCCGTCGCCTGGTGGGTGGCCTCGGACGTGCTGCACCACACCCGCCCCTTCTTCGCGCCCGTCACCGCGATCATCTCGCTCGGCATGTCGTTCGGGCAGCGGCTGCGTCGCGTCACCGAGGTGATGATCGGGGTCGCCGTCGGGGTGTTCACCGGTGACCTGTTCGTGCACTTCTTCGGGTCCGGCGTGTGGCAGCTCGGGGTGGTCGTCGTGGTCGCGATGAGCATTGCGGCGCTGCTCGGCGCGGGGATGCTCCTCATCAGCCAGGCCGGGGCGCAGTCGGTCATCGTCACGACCCTCGTGGCGGCGCCCGGTCAGGCCTTCACCCGGTGGCTCGACGCGGTGATCGGCGGGCTGGTGGCCCTGCTCTTCACCCTCGTCGCGCCGGCCGCGCCGCTGCGCCGACCCCGGCAGCAGGCCGCTGTCGTCGTGCGTGAGCTCGGCGCCATCCTCGCCGACACGGTCCGGGCGCTCGCCGACCACGACGCCGACCTCGCCTCGGCCACCCTCGCCCGGGCCCGGGCCTCCGAGCACATGCTCGACGAGCTGCGGGCCCTCTCGGCCGAGGGCATCGCGGTGGTCCGGCTCTCCCCGTTGCGCCGCAGGCACCTGCCCGGGGTCCAGGCCATCGCCGACCTCCTCGAACCCCTCGACCGGGCCATCCGCAACCTTCGGGTGCTCGTGCGTCGCGCCGCCATCGCGACCTGGCGCGAGGAACCGGTGCCCACGGCATACCTCCAGCTGTTGACCGCGCTGGCGCAGACCACGGAGGACATCGCCCGCGAGCTGCAGGAGCGCCGGCTGCCCGTCAACGCACGCACCGGGCTGCACCGGATCGCCGAGCTGAGCGCGGTGATCGACCCGTCGGCGGGGTTGTCCGGGGAGGTGATGCGCGCCCAGATCCGCTCCATGGTCGTCGACCTGCTCATGCTCACCGGGCTGCCCCAGGACGAGGCCCGCGACCAGGTCCCCGAGTCGTTCGGCCCGACCACGCCGACCACCCCGGCCGACCGCTGACCGCGCCTGACAGACTCGCTCCCGATGTCCACGCCCCGCACCCACCTGCCCCCCGTCTGGCTGCTCAGCATCGCCCTGGTCGCCGTCGCGGCGAACCTCCGGACGGCGATCGCCAGCGTCCCGCCCCTGACCCAGACGCTCGCCGCCGACCTCGGGCTGTCGAACGCCGCGCTCGGCGCACTGACCACGCTCCCCGTCCTGTGCATGGGTGTCTTCGCGCCGTTCGCCCAGCGCATCGCGGCGCGGCTCGGTGCAGCGGCGTCGGTGGAGCTGGCCATCGGCTGCGTCGTCGCCGGGGTGGCGATGCGGTTCGCGGGTGGCCAGGTCTGGCCGCTGTATGCCGGCACCTTCCTGGCCGGGGTCGGCATCGCCCTCGCCGGCACGCTGCTGCCCGGGCTGGTCAAGGAGCTCTTTCCCCCGGAGCGGTCCGGGCTCGTCACGGGGCTCTACATGCTCGCGATGATGAGCGGCGCCGGTGCGTCGTCGGCGCTCTCGGTGCCCCTGAAGGGGTGGCTCGGGTCCTGGCAGGCCTCACTCGGGTCGTGGTCGGTGCTCGGGCTCGTGGGGGCCCTGGCCTGGCTTCCGGTGCTGCTGGGCCACCGCCGCCACCGTGCCGCGAACCCCACCCTCGTGGTGTCCGTCGGCCTGCCCTGGCGCCACGCGACCGCGTGGCTGGTCGCGGCCTACCTCACCGTCCAGTCCCTCGAGTTCTACTCCACGCTGGCGTGGCTCGCCCCGTCGTACACCGCCCGCGGATGGGACCCCACGCACGCGGGCTACCTACTGTCGGCCTTCACGGCGGCCCAGCTCGTCTCGGGGCTGCTCGGCCCCGCCCTGAGCGACCGCATCACCGACCACCGCCTCCTGCTGCTCGGGGCCTCGGTACTCGGCCTGCTCGGCCAGGCGGGGCTGTGGCTCCTGCCCACCGCGGCGCCGTGGGCGTGGGCGCTGGTGCTCGGCGCGGGCCAGGGCGCGAGCTTCGCGCTGGGCCTGGTGCTCATGGTCGACTACGCCGCGAGCCCGGCAGCCAGCGCTCGGCTCGCCGGGATGGCCTTCTTCGTCAGCTACACGATCGCCTCGTTCGGCCCCGCGAGCCTCGGCGCGCTGCGCGACGCGACCGGAGGGTTCACCGCGGTGTGGATGACGTTGACACTCCTGACCATCGCCCAGCTCGCCCTCGCGGGTCTGCTGCGCCCTGACCTGCGCAAGGTGACCTGACGCTGCGTCAGTCGAGCGTGACGTCCGGACTCGCGGCGGACGGCCCCAACGCCTGGACCAGCGCCACCAGCCGGCGGGCCTCGGCCAGGGCGAAGGTCGAGTCGGCCTTCTGGATCGCCATCACGGCGAGGACGTCGGTGTCGTCGAGCTCGAGGCTCACCCACGGGTCGCCCCCGGCGAACTTCACGTCGACGACCGACTGCCACGACACGGCCCGTGTCGTGAAGAGGTTGCGGACCGTGAGCGTCTCGCGGGTCGGCGTGGCCCGGATCGAGGCGTACCGCCACAACAGGTAGGCCATGGCCACCCCGAGGCCGGCGAAGAAGACCCGATCGCCGACCCGCCAGTTGCCGGCCTGGGCGGGACCCGGGAGGAAGACGGCGACCACGCCGAAGATGACCACCGACAGCACGGCCGCTGCGATCGCCACCGTGCGACCCCGCCGTGGCCGGAACGGCGCGAATGCCGCCTGGTCGTCAGGAGAGGTCGAGGTCGACCGTACGGTGTTCAGAGCCGGCACGCAGCGATGTCGGTCACGAGGATCGCGCGGGCACCGAGGTCGTAGAGCTCGTCCATGATCGCGTTGGTCCGCGCTCGCGGCACCATGGCCCGCACGGCGGCCCAGTCCTTGTTCTGGAGCTGGGAGACCGTCGGCGACTCGAGCCCAGGCGTCACCGCGCACGCCTCCTCGACGAGCGACACCGGCACGTCGTAGTCGAGCATCACGTAGTGGCGGGCGGTGATGACGCCGGTGAGCCGGCGCCGCAGGACGTCGACCGCCGCGGTCTCATGCGAGCCTTCGCGCCGGATGAGCACGGCCTCGCTGCGCAGGATGGGGTCGCCGAACACCTCGAGGCCCTGGTTGCGCAGCGTGGTGCCGGTCTCGACCACGTCGGCGATGACGTCGGCGACGCCGAGGGTGATGGCCGTCTCGACGGCACCGTCGAGCCGGACGACCTGCGCGGACACTCCCTGCTCCGCGAGGTGCTTCTCCACCAGGCCCGGGTAGCTCGTCGCGACGCGGTGCCCCGAGATCTCCTGGACCGCTCCGCACGTGCCCGGCTTGGCGGCATACCGGAAGGTCGACCCACCGAAACCCAGCGTCATGACCTCGATCGCCGCGCTGCCGGAGTCGAGCAGCAGGTCACGACCGGTGATGCCGCAGTCCACCGTGCCGGACCCGACGTAGACGGCGATGTCACGCGGACGTAGGTAGAAGAACTCGACGTCGTTGTCGGCGTCGGCGACGACGAGCTCCTTGGCGTCGCGGCGCACGCGGTAGCCGGACTCACGCAGCATGTCGACGGCTGGTTCGGACAGGGATCCCTTGTTGGGAACGGCAATTCGCAGCATGTGCGGAACTTCCTAGAGGTGTGCGTAGACGTCGTCGAGGCTGATGTCAGAGGCGACCATGAGCACCTGGACGTGGTAGAGCAGCTGACTGATCTCCTCGGCCGCACGGTCCTTGCCCTCGTGCTCGGCGGCCATCCAGACCTCTGCGGCCTCCTCGACGATCTTCTTGCCGATGGCGTGCACGCCGGCATCCAGCGCGGCGACGGTGCCGGACCCGTCGGGTCGGCTCACCGCCTTCTCGGCCAGCTCGGCATACAGGTCGTCGAAGGTCTTCACGCGCCCAGCGTACGGGGAGCAAGGGCACCGAGGGTGACCGCGGTCGCCACCGCGGCGACAGCGGCCTCGTGCCCCTTGTCCTCGCTGGAGCCGGGGAGCCCCGCTCGGTCGAGAGCCTGCGCGTCGTCGTCGCACGTGAGTACGCCGAAGCCGACCGGGCACCCGGTCGTGGCACTCACCTGGGTCAGGCCGGTGGTGACCCCGGAGCAGACGTAGTCGAAGTGCGGTGTGCCACCGCGGATGACGACTCCGAGCGCCACCAGCGCGTCGTATGCCGGCGCGAGCCGCGCGCACGCGACGGTGAGCTCGACCGTGCCCGGCACCCGCACCAGGGGGACGTCGCGGACGCCCGCCTCGGCGAGGCCCCGCTGGGCACCCGCGACCAGGCCGTCCATGACCTCGGTGTGCCAGGACGCCGCCACGATCGCGACCCGCAGATCGCTGCCGTCGGGGGTGATGACCGGTGCGCCGTGCCCGCTCACGCGGTCTCCCCCGAGTCGAGTGCGTCCACGAGCAGGTCGTGACCCATGCGGTCGCGCTTGGTGCGCAGGTAGGCGCGGTTGGCGGCCGTCGGAGCCACCGACAGCCGCTCGACGGCCGAGACGCTCACGCCGTGGCTTCGCAACGCCTCGACCTTGGCCGGGTTGTTCGTGAGGAGTCGCACGGCGCCCAGCCCGAGATCGGTGAGGATCGCGGCACCGGCGGCGTACTCGCGGGCGTCGACGGGCAGGCCCAGCTCCACCTGGGCGTCGACGGTGTCGCGACCCTGGTCCTGGAGCTCGTAGGCCTTGAGCTTGTTGACCAGTCCCACCCCGCGGCCCTCGTGTCCGCGCAGGTAGACGAGCAGGCCGCCCTCCGCCGCGATGCGCTCCATCGAGCGCTGCAGCTGCGGCCCGCAGTCGCAGCGCTGCGAGCCGAACGCATCACCGGTGAGGCACTCGGAGTGCATCCGCACCAACGGGGACGGGCCACCCAGCCCTGCCGGGCTGACCAGCGCGATGTGCTCATCGCCGGTGAACAGGTCACGGTAGGCCAGCGCCGTGAAGGTGCCGTGGCGAGTGGGCAGCGTCGTCTCGGCAAGCCGCTCGACGCGGTCGTGGCGTTGCCGCCACGCGATGAGCTGGGCGATCGTCACGACGGGCAGGTCGTGCACGGCTCCTGTGGCAAGCACCTCGGGCAGCCGCATCATCGTGCCGTCATCGTTGACCAGCTCGCCGATCGCGGCGACCGGCGCGAGACCCGCGAGGCGGCACAGGTCGACTGCGGCCTCGGTGTGACCGGGGCGCTCGAGCACGCCGCCAGCCTTGGCGCGCAACGGAATCACGTGGCCGGGTCGCACGAACGAGTCGGCAGTGGCCGCGGGGTCGGCGAGGAGCCGGATGGTGAGCGCGCGGTCCGCCGCACTGATGCCAGTCGTCACGCCGCCAGCCGCGTCGACCGTGACGGTGTACGACGTGCGCAACGGGTCGCGGTTGTCGGCCACCATCAGCGGCAGACCGAGCCGGTCCGCGGTGTCCGGGGTGACCGGCGCACAGATGTAGCCACTCGTGTGCCGGATGGTCCACGCCATCCACTCGTCGGTGAGGGTCTGGGCCGCCAGGATGACGTCGCCCTCGTTCTCGCGGTCCTCGTTGTCGGTCACGAGGACCGGGCGCCCCTCGCGCAGGGCCTCGAGCGCGGCCTCGACGGTGGACACGCCGATCATGCGTGGACCTCCTCACGCTGCGGCTCGGGCAGGCGCTCCTCGCGGGACGCCTTGAGCCAGACGAAGAACCCGTAGACGACCAGGCCGCCGTAGACGGCATACAGGACGGCGGACGGGTAGAACTTCGAGTTCACCAGCAACGGCACCCCGACGAGGTCGACGGCGATCCAGGCCAGCCAGAAGTCGTTCCAGCCTCGGGCCATCGCGTACGTCGCGACGATCGACCCGACGAAGATCCACGCGTCGCACCAGTAGTACCAACGCGGGGCGGGCCAGCCTGCACCGATCAGCGCGAAGACGGCCTGGAGCACGACGACCCCGCCCACCCAGAAGGCGAGGTAGCCGAGGCGCTCACGAACGGTTGCCCAGCGGGGCGTGATCGCCGGCCGGTCGGTGCCCTCGGCGTGGTTGGCTCTGCGCACCGCGTTCCAGCGCCACCAGCCGTAGACGCTGGTGATGATGAAGAAGATCTGGCGGCCTGCCTGCCCGAACAGCGTCGTGTGCTGGGGGTTGCTGAACGCCACTCCGAAGAAGACGGTGAACAGCAGCGCGTTGCCGACGATCCCCACGGGCCACGCCCAGACCCGGCGGCGCAGCCCCCCGATCGCCGAGGCGAACCCGAAGAGGTTGCCGACCACCTCGCGCCACAGGATGTGCTGACTGCCGATGGTCAGCTGAGCCTCGAAGAGCTTCTCGAGCCAGTTCATGCGGTGGTCTCCCTGGTGTGAGTGTCGGCGTGAGTGCCGGTGTGAGTGTCGGTGTGAGCTTCGGTGTCGGTTTCGGTGGTGGTGATGGTGTTCGCGAGCAGCCGCTCGACGTACTTGGCCAGGACGTCGACCTCCAGGTTGACGCTGGCTCCCACGTCCTTGCGGCCCAAGGTGGTGAGGTCGAGCGTGGTCGGGATCAGCGAGACGCTGAAGGTGTCGTCGTCGACCGTGGCGACCGTGAGGCTGACCCCGTCGACGGTGATCGAGCCCTTTTCCACGACGTAACGGGCGAGGTGACCCGGCAGGCTGAAGACGACGACCTCCCAGCGGTCGCCGGGGACCCGCTGCAGGATCCGGGCCGTCCCGTCGACGTGGCCCTGGACGATGTGTCCGCCGAACCGGCTCGATGCCGCCATGGCCCGCTCGAGGTTGACGCGGTCGCCGGGGGTCAGGTCACCCAGGCTGCTGCGGGCGAGGGTCTCGGCCATCACGTCGACCGTGAACCGACCCTCGCCGTGCTCGACGACCGTGAGGCAGACCCCGTTGACCGCAATGGATGCGCCGTGCTCGGCGTCGGAGGTGACCAGCGGCCCCTCGACGGTCAGGCGCGCCGACTCGGCGCCGTCCTCGAGCGCGACGACGTGGCCGAGCTCCTCGACGATCCCGGTGAACATCAGCCGATCTCCTTGCGTGACGGGGTGATTCGTGCGGTGATCCGTGTGTCGTCGCCGAGCAGGGAGATGTCGGTCGGCCGCAACCGCAGGGCGTGGTCCATGGTCGTGATGCCCAAGTCGCCGACGGTCGGCCGCCCGCGGCCCAGCAACACCGGTGCGACGTAGGCGATGACCTCGTCGACCAGGCCCGCCGCCATGAATGCCGCCGCCACAGTGGGTCCGCCCTCGAGCCAGACGTGGTGCACCTCCGCGGCCGAGAGGGCAGTCAGCACCTCCTTGGGGTCGCGGGTGCGCAGGTGCCAGGTGAGCGCGACCTCGTCGAGGACCTTGGCGTCGCCGGGCAGGTCGCGCTCGCCCATGACGACCCGCACCGGTTGGGTCTCGTAGAGCGAGCCGTCCGGGCGCCGGGCGGTCAGGTGCGGGTCGTCCGCGAGAGCGGTGCCGGTGCCCACCAGGATCGCTCCGCACCGGGACCGCTGGAGATGCACGTCGGCACGCGCCGCCGGACCGGTGATCCACCGGCTCGTGCCGTCCGCGGCGGCGCTGCGCCCGTCCAGGGTCGTCGCGAGCTTCCAGGTGACCCACGGCCGCCCGGTGCCGATGCGGTGGGTCCATGTGTGGTTGAGCTCCTCGGCCTCGTCGGCGAGGAGCCCTCCCTCGACCGTGACGTCGCGCAGACGGAGCCACTCGGCCCCGCCCGCGGCTGCCGGGTTCGGGTCGGTCTGGGCGTGCACGACGCGGGCCACGCCCGCGGCATACAACGCGTGGGCGCACGGCTGCGTGCGACCGGAGTGGTTGCACGGCTCCAACGTCACGTATGCCGTGGCGCCGGCCGCGGCCGCGCCGGCCCGGGCCAGGGCATCCACCTCCGCGTGGGCCGTGCCTGCGCCGCGATGCCATCCCTCGCCCACGACGTCACCGCTGGGCGCGACGAGGACGCAGCCCACCCGCGGGTTGGGGTTGGACTCGGGGCCGTTCGCCGCCAACGCCAACGCACGGCGCATCATCGCCGTATCGGTCGTGGCCTGGTCTGTCATGTCCTGCCCTCGTGGTCGGAACCGTGGTTCGAACTCCGGGAGGACGAGCAGGCGGACCGGCGGGATGCCGCCGAGGCTCACCTCGACACTGCAGACCCACTGGTCCTGCTGTCGCGTGCTGCCTACCATCCGGACTTTCACCGTCGGTCTGGGAGTTCCACCCAGTCAACCGGCCGCTGGCTGCGGTCGGGTCGCGGACTGTCACCGCCGGTTCGGAGTTACACCGACCCCGGAGCACGTCAGGGAACAGTATGCCAGCGAGGCACCAGAGCCGGACAGTACGGTCAGCGTGACGGTCCTCACCCGGCGCGCGTCAGTGCCCGTGGGCGTGTCAGTGCCCGTGGGCGCGTCAGTGCGCGTGGGCGCTGGCCAGGGCGCGCAGCTCGTCCACCGCAGCCGCGGCGTCCTGTGCGCCGTAGACCGCAGACCCGGCGACGAAGACGTCCGCGCCGGCCTCGGCACACTGCTCGATGGTCGAGGCGGAGACCCCACCGTCGACCTGCACCCAGACCTCGCCGCCCCGGCGCCGGACGGCCTCACGCACCTGGGCGACCTTGGGCATCTGGTCCGCCATGAACGACTGGCCGCCGAAGCCGGGCTCCACCGTCATGACCAGCACCATGTCGAGGTCGGTCAGCAGCTCCTCGTAGGGGCCGAACGCGGTGCCGGGCTTGATGGCCATGCCCGCGCGGGCACCCGCCGCGCGCAGGGTGCGAGCGAGGGCTCGTGGACCGGCAGCAGCCTCGATGTGGAAGGTCACCGACGCCGCCCCGGCCTCGGCATACTTCGGCGCCCAGCGGTCGGGATCGTCGATCATCAGGTGGCAGTCCAGCGGGATCGGGCTGACCTTGGCGAGCGCCTCCACGACCGGCAGGCCCAGGGTGAGGTTGGGGACGAAGTGACCGTCCATGACGTCCACGTGGGCCCAGTCCGCGTTGCCGATGCGGTTGAGCTCGCTCTGGAGATTGGCGAAGTCGGCGGACAGGATGCTCGGTGAGATCTGCACGGCGCACACTCTATCGGGCTCACGGAACACACACTCGGGCGGCCGAATTGGCTTGAGACCATTGGAGTTTGGGACACTGAGGGGTTGCGGTACAACGATCCTGGACGCTAGAATCGAACACATGTTCGACTGGTCTTTCAAGGAGGCGCCCGGGCTCTCGCCAGAGGTGTTGGGTGCGGCTGCCCTTGCCGTCACCTCCGAGGACCTCGACGCCATGACCGTCGAGCAGGCCGAGATCATGGTCATCGCGACGCAGCGCGCGATCAACGCCCTTGCCGCGCGCCAGGCCCGGGCCGTCGACGTGCACGCCGAGGGCCCGGGCCGTCGACGTGCACGCCGAGCGCCTGGAGGACGCTGCCCTCCGGGCCCGTGAGGAGGCCGAGGCCGAGGGTCACCCCCAGCGACGCCGCGTCGGCGAGCGGTTGCCGATCGACCCCCAGCTGGCGTCCGCGGCGAGCCTGGCGCCGCTGCTGCACCTGTCGCCGAGGACGATGGCGACCCGGGTGTTCCAGGCCCGGGTGGTCACCAGGAGCCTGGAACGCACCCACGCGATGGCGTGGGACGGCGAGCTCGAGCCGTACCGGGTCGAGGCCATCGCCCGGGCTGCCCGCGACGTCCGGTTGGACCGGCTCGAGGAGTTCGAGGCGCGGTTGTACGACCGCGACGTCGCGCAGCTGGACCGGTCCTCGCTGGCCGAGCGCGCCCGGCGCGCCGCGGCACGGGCGGATGCCGAGAGCCTCCTCGCCGCAGCGGCGCGGGGACGCACCGGACGTCACGTCACGGTGCGCGCGGGCGACGAGCCGGGGATGACGACGTGGACGATGTCGCTCCCGTCCGCTCAGTCATCGCGACTATGGGCAGCCGTCGAGACGCTCGCCGCGGACTACGCGCTCGCCAACCCGCACCTGCCCATCGGCGCGGCCCGGGCCGACGCGCTGGTCGACCTCGCGCTCAGCGAGGTGCAGGTCACGACCACGGTGACCTTCGTGGCTCCGTTGCCTGGTGAGGTGGAAGGCGAGGTCGAGTTCCGGGCGATCGGAGAGCGAGTCTGTGCCGGGTGCGCCGACGCCGGCGGCCTGTTCGCCGGGCCACAGCCCGAGGAGGGCGAGTGCGGCTGCCGTCCGGGGCTCCGGGCGATGGTGCCGGTCCGAGGGCGCCTGCGAGATCCCGTCGAGGATCCCCGAGTGGGGATGATCCTCCCCACGCACCTCGAACAGCTCGTCGCCGACCCGGACCTGCGGGTGCGCCTCGCGGCGCGACATCCCGGCACCGGGACCCTGCGCTACCAGGACCCGACCACGTATCGGCCCGGCAAGGCGCTGGCCGCTGCGGTGCGGCTGCGCGACGGCCACTGCCGGTTCCCTGGCTGCCGCACGGCCGCCGAGCGCTGCCAGCTCGACCACGTGGTCCCGGCGCCGCTCGGACCGACCGAGGCCGCCAACCTCCAGTGCCTGTGCACCGCCCACCACGGCTTCAAGCACCATGCCGGGTGGACCGTCACCATGGACGACCAGGGGTTCTGCACCTGGACCGCACCGACCGGGCGCCGTCACCACACGGGGCCGCGCGACTTCAGCTCCCAGGCGGCCTAGCGCAACCGGCTCGGGTCACGCGAGCTTGCGCAGCAGCGCGAGGAACATCCCGTCGGTGCCGTGCAGGTGCGGCCACAGCTGCACGGCCGGTCCGCTGCCCGGCACGGGCACAGCATCGCCTTTGGCGTCAACGAGATAGTCACGCGCGTCGATCAGCTCGACGTCGTCGCGCCGCTTGGTCACGTCACCGACCACGAACAAGCGTCTCGGCGAGGTGCGGGCTGCACGTGGCATACGCGATGACTCCCCCACCCGTCGTCGCCTCGATGGCCGACGCGAGCAGCTCGCGCTGCAGCCGGCCGAGGTCGGCGAGGTCCGCCGGCGACCGGCGCCAGCGCGCCTCGGGGCGTCGGCGCAGGGCTCCGAGTCCCGTGCACGGAGCATCGACGAGCACCCGGTGGTAGCGGCCGGGCTCGTCCTCGCCGATGGTGCGCCCGTCGCCGGTGCGGACCTCGAGGGTGCGCCCCTGCGCCCGGGCGAGCGCCGTGGCCGGTCGCAGGGTTTGGCGCACCAGCGTGGCCCGGTGGTCGCTCAGCTCGTTGGCGACGAGGTCCGCCCCAGCCTCGATCGCCAGCGCGGCGAGCAGCCCGGCCTTGCCACCCGGCCCTGCGCACAGGTCGAGCCACTGCTCGGGGCCGGCGTGGTCGACCGGGACTGCTGCGAGTGCGAGCGCGACGAGCTGCGAGCCTTCGTCCTGGACTGCAGCGCGGCCCTCGCGCACCGCTTCGATGCCGCCCGGGTCACCCGCCGGCAGGACCGCGCCGACGGCGGACAGCGAGGAGCGCTCGGCGCCTGCGGCGACGAGCTCGGCGACCGTGGCCAACCCCGGGCGGGCCACGAGGGACACCTTGGCCGGCGCGTTGTCGGTCGCGAGCAGGGCAGTCAGGTCGGCGTCGATCGAGGGGGCGGCCGAGGCCCCGTGGCCCAGCAGGGCCGCGCGGAGCGCCTTGACGATCCACTCGGGGTGGGAGTGCTCGACGGCCAGTCGCGCCACCAGATCACCGCCGCCGGGGGCGACCTCGGCCAGCCACTCCTCGAGGGAGCGCTCGCTGACCCGGCGCATGACCGCGTTCACGAAGCCTGCGGCTCCGGCACCGTTGACCTTGCGGGCCAGACCGACGGTCTCGTCGACCGCGGCATGGGTGGCGACGCGCATACCCAGCAGCTGGTGGACCCCGAGGCGCAGCGTGTCGAGCACGTTCGGGTCGATCTTGCCCACCGGACGAGCGGCGGCGACGGCGATGACGGCGTCGTACAGCCCGCGCATCCGCACGGCGCCGTAGACAAGCTCGGTGGTGAAGGCCGCGTCGCGACCCCGGATCCCCTTCTCGCGCAACACCGTGGGCAGCTCGAGGTTGGCATAGGCACCGTCGGCAACCGCACGCAGCACGGTGTATGCCGCGAGGCGCTGCGGGTCGGTGGTGCGGCTGCGCTCGGCGGGGCGCTGTGCAGAGCGCTCGGTGTCGCCGTGGGCTCGCTCGGGCCGCTGGCGACCCTTGGCGTTGCGGCGTCCGCCGCCGGCGTTCTCACTCATCGGTGAAGCGCTCCCCTGCCTCGATCCGGACGCCGCGAGCCCAGTCGGCCGCCGCCATCTGCTTCTTGCCGTGCGGGCGGACCTCGGAGAGGCGCACCGGCGCCGTGCCGGTGCCCACGAGCACCTCACGCTTCGTCACAGCCAGCTCGCCCGGTGCCAAGGGCCGGTCGGCATACGCCTCGGGCTCGATCGGTCCACCCGGACCCACGTGCCCGACGGGCAGCAGCTTGACCCGCTCGCCACGGAACAAGCGTCCACGCGCCCGGCGCCGGGGTGCACCCGCGGACGAGCCGGTCGACGGCTGCGGCCGGACGCCCCCAGCGCACCCGGGCATCGGCCACCTCGAGCTTCGGCGCGTGCGAGATGCCTTCGGGGCTCTGTGGCACCGGCTGCAACGACCCGTCGGCAAGGCCGTCCATGGTGGCGACGAGCAGGCCAGCCCCGCCGTGCGCGAGACGGCCCAGCAGGTCGCCCGCGGTATCGGTCGGGCGGATGCGCTCGGTCATGACGCCGAACACCGGTCCGGTGTCGAGGCCCTCTTCGATGAGGAAGGTCGAGGCACCGGTGACCTCGTCGCCCGCCATCACGGCGTGCTGGACCGGCGCCGCTCCACGCCAGGCGGGCAGCAACGAGAAGTGCAGGTTGACCCAACCGTGGGTCGGGATGTCGAGGGCGGAGCGCGGGATCAGCGCGCCATAGGCCACGACCGGACACGCGTCGGGTGCGAGCTCACGGAGGCGCTTCTGGAACTCCGGCTCGCTCGGGCGCTGGGGCGTGAGCACCTCGATGCCGTGGGCCTCGGCCCGCTCTCGCACCGGCGACGCGGTGAGGCCGCGCCCGCGACCCGCAGGCGCGTCGGGCCGGGTCACCACCGCCACCACCTCGTGGTCGGAGGCGAGGAGGGCATCCAGGGAGGGCAGGGCCGCCTCAGGAGTGCCCGCGAAGACCAGGCGCAGGCTCACATGCCCCGCCCGAAGGTCGAGTGCGGGCTGAGCTTGACGGTCGGTGTCGGACCGCCCGCCCACTCGGCCTCACGGATCGCCCGCATCGCGGCCTTGCGCTGCTCGCGGTCCATCCGGTCGATGAACAGGATGCCGTCGAGGTGGTCGGTCTCGTGCTGCAGGCAGCGCGCCATCAGCTCGGAGCCCTCGATCGTGACGGGCTCGCCGAACTGGTTGAACCCCGCTGCGACGGTGCGCAGCGCCCGTGGGGTCTCGAACCGCAGCCCGGGGAACGACAGGCAGCCCTCCTCGCCGTCCTGGAGCTCCGTGGAGAGCTCGAGGTCCGGATTGACGAGGTGACCCAGCTCGCCGTCGATCCAGTACGTGAACACCCGCAGGCCCACGCCGATCTGGGGGGCGGCCAGCCCCGCGCCGGGCGCGTCCATCATCGTGTCGGTGAGGTCCTTGACCAGCTGGCGCAGCTCGCGGTCGAAGTCGACGACCGGCTCGGCCGGGGTGCGCAGGACCGGGTCACCGAAGAGGCGGATGTTCTGGATCGACAAGGGCTGGCTGGCTTCCTGGGGGCGGGGGCGGAGCGGCCAAGTGTATGCCGCGGGCGCACCCCGCGCGGACCCGCCAGACCCGCCAGACCCGCCAGACCGGCGTCATCGGGCGGGGTCGGGCGGGTCGACCCGGACCTGGATCACCGCTCGCTCCTTGCGGGCACTGCGCACGGCCTTCACACCCGCGAGGGCGGCCGACAGCGCCGCCCGGCGCTCGAGCGGCGCCCGCAGGACCACCCGGACGTCGGTCTCGCCAGCCGGCAGGGGCCCGAGCCGCTCCACGTCGTCACCGAGGTCGGCGTGGCGCAGGGCGGCCTCCACCGCGCGGCGTTCGCCCGTCACAGTGGCCATCGCGACGGTCGGCGGCAGGGACAGCGGCACCCGCTCGGCCAGCTCTCGCCCCGCGAACCAGCCCGGGTCCCACCGGACCAGGGCCTCGACCGGGGGAAGGGTGGTGTGGGTGGGCGCCCCGCACAGGACCAGCTGGCCGCCCGCCGCCGCGCCCCGGGTCAGCCCGGCCGCGGCCATCCACCGGCGCAGTGCCTCCTCGCCGGCGTCGAGGGTGGGTCGGTCGAGGCTCGCCCACGCGTCGAGGAGCAGGCACGCGGCATAACCCCCCCTCGGCGACGGGCTCGGCACCCGGGGTCGCAATCACCAGCGCGGGGGTGGACGCCACCCGCTCGAGGACCGCGCCGGCCCCGGAGGTGTGCACCGGCACGCCGGGGAAGGCCCGGCCCAGCTCCTCGGCGGTGCGCCGAGCGCCGACGACTGACGACCGCAGCTCGCGGCCACCGCAGGCCCGGCACTCGAACCGGCCGACCCCGCGACCGCACCACCGACAGGCCGGCTCCGCTCCCCGGCCCGACACGGCCACCGGGCCGGCGCAGTGCGCGCACCGCACCGGGGTCCGACAGGTCTGGCAGGACAGGGACGGGACGTAGCCCCGGCGGGGCACCTGCACGAGCACCGGACCGGACCCCAGCGCGGCCTTGGCGGTGCGCCACGCGACGGACGGCAGGTGGGCCGAGGCGGCCGCCGGGTCACGCTCGACCTCGACGCCCTCGCCCGCCACGACGACCCGCGGGACGGCGTCGCGCACGGCGGTGGCCACGATCGGGCGCAGCGCACCGGACTCGACGAGCTGGTGCACGGCGACCGAGCGGGTGAACCCCCGGACAGCACTGCGGCGCCCTCGAGCCGACCGCGCTCGAGCAGCACCTCACGGACGTGGGGGTACGGCGCACGGGGCTCCTCGAGCACGTCGTCGCCGTCGTCCCACCAGGCCACCAGGCCGAGGTCGCGGACCGGTGCGAAGGCCGCGGCCCGGGTGCCCACGACGACGGAGACGTGGCCCCGGAGGACCTTGAGCCAGGCGGTGTAGCGCGCCTGTGGGCCCTGGTCGGCCGTGAGCCGCACATGTCGACCCCGCCCCAGTGCCTCGGTGAGTGCGGCGTCGACCCGAGCCACGTCACGGTGGTCGGGGACGACGATCACGCTGCCCCGGCCGCTGGCCAGCGTCGCCGCCGCCGCGGCAGCGAGGGCAGCCGGCCAGTCAGCCAGTGGGTCCACCGAGGGCAGCGCCAACCACGACGCGGCCGGGGACCCACCGGCGGCCAGGCGGGAGACATAGGCCGGGCCTGCGGCATAGCGAACCCACGCCGGCCCCGCACCGGGCCAGGCGGGCAGCGGGTCCGGCACCGGGGCCTCGAGGGCGAGCGCGCGCTCGGCTGCGGCGTGGCGCGGGGGCAGTGCCAGCCGCAGGACGTCACCCAGGGTGCCCGCGTAGCGTGCGGCGACCGACTGGGTGAGGGCGAGCAGCGGCGGCGTGAGCACGGGCTCGGGCGAGACCACCCGCCGCAGCGGCGCGAGCCGCCCGTCGTGCTCGGCCACGGCACGCCGGGCCAGCACGAAGCCGTCGAGGTCCTGCCCGGCGAACCGCACCTTGACGCGCACCCCGGGCACAGCGGTCTCGGCCAGTGCCTCGGGCACGAGGTACTCGAAGGGTCGGTCGAGGTGCGCCAGCCCGGTGTCGACCACAACCGAGGCCACCGGGTCGACGGACGCGGCGGCCTGGTCGGGACGTGGACGACTGCGCCGCGGGGCAGGCGGCATCGCGGAGCGGATCAGCTCCAGCTGCTCGCTCGCACTCGATCCGCTCATGGGAGGGAACCTATGCCCGCGTGGTGACAGCGCCGCGGTCGCGCCGCGGGCACCGCGGGTGCAGGACTAGCCCTTGACGGCCCTCTGGAGGGCCTCGACCCGGTCGGTCCGCTCCCACGTGAACGGGTTGGTGACCCCGTCGACATGGGTGCGGCCGAAGTGGCCGTAGGCCGCCGTGGGCTTGTAGATCGGGCGCAGCAGGTCGAGGTCGTGGACGATCGCCGCGGGACGCAGGTCGAAGACCGACGTGATTGCGGACTGGATCGCATCGACCGGCTCGGTCTCGGTGCCGAAGGTCTCGACGTAGAGCCCGACCGGCTGGGCCTTGCCGATGGCGTACGCGACCTGCACCTCACAGCGGCGGGCCAGGCCCGCGGCGACGATGTTCTTGGCCACCCAGCGCATCGCGTACGCGGCGGAGCGGTCGACCTTCGACGGGTCCTTGCCGGAGAAGGCGCCGCCACCGTGGCGAGCCATGCCGCCGTAGGTGTCGACGATGATCTTGCGACCGGTGAGGCCGGCGTCGCCCATCGGACCACCGATCTCGAAGCGACCCGTGGGGTTGATCAGCGAGCGGTAGGACGAGGTGTCGAGCTCGGTGCCCTCCTCGGCCAGCTGCGCGAGCACCGGCTGGATCACGTGCTGCTCGATGTCGGGGGTCAACAGCTCGTCGAGGGAGATGTCGGCAGCGTGCTGGGTCGACAGCACGACGGTGTCGAGCTTGACCGCCTTGTCGCCGTCGTAGGAGATGGTCACCTGGGTCTTGCCGTCCGGCCGCAGGTAGGCGACCTCGCCGCTCTTGCGGACGGCCGACAGGCGCTCGGCCAGACGGTGGGCGAGGAAGATCGGCAGCGGCATGAACTCGGCGGTGTCGTCGCACGCGTAGCCGAACATCAGGCCCTGGTCGCCCGCGCCCTGCTTGTCGAGCGGGTCGACGCCGCCCGTGCGGTTCTCGTATGCCGTGTCGACGCCCTGGGCGATGTCGGGGCTCTGCTGCCCGATCGACACCTCGACGCCGCAGGAGGCGCCGTCGAAGCCCTTGGTGGACGAGTCGTAGCCGATGCCGAGCACGGTGTCGCGGACGATCTTGGGGATCTCGACGTAGGCCTCGGTGGTCACCTCGCCGGCCACGTGCACCAGACCGGTCGTCACCATCGTCTCGACGGCCACCCGGCTACCGGGGTCCTGGTCGAGCATGGCATCGAGGATGGAGTCGGAGATCTGGTCACAGATCTTGTCCGGGTGGCCTTCGGTGACCGACTCGGAGGTGAACAGACGTGCGGACACGGACTCTCCTTCAACTGCAACGGACTGACGGCGGGCATGCGCCCTGGTGATCCACGAAGACCGACACGGACCCCGTGAGTTTAGCGATGGTCAGAGGATCTCCTGCACGGCGTCCCACACTGCGGCAGCGATCTCGTCCTTGGTGGCGGGCCCTGCGTCGACCACGTGGCTCGAGCCCTGGCGCAGGATGTGGACCGTGTTGACGTCCTGACCGAAGGTCTTGTCCGCACCGACCTCGTTGACCACGAGCAGGTCACAGCCCTTGCGGGCGAGCTTGTCGCGGCCGTGGTCGAGCACGCTGCCCTGGTCGTCGCCGGTCTCGGCGGCGAAACCCACGATGACCGGGTTCGCCTCCTCACCGCGCGACTCGACGAGCCGGGCGAGGATGTCGGGGTTGCGGACCAGCGCGATCGTCGGGGCGGCGTCCGGGTCGGCCGGGTCGTGGGACTTCTTGATCTTGGCGTCGAGGTAGTGCGCCGGTCGGAAGTCCGCCACGGCGGCGGCCATGACGACGACGTCCGCGTCGGTCGCGGCCTTCTCGACCGCCTCCTGGAGGTCGAGCGCGGTCTGCACCGGCACGACGACGACACCGGGCGGGGCCGTCAGCTCGGTGTTCGCGCTGATGAGGACGACGTCGGCCCCGCGCCGCGCGGCGATGCGGGCCACGGCATACCCCTGCTTGCCCGAGCTGCGGTTGCCCAGGAACCGCACCGGGTCGAGCGGCTCACGGGTGCCTCCGGCCGTGACCACGACGGTGCGGCCCCGCAGGGGGCCCGTGGGGTGGTCCCCGGGTATGCCGTCCTGCCGGACGGCGTGGTCGACCGCGGCGGTGCCGTGGGCGAGGATCCGGGCGCACACGGCGTACAGGTCGTCGGGGTCGGGCAGCCGGCCGGGACCGGTGTCGGCGCCGGTCAGCCGCCCCGATGCCGGCGGGATGATGTGCACGCCCCGCTCGGTGAGCGTCGAGACGTTGGCCTGGGTGGCGGCGTGGTCCCACATCTCGGTGTGCATGGCGGGAGCCATGACCACGGGGCAGCGTGCGGTGAGCAGGACGTTCGTCAGTAGGTCATCGGCGAGCCCGTGGGCCGCCTTGGCGAGCAGGTCGGCCGTGGCAGGCGCGACCACGACCAGGTCGGCGCTCTGGCCGAGGCGCACGTGCGGCACCTGCGGGACGTCGCTCCACACGTCGGTGTGGACCGGCTTGCCGGACAGCGCCTCCCACGTGGGGGCCCCGACGAAGCGCAGGGCCGACGCCGTCGGGACGACGGTGACGTCGTGCCCGGCCTCGGTGAACAGGCGCAGCAGCGAGCAGGCCTTGTAGGCCGCGATGCCGCCGCCGACGCCGAGCACGATGCGCGCGGTGCGCGCGGTCGGCGGTCGCGGCGGTGTCCTGTCGCTGCCCGGCTGTGAGGGCACGGGGTGGGGTCAGCTCTCGATGGGCTCGGAGGTGAGCAGCCCCTGGTTGATCTCGCGCAGCGCGATCGACATGGGCTTCTCGTGGACCTGGGAGTCCACCAGCGGGCCGACGTACTCGAGCAGGCCCTCCTGGAGCTGGCTGTAGTACGCATTGATCTGGCGCGCGCGCTTGGCCGAGTAGATGACCAGGGCGTACTTCGAGTCAGCCTTGGTGAGCAGGTCGTCGATCGGCGGGTTGGTGATGCCGATCGGGTTCGCGACGGTTCCAGACACGGGGGTACTCACTTCTGTCGTCAATGGGATCGCATCAATGATACGAGTTCTTGGGCCGCACGACGAACGTCGTCGTTGACGACCGTCACGTCGAACTCATCCTCGGCCGCCATCTCAACCTTCGCGGTCTCGAGGCGACGGTTGCGCTCCTCCTCGTCCTCGGTGCCCCGACCGACCAGACGGCGGACCAGCTCGTCCCAGCTCGGGGGGGCCAGGAAGACGAACAGCGCCTCGGGCATCGACGCGCGGACCTGGCGCGCGCCCTGAAGGTCGATCTCGAGCAGGGCCATCCGGTGCGCCGCGAGGGCCGCCTCGACCGGGTGGCGGGGGGTGCCGTAGTGGTTCTGGCCGTGCACGACGGCGGACTCGAGGAGCTCGCCGTCGCGCTCCATGCGGGCGAACTCGGGCTCGTCCACGAAGTGGTAGTGGACGCCCTCCTGCTCGCCGGGCCGCGGAGCCCGGGTGGTGGCGCTGACCGACAGCCACACCTCGGGAAAGTGGTCACGGACGTAGGCGGAGACCGTGCCCTTGCCGACCGCGGTGGGGCCGGCGAGGACGACGAGCCGGTGTGGCCGGTCCAACGCCTCGGAGGGCTGCTGGCTCACGCCTCGTCGAAGCGGGTGAGCAGCGCCGAGATCTGGTTGGCGCCGAGGCCCCGCACGCGGCGGCTCTCGGAGATGCCGACCTCTTCCATGATCTGGCGCGCTCGGACCCGGCCCACGCCGGGCATGGACTCCAGCAGGGCGGACACCTTCATCTTGCCGACGACCTCGTTCTCCTTGCCGTCGACGATGACGTCCTTGAGGGAGCCCTGGGCGTACTTGAGGCGGTTCTTGACCGCGGCACGCTCACGGCGGGCGACGGCGGCCTTCTCCAGGGCCGCGGCTCGCTGCTCCGGGGTCAACGGGGGGAGGGCCACGGCATTACTCCTTGTGGGGTCGCTCGTCATCGCGCGGACTGACTGTGTGCAGGGAACTGAACCCTTGACACTGGACTGTAGCAACCGAACCGAGGTGATTCTCTCCGAGGTTGCCGTCCTGCCCCGGCGAGTCCGAAATGACCGATTTGTCGGTCAGCGCATGATCGCAGCCATGGCCTCGCTGGTGCGCATGGCGCGGTCCCGCAGGCCGCCGACGTCCGGCCCCGCGCTGAGCACCTCGCGGCTGCTCGCCGGGAGGACGTTGGGCAACGCGTCACCGAACACCTGGCGCAGGTCGTCGCTCGTCCCGCCCTGCGCACCGACCCCCGGGGCGAGCAACGGGGCGTTCGCACCCGCCAGGTCGAGCTCGAGCTCCTGCACGGCCGACCCCACGGTGGCACCCACGACGAGCCCGATGCTGCCGAGCACCCCGAGCCCGCGGGCTTCCGCGTTCTCGCGGGCAGCCCCGACGACCATGGTCTCCGCCACGCTCACCTCGCGCAGCCGGGCGTGCTGGACCGACCGGCCCTCCGGGTTGGAGGTGAGGCCGAGGACGAAGACGCCCCGACCGGTCCGGGCCGCCAGGTCGAGGGCGGGGCGCAGCGCCTCGAAGCCGAGGTAGGGGCTGGCCGTGATGGCATCCACCGGCGCCACCGCCTCGGTACCGAGGTAGGCCTCGGCATACGCCGCCATCGTCGAGCCGATGTCACCGCGCTTGCCATCGAGCAGCACGAGGGTGCCCGCCTCGCGGAGCGCCCGGATGGCGCCCTCGAGGACGGCCAGCCCCCGCGACCCGAACACCTCGAAGAAGGCCGACTGCGGCTTGACCAGGGCGACGTGGCCGGCGAACGCCTCGACACAGGCGTCCGTGAACGCGGCGAGCCCGTCGAGGTCGTAGCCCAGACCCCACGACTCGACCAGGGCCCGGTGCGGGTCGATGCCGGCGCACAGCGGCCCATAGGTGTCGACGGCAGTCCTCAACCGCTGACCGAACGTCGCACCCATCGCCTCGCCCACCGTCATGCCATCCTCTCGTGTGCCACGCCCACCGCGTCGGTGAACCGCTCGAAACCCTTGTCCCGCAACAGGTCACGCAGCTCGCGCCCGACTCGGACGGGTGCGCCGGGATCGTTGAAGGTCGCCGTGCCAACCTGCACCGCACTCGCGCCAGCCGCCACGAGCTCGAGTGCGTCGCGCCCGGTGCGCACTCCCCCGACGCCGATGATCGGCACCGTCGGGAGCCGACCCTCGCGCATCGCGGCGCGGGTCTGCCAGATGGCCCGGACGGCCACCGGGCGCACCGCGGGTCCGGACAGCCCACCGGTCACCCCGGCAACCTGCGGCCGCAGCCGGTCCGTGTCGATCACCATGCCCAGCAACGTGTTGATCATGGTGAGCCCGTCGGCCCCGGCCTTCACCGACGCCTGCGCGACGCTGACGATGTCGGTCACGTCGGGCGTCAGCTTGGCAAAGATCGGCACGTCCCGAGGCAGCTGCTCACGGACCAGGGCGATGACCTTCGCGCTGGCCATGGGGTCGCAGGCGAAGACCAGCCCGCGGTTGGCGACGTTGGGGCAGGAGATGTTGACCTCGACCCCGACGACCGCGTCGAACGCCGGGCTGGCGCGCAGTATGCCCGCCACGTCGGCGAACTCCCCGCTCGTGTTCCCGGCGATGGAGACGAGTGCGCGGGCCCCTTGGGCCTTGAGCCAGGCGAGGTCCTTGTCCACGAAGGCGTGGATGCCGGGTCCCTGGAGACCGATCGAGTTGAGCATGCCGGACGGCGTCTCAGCCATGCGCGGCGTCCCCCGGCCAGAGCGCGGCTCGGCCATGACCGACTTGGTGACGAAGGCACCGAGCTCGCGCAGGTCGAAGAACCGCGCCAGCTCCTGGCCGTTCGCGGCGCACCCGCTGGCGGTCATCATCGGGCTGGGCAGGGTGACCCCGGCCAGGGTGACCGACATGTCCACCGGCGCGCTCGCCGCTGAAGCCGTGCCGCCCTCGGTGGGCGCGTCCGGCGGCGGATCGGTATGCCGGGTGCTCGTGAACAGGCCCATCAGTGACCTCCGCCCCGGGGCGCCCCGACCGCGTCCGCGGGCACGCGGCATACCCCGTCGGCGAAGGCCTCCCAGCGCACCCGGTCGCCACGGAACACCGGGCCCTCGACGCAGGACCGCACCATGCGCGTGAGGCCGTCGTTGCCCTTCACGGGCAGCACGCACGTCATGCACACGCCGACCCCGCAGGCCATCGACTCCTCGACCGCCACCTGGGCGACAGCGCCTTCGTCCGTGGCCACCTGGCTCACCGACTGGAGCATGCCCATCGGGCCACAGCCGTAGACGACCGCGGCCCCGGTGCGGCGGATGACCGCGGGGAGGACATCGGACACCCAGCCCTTGGTGCCCATCGAACCGTCGTCGGTGGTGACGGTGACGCCGTCGGCGCTGCGGCGGGCCTCCACCACGCCGAAGAGCTTCTGCTCGGTCGCGGCCCCGAGCAGAAGCTCGACGTGGCAGCCGCGCTCGCGCAGCGTCTCGGCGAGCCAGAAGAGCGGGGCACTGCCGTAGCCACCACCGACGAGCACGCAGGGAACGGGTTCGGTCGGCAGCGGGAAGGGGCGACCGAGGGGACCCACGATGTCGACCTCGTCGTGCGCGCGCAGGTCACTCAGCCACCGGGTGCCCGGCCCGACCGGCGAGATGACGACGTCGACGGTGCCGCCATAGGTCCCTGACGGGCTGACCTTGTGGATGGAGAAGCACCGGCGCAGGAGCGTGCCGCCGGCCTCCCCACCGACCGCCAGCGCGACGAACTGGCCCGGGCGAGCGAGCTCGGCCAAGCCCGGTGCCACGAAGGTGAGGTGGTGGTAGGCGCCGGCCCGGCGCGAGGCGATGAGCTCGCCCGTCACCTGGAGGACACCCGACGAGCCGGGCGCGGGGGCCGTGGTGGGTGCGGCGCTGCTCGGTGCGGGGATCATGCGCGCCCACCCACGCCGTAGAGGTCGAGATCGCGGGAGTGCTCCTGCAGGGACTTCACGGTGAACTCGCCCCGCAGCTGCGCCTCGATCCCCTGCACCGCGGCCGCCAGCTCCTGCACCGTGGTGATGATCGGGCGGTCCATCGAGGTGGTCGCGGCGCGGATGGCGTACCCGTCGGCCCGCGCGTTCGAGCCCGATGGCGTGTTGACCACCATGGCCACGTCGCCGGCGAGGATGAGGTCGACGATGCTCTGCTCGCCGACTTCCCGCTCGCTGTGCTTGTGGACGACCTCGGACGGAATGCCGTTGCGGCGCAACACATCTGCCGTGCCGGAGGTGGCGACGATGGTGAACCCGAGGTCGGCGAGCCGCTTGACAGGGAAGATCATCGCGCGCTTGTCGCGGTTGGCGACGGAGACGAAGATCCGGCCTTCGCGCGGTAGCCCGGACCCGGCACCGAGCATGCCCTTGGCGAACGCCGTCCCGAAGTCCTGGTCGATGCCCATGACCTCGCCGGTCGAGCGCATCTCGGGCCCGAGCAGGCTGTCGACGACCTGGCCGTCCCGGGTCCGGAAGCGCTTGAACGGCAGGACGGCCTCCTTCACGGCGACCGGCGCATGGCTGGGCATCGCGCCACCGTCGCCCTCGGGCGGCAGCAGTCCTTCGGCGCGGAGGTCCTTGATCGTGGCCCCGAGCATGACGCGCGCAGCGGCCTTGGCCACCGGCACGCCGGTGGCCTTCGCGACGAACGGCACCGTGCGCGAGGCGCGAGGGTTGGCCTCGAGGACGTAGAGGATGTCCTGGGCGAGGGCGAACTGGACGTTCATCAACCCCCGCACGCCGATCCCCTCGGCCAGCTGCAGGGTGGCCTCGCGGACCCGCTCGAGCTCGGCGACGCCGAGCGTGACCGGCGGCAGGGTGCACGCGGAGTCGCCGGAGTGGATGCCGGCCTCCTCGATGTGCTCCATGATGCCGCCGAGGTACAGGTCTGTGCCGTCGTAGATCGCGTCGACGTCGATCTCGATCGCGTCGTCGAGGAACCGGTCGACGAGCACGGGGTGCTCGGGGCTGGCCACCGTCGCGCGGGTCACGTACCCGGCCAGGGTCTCGTCGTCGTAGACGATCTCCATGCCCCGCCCACCGAGGACGTAGGAGGGGCGCACGAGGACGGGGTAGCCGATCTCGCGGGCCACCGCGACGGCCTCGGGGGCGCTGTATGCCGTGCCGTGCTTGGGCGCGGGCAGCTTCGCCTCGGCGAGGACGCGACCGAACGCGCCGCGGTCCTCGGCCAGGTCGATGGCCTCCGGGCTCGTGCCGACGATGGGCACCCCCGCATCCTTGAGGGCCTTGGCCAGGCCGAGCGGCGTCTGGCCACCGAGCTGGACGATGACCCCGGCGACCGGTCCGGCCTGCTGCTCGGCGTGGACCACCTCGAGGACGTCCTCGAGGGTCAGCGGCTCGAAGTAGAGCCGGCTGCTGGTGTCGTAGTCGGTGGAGACCGTCTCGGGGTTGCAGTTGACCATCACGGTGTCGTAGCCGGCCTCCCGCAGGGCGAAGCTGGCGTGGACGCAGGAGTAGTCGAACTCGACGCCCTGGCCGATCCGGTTGGGCCCACTGCCGAGGATGATCACGGCCTCGCGCTCGCGCGGCTGCACCTCGGTCTCCTCGTCGTACGCGCTGTAGTAGTACGGGGTCTCGGCCGCGAACTCCGCGGCACAGGTGTCGACGGTCTTGTAGACCGGACGCACGCCGAGGGCGTGCCGTACGCCACGGACGACCGCCTCCGGCATACCCCGCAGCGAGGCGAGCTGGACGTCGGAGAACCCGTGGCGCTTGGCCGTCCGCAGCAGCCGCGGGGTCAGCTCGGGAGCCGCCGCGACCCGGTCGGCGACGTGGTTGACCAGGGCCATCTGGTCGAGGAACCACGGGTCGATGCCGGTGGCCTCGTGCACCTCCTCGACGCTGAGCCCGCCGCGCAGCGCTTGCTGCACGGTGACGATGCGCCCGTCGGTCGGTGTCCTCGCGGTCTCGAGCAGGGCGCGCGCCTCGGCGTCCGTGGGCCGCGGCCCGGACCAGTGGAAGCTGTTGTCGGCGCGCTCCATCGAGCGCAGGGCCTTCTGCAGTGCCTCGGTGAAGTTCCGGCCGATCGCCATCGCCTCGCCCACGGACTTCATCGTGGTCGTCAGGGTCGGGTCGGCCGCCGGGAACTTCTCGAAGGCGAAGCGCGGCACCTTGACGACGATGTAGTCCAGGCTCGGCTCGAAGCTCGCCGGGGTCTCCCGGGTGATGTCGTTGGGGACCTCGTCGAGGGTGTAGCCGATGGCCATCTTCGCGGCGATCTTGGCGATCGGGAACCCGGTCGCCTTCGACGCCAGCGCCGACGAGCGCGAGACGCGCGGGTTCATCTCGATGACGATGATCCGGCCGTCCACGGGGTTGACCGCGAACTGGATGTTGCAGCCGCCGGTGTCGACGCCGACCTCGCGGATCACCGCGATGCCGATGTCGCGCAGCCGCTGGTACTCGCGGTCGGTCAGCGTGAGTGCGGGCGCCACGGTGATGGAGTCGCCGGTGTGGACGCCCATGGGGTCGAGGTTCTCGATGGAGCAGACGACCACGACGTTGTCAGCGTGGTCACGCATCACCTCGAGCTCGTACTCCTTCCAGCCGAGGATCGACTCCTCGAGGAGCACCTCGGTCGTGGGGCTGTACTGCAGGCCCTGGCCGGCGATGCGCCGCAGGTCGACCTCGTCGTAGGCGAACCCGGACCCGAGGCCCCCCATGGTGAAGGACGGCCGCACCACGACCGGGTAGCCCAGATCGCCTGCGGCAGTGAGGCATTCGTCCATGGAGTGGCAGATGAAGGATCGTGCGGACTCTGCGCCGCAACGCTCGACCACGCCCTTGAACTTCTCGCGGTCCTCGCCGAGCTGGATGGCCTCGACGTTCGCACCGATGAGGGGGCAGCCGTACTTCTCGAGGACTCCCGCCTCGTGCAGGGCGATCGCGCAGTTGAGCGCGGTCTGGCCGCCCAGGGTGGCGAGCACCGCGTCGGGGCGCTCGCGGGCGATGATCGCCTCAACCACCTCGGGCGTGATCGGCTCGATGTACGTGGCGTCGGCGAACTCGGGGTCGGTCATGATCGTCGCCGGGTTGGAGTTGACGAGGATGACCCGCAGGCCCTCCTCGCGCAGCACCCGGCAGGCCTGCGTGCCGGAGTAGTCGAACTCGCAGGCCTGGCCGATGACGATCGGCCCGGAGCCGATGACGAGAACGCTCTTGATGTCGTCACGCTTGGGCATCAGCCGCGGTTTCCCTTCTCGTTGTTGCTCATCAGCTCCACGAACCGGTCGAACAGGTAGCCGGCGTCGTGCGGCCCGGCCGCCGCCTCGGGGTGGTACTGGACCGAGTAGGCGGGCAGGTCGAGGCAGTCGAGGCCCTCGACCACGTCGTCGTTGAGGCAGACGTGCGAGACGCGCACCCGCCCGTATGCCGTGCCGTCACGGTCGCTGGGCGCGGTCACGTCCGCGTCGACCGGCGCGTCGACCGCGAAGCCGTGGTTGTGGGCGGTGATCTCGACCTTGCCCGTGCTGCGGTCGATGACGGGCTGGTTGATGCCGCGGTGGCCGTACTTGAGCTTGTAGGTGCCGAAGCCGAGCGCCCGGCCGAGCAGCTGGTTGCCGAAGCAGATGCCGAAGAACGGGATGCGCGCGTCGAGGACCTCGCGGAGGACGGCGACCTCGGCGTCGGCCGCCGCGGGATCGCCCGGCCCGTTGGAGAAGAACACGCCGTCGGGGCCGGCGTCGCCGACGGCCTGGAGGTCGTCGAACGTCGCCGTCGCCGGCAGGACGTGCACCTCGATGCCCTGCTGGGCCATCAGGGTCGGGGTCATCGCCTTGATGCCAAGGTCGACCGCCGCGACGGTGAACCGCTTCTCCCCCACCGCAGGCACGACGTACGGCTCGGTCGTGCTCACCTCCGCCGCCAGCGCAGCCCCCGTCATCGACGGTGCGTTCCGGACGGCCCCGGTCAGCTCGGCGAGCGGCAGCTCGGACCGCTCTCCGGAGAAGATGCCGACGCGCATCGCGCCGCGCTCGCGCAGGTGGCGGGTGAGCGCTCGGGTGTCGATGCCGCTGATGCCCACGACGCCCTGCTGACGCAGGTCGTCCTCCAGCGAGCGCTGGGAGCGCCAGTTCGACGGCCGCAGCGCGGGGTCGCGCACGACGTAGCCCGCGACCCAGATCCGGTCCGACTCGGCGTCCTCGTCGTTGACGCCGGTGTTGCCGACGTGGGGCGCGGTCATGACGACGACCTGGCGGTGGTAGCTCGGGTCGGTGAGCGTCTCCTGGTAGCCGGTCATGCCGGTGGAGAACACCGCCTCACCCACGGTCTGGCCGATCGCGCCGTAGGCGTCACCGCGGAAGGTCCGTCCGTCCTCGAGGACGAGCACGGCCGACTCACGGTCGAGGTCGAGGTCGAGCGGGGCAGCGGACGCGGTCATGACGTCGGGTCTCCTTCTGAGGCGGGGGTCTCGGCCGTGCCGGTGTGCCACCAGAGCGCGGACTCGACCTTGTCGACGTCGGCGCGGTACCGCGGCAGGAAGCCGGTCTCGTAGACGTCGCCCTCGGGCGTGCGCCACTGCAGGACGAGCATGCGGTTGGCGCCGACGAACTTGCCGGCCATGCCGCGGTCGCGGCGGACCGAGACCAGCCGGCCGGCCGGGATGATCACCGTCGACTCGCCCTGGCGCTCGATCCGGACGAGCTGGGTCGGTGTGCCCCGGTTGACGGTGAGGGTCGCCTTGGCACGGTTGCCCAGTCCTTCGACCGTCACCCGCTCCAGGCGGCTGGCTGCCGTGGTGGTGCTGACGTAGGTGCCCTCGGCCAGGACCTGCGTCGAACGGGCGTCGTCGAGGACCGGAGCGCTCTTCGCCGCGGGCTCGCTGGTGCGGCGCCGCTCGGCGGCGATGGCGGCGGAGGCGTGGCTGCGCCGTTTGCGCAGCCACGCGGCATACAGCAGGGCGTAGATCAGGCCCAGGGCGACGAGCATGACGCCCACGGCTTGGAGTCGGGTCACGCGAGGGCCCCCTTCTGGGCGGTGACGCGTCCGCGCAGCACCGTGGCGTGCACCGCACCACGCAGGGTGCGGCCGTGCCACGGGTTGTTGCGGGACAAGGACAGCGAGGCGCCGCGGTCGATGGTGACCTGGGCCGACGGGTCGACCAGGGTCAGGTTGGCGGGCGCACCGACCTCGATCGGGCGGCCGTGGTCGGCGAGGCCGGCGATGCGCGCGGGGTTCTGGGCCATCACGCGGGCGACCCCGGCCCAGTCGAGCAGCCCGGTCGTCACCATGACGTCGCTGACGACGGACAGCGCCGTCTCGAGCCCGAGCATCCCGAAGGCAGCGTCGACGAACGCGTGCTCCTTGTCGTGCCGGGCGTGGGGCGCGTGGTCGGTGGCGACGGCGTCGATGGTGCCGTCGGCGAGCGCTTGGCGCAGCGCCTCGACGTCCTCCTGGGGCCGCAGCGGCGGGTTGACCTTGAACGTCGGGTCGTAGCCGGTGAGCAGGTCGGTCGTGAGGACGAGGTGGTGGGGCGTCACCTCGGCCGTGACGGCGATGCCCTGGGCCTTGGCCCAGCGCAGCACCTCCACGGTGCCCGCGGTCGAGACGTGGGCGACGTGGACGCGCGAGCCGGTATGCCGCGCCAGCATGACGTCGCGCGCGACGATCGACTCCTCGGCGATGCCGGGCCAGCCCGGCAGGCCCAGCCGACCGGACAGCTCGCCCTCGTGGGCGCACGCCTGCGGCCCCGCGAGCTGCGGGTCCTGGGCGTGCTGGGACACGACCCCACCGAAGGCGCGGACGTACTCGAGGGCACGTCGCATGACCCGGGCGTCGTGGACGCAGTGGCCGTCGTCGGAGAACACGGTCACGGCGGCCCGCGAGCGGTGCATCAGGCCCAGCTCGGCGAGCTCGTCGCCCAGCAGCCCCTTGGTCACCGCGCCCACCGGCACGACGTCGACCAGCCCGGCGGCGCGTCCGAGGTCGAGGATGCGCTCAGCAGCCTCGGCAGTGTCCGTGACCGGCGAGGTGTTGGCCATGGCCAGGATCGCGGTGTAGCCGCCGACGGCAGCTGCGGCCGACCCGGAGGCGATCGTCTCGGCATCCTCGCGCCCCGGCTCACGCAGGTGGGTGTGCAGGTCGACCAGCCCGGGCAGGGCGACCAGGCCGTCGGCATCGAGGACGTCCCAGCCCCGCGAGCCCTTGGCGCCGATCGTTCCGATCTGCGTGATGACGCCGTCCTCGATGAGCAGGTCGCTCGCGCCACCGCCGCACAGGTCGGCTCCGGTGACCAACAAGGCGCTCATGCGGTGCCTTCCTCTCCGGCGAGCAGGTGGTACAGCACCGACATCCGCATAGCGACCCCGGCGCTCACCTGGTCGAGGATCAGCGACTGGGCGGCATCCGCGGCGTCGGCGGCGATCTCGAGGCCCCGGTTCATCGGGCCGGGGTGGCAGATGACGGCCTCTGGGTTGGCGGCGGTGAGGAGGTCGAGGCGACCGCGCGTCAGGCCGTAGCCGACGGTGTACTCGCGCGCGGTGGGGAAGTAGCCGCCGCTCATCCGTTCGCGCTGCACCCGCAGCATCATCACCGCGTCCGCGGTCGGCAGCACCTCGTCGAAGTCGTGCGTGAGTGCAAACCCCTCGGTGCGGGCCCACGACGCGATGCCGCTGGGCATCAGGGTCGGCGGCGCGACGAGGGTGACCCGGGCGCCGAGCGTGCGCAGCGTGATGAGGTTGGAGCGGACCACCCGGGAGTGGGTCAGGTCGCCGACGATGACCACGTGGCGGTCCTCGAGGTCGCCGAGCCGCCGCTCCATCGTGTAGGCGTCGAGCAGCGCCTGGGTCGGGTGCTCGTGCATGCCGTCGCCCGCGTTGATGACGTGGGCGTCGACCCACTGGCTGACCTGGTGGGCCGCACCGCTGGCACCGTGGCGGATCACGAGGGCATCGACCCCCATGGCGGCCACGGTCAGGACGGTGTCCCGCAGCGACTCGCCCTTGGAGGTCGAGGACCCCTTGCCACTGATGTTGATGACGTCGGCCGAGAGCCACTTGCCGGCGATCTCGAAGCTGCTGCGGGTGCGCGTCGAGTCCTCGAAGAAGAGGTTCACGACCGTGCGACCACGCAGGGTCGGCAGCTTCTTCACCTCGCGCCGCTGGACCGCGTGCATCTCGGCGGCAGTGTCGAGGATGGCCCGCACCTGCGCGCGGTCGAGGTCGGCGGAGCTGAGCAGGTGGCGGCGGGTATGCCGCATGCCGGCGACCGTGTCGGCGCCCGTGGCGGCGACGGTCCCGGCGACCGTCGAAACCGGGCTGGACGTCATCGGGGCTCACCTGCGCTGATGGTGACCTCGTCCTGCTCGCCGTCGTGCTCGGTGAGCCGGACGCTGACCCGCTCGGTGCTGGCCGTCGGGAGGTTCTTGCCGACGTGGTCGGCCCGGATGGGCAGGTCCCGGTGCCCACGGTCGACCAGGACGGCCAAGCGCACCGCGCGCGGCCGGCCGAGGTCGGAGAGCGCGTCGAGAGCAGCCCGGACCGTGCGGCCGGAGTACAGGACGTCGTCGACCAGGACCACGACCTTGTCGTCGATCCCGGAGCCCGGGATGTCGGTGTGCATCGGGCTGCGGGTCGGCTGGCGGCGCAGGTCGTCGCGGTGCATCGTCACGTCGAGCGCGCCGACGGGCACGGGACGACCCTCGACGGACTCCATGACGCCGGCGAGCCGGTGCGCGAGGGCCACCCCGCGGCGTGGGATGCCCAGGATCACCAGGTCGTCGGCGCCCTTGTTGCGCTCGAGGATCTCGTGGGCGATGCGACGCAGGGCTCGGGACACGTCGGCCGCGCTCATGACGGTGCGGACCGACGGGTCCTCGGCGGTGGTGGTGGTGGCGGTGGGGACGGTCGAGTCGCCCTCGGGTGCTGCAGAGTCAGGACGCATGGCGGCGTCAGGACCTCCTTCCCTGCCTCACAGGACAGGTCGTTAAAGGATGTCGTTCGCGGGTCACCCTAGCGGATGGCGTGGTCTTCCGGCGGCGTGGGTCAGGCCAGGGTCGGCTTGACCTCGGCGAGGCGCCCGAGGAGACCGTTGACGAACTTCGGCGAGTCGTCGGTGGACAGGCTCTTGGCCAGCTCCACCGCCTCGGCGATGGCGACGCTCTCGGGCACCTCCGCGGCATACAGCACCTCGAACGCGCCGAGGCGCAGGATGGCGCGGTCGACGCTGGGCATCCGCTCGAGGGACCACCCCTGGGAGTAGGTCGAGAGCAGCTCGTTGATGTCGGTCCAGTGCTCGACGACCCCCTCGACGAGGTCGGCGGTGTACTGGTTGAGCGGCGCCTCGGTGACCGGCTTGGCCAGCCGCTCCACGAGCAGGTCGCGCGCGTTCATGCCGCGCTGCTCGGCCTCGAAGAGGAGGTCGACAGCCCGTTTGCGGGCCTTGGTCCTGGCAGCCAAGGGTCAGTTCACGCGACCGAGGTAGGAGCCGTCGCGGGTGTCGACCTTGACCTTGGTGCCCTGCTCGAGGAACAGCGGGACGTTGATCTGCGCACCGGTCTCGAGCGTCGCCGGCTTGGTGCCACCGGTGGAGCGGTCGCCCTGCAGGCCCGGCTCGGTGTAGGTGATCTCGAGCACGACCGAGGTCGGCAGCTCGACGTAGAGCACGGTGCCGTCGTGGGTCGCGACCTGGGCGGTCTGGTTCTCGAGGAGGTAGTTCGCGACCTCGCCGACGGTCGCCTCGGGGATGTGGATCTGGTCGTACGTGTCGCCGTCCATGAAGACGTAGTCCGACCCGTCCTTGTAGAGGTACTGCATGTCACGACGGTCGACGTTCGCGGTCTCGACCTTGACGCCGGCGTTGAAGGTCTTGTCGACGACCTTGCCCGACATGACGTTCTTGAGCTTGGTGCGGACGAAGGCCGGACCCTTGCCGGGCTTGACGTGCTGGAACTCCACCACGGCCCAGAGCTGGCCCTCGAGGTTGAGGACGAGGCCGTTTTTCAGGTCGTTGGTCGATGCCACAGGAAGAGTCGCTTTCGGTTGGGCTGGAAGTCGCCGAGCAGTCTAGCCGCCGCCCCAGCCCCTCCCCCGAATCGCGTGCGCCCTCAGTCGCGGCTGATCTCGGCGTATGCCGCCTGGAGCAGCGCGGGGTCGGGGCCCTCGAGCCGCACCGGCTTGGCCAGCCCGGCGAGCACCACGAACCGCAGCAGCGAGCCCCGCGACTTCTTGTCGCGCTTCATCGCGTCGAGCAGCTGGGGCCACCGGTCGCCACGGTACGTGACGGGCAGCCCCAGCGAGGTGAGGACGGCGCGGTGCCGGTCGACCAGGTCGTCGTCGATGCGTCCGACCAGGCGCGCCAGCTCGGCGACGTAGACCATGCCGATCGACACGGCGGCACCGTGCCGGAACGCGTAGCGCTCCACCTGCTCGACGGCATGGCCGAAGGTGTGGCCGTAGTTGAGGATCTCGCGCAGGTCCGACTCCTTGAGGTCCTGGGCGACGACGTCGGCCTTGACCCGGACCGCCCGCTCGACGAGCTCGCGCACGTGCGCACCCGAGGGGCTGCGCACCCCCTGCGGGTCGGCCTCGACGAGGTCGAGGATCACCGGGTCGGCGATGAACCCGCACTTGACGACCTCGGCCAGACCGGCCACGAAGTCGTGGGTGGGCAGCGTCTCCAAGGTGGCCAGGTCGCAGAGCACCCCGGCAGGAGGGTGGAACGACCCGACGAGGTTCTTGCCCTCAGGCGTGTTGATGCCCGTCTTGCCGCCCACCGCGGCGTCGACCATGCCGAGGAGGGTGGTGGGCACGTGGACGACCCGGATGCCGCGCAGCCAGGTGGCGGCGACGAACCCGGCGAGGTCGGTGGTCGCCCCTCCCCCGACGCTGACGACCGCGTCAGACCGAGTGAAACCGGCCTGCCCCAGGACGCCCCAGACGAACGCGGCGACCTGCGCGGTCTTGGCCTCCTCGGCATCGGGGACCTCTGCGGCATACGCCTCGAAACCGCTGGCCGCCAACGCCTCTCGCACGCCCTCACCGGTCGCGGCGAGGGCCCGGGGGTGCACGACCAGCACGCGCTGGACCCCCTCGCCGAGCAGCTGGGGCAGCTCGTCGAGCAGCCCGGTGCCGATGACGACGTCGTAGTCGCCGCCCACGCTGATCCGGGTGGTGGTCATGCTCTGCCTTCCAGGAACGCGACGATCTCCTCGACCACGGCCGCCGGCTTGCGCCCGCCGGTGTCGACCCGCAGGGTGGCGAGCCGTTCGTAGGTGGGGCGTCGCTCGTTCATCATCTTGGTCCAGGAGGCGCGGGGGTTGATCATGAGCAGCGGCCGACTGGCGTCGAAGCCGATGCGTCGCGCGGCGTCGGCGATGCCCACGTCGAGGAAGACGACCGTCTGGCCTGCGAGCGCCGCCTGGGTCTGGGGGTCCATCGGGGCGCCCCCACCCACCGAGACGACCCCGCGCCGCTCGGCCAGTGCCCGCGCCACCTCGGCGCGCTCGAGGTCACGGAAGTACGGCTCACCGTGGTCGACGAAGATGTCGGAGATCGACCGTGCCTCGCGCGACTCGATCGCGGCGTCGGTGTCGTGCCACTCGACGCCAAGGGCCACGGCGAGCCGGCGACCGATGGTGCTCTTGCCGGACCCCGGCGGCCCGATGACGACGACGAGGGGCCCGGACCCGCCGCTCACCACGTGCGCATGGTGGCCGGGATGGACGCGAGGTATGCCGCGTGGTTGCGGGACGTCTCGGCCACGGAGTCGCCACCGAACTTCTCGAGGCAGGCCTGCGCGAGGACCAGCGCGACCATCGCCTCGGCCACCACGCCGGCTGCCGGGACGGCGCACACGTCCGATCGCTGGTGGATCGCCTTGGCGGCCTCGGCACCGGTGGTGTCGACGGTGTCGAGGGCGCGCGGGACCGTCGAGATGGGCTTCATCGCGGCACGCACCCGCAGCACGTCACCGGTGGACATGCCGCCCTCGGTGCCACCGGCGCGACCGGTGCGCCGCTGGATCGCCCCGGACGCGTCCCGCTCCATCTCGTCGTGGGCGGCCGAACCCCGGCGGGCCGCGGTGCGGAACCCGTCACCGATCTCGACCCCCTTGATGGCCTGGATGCCCATGAGCGCGGCGGCGAGCTGGGCATCGAGACGACGGTCCCAGTGCACGTGGGAGCCCAGACCGGGCGGCAGGCCGTAGGCGACGACCTCGACCACGCCGCCGAGAGTGTCGCCGTCCTTCTTGGCGGCCTCGACCTCGCCGACCATGGCCGCCGAGCCGGTGGCGTCGAGGGTGCGCACGGGGTCGGAGTCGATCTGCTCGACCTGGTCGGGCGTCGGCAGCACGGCGTCGTCGCCGACCCCGGCGGTGCCGATGGCCACGGTGTGCGACACCAGCCGGATGCCATAGGCCTGCTCGAGGAACCGGGCCGCCACCTCGCCGAGCGCGACCCGGGCGGCGGTCTCGCGAGCGGAGGCACGCTCCAGCACCGGACGGGCGTCGTCGAAGCCGTACTTCTGCATGCCGACGAGGTCGGCGTGGCCGGGGCGCGGGCGGGTGAGCGGGCGGTTGCGCGCGACCTCGCGCTCGGCGTTGACGTCATCGGACGCGGCCAGGTCCTCGGGCGCGACCGGGTCGGCCGCCATGACGGTCTGCCACTTCGGCCACTCGGTGTTGCCGATCCGGATCGCCACCGGCGAGCCCATCGTCACGCCGTGGCGCACGCCCCCGAGGAACTCGACCTCGTCCTGCTCGAAGGCCATCCGGGCGCCGCGGCCGAAGCCGAGTCGGCGCCGCGCCAGGGCCGCGGCGACATCCTTGGTCGTCACCTCGACCCCGGCGGGCAGGCCCTCGATCGTCGCGAGGAGGGCTGGGCCGTGGGACTCACCTGCGGTCAACCAGCGGAGCATGCCCCGATCCTCCCATGCAGGCCAGGGCCAGCCGCCGTCAGGCCACCAGGTGGAACTCCACCCCGAGGGCGACGAACGCGCCCGCGAGCATGGCCGGGCCGAACGCGATGTGCGAGCGCAGCCCCACCCGCCGGCCCACGAGCATGACCAGCGCCACGACCCCGCCGACGACGAATCCCGCGAGCACCCCGAGCAGCGCCTGGGGCACCCCGACCCAGCCCAGGACCAGGCCGATCAGCCCCGCGAGCTTGACGTCGCCGAACCCCAGCGAGCTCGGCGAGATCCAGGCCATGACGAAGTAGAGCGCGAACAGGCCCGCCATGCAGGCCACGGCACGCAGCAGCGAGCCCCAGTCGCCCAGCCCGGCGGCGGCGAGGGCCACGAGGGCGCCGAGCGCCGGGTAGGCCGGCAGCACCAGCCCGTCGGGGAGCCGGTGCACGTCGGCGTCGATCCACACCAGGGCGACCGCCAGCCACCCGAAGAGGAGGTATGCCGGCAGCGCCGCCCACCCGGCGAAGTCGCCGATGCGCCAGGCGAGGAAGCCCCACAGCAGCGCCAGCACCAGGCCGGGCCACCACCAGTGCCGTGGCAGCGCGCCGGCGTCGTCGGACTCGATCCGGTACCCGCCGGTGGCCAGCGCACGGCCCGTCAACCCGCCGAGCACGGCGCCGGCCACGCCGAACAGCGCGACCAGCAGTCCGGCCGTCATCGGGCCAGCGCCTGGCGGCCGGCGGCATACATCGCCTGCACCGGCGGCGGCGTGCCGGTGAAGAGGCGGAACTGCTCGGCCGCCTGGTAGACGAGCATGTCGAGGCCCGACCTGACGCTCAGGCCGGCCCGCGAGGCGGCAGTGGCCAGCGGGGTGGGCCAGTCGGCGTAGACGACGTCCATGAGGGTGCCCGCGCGGCGGCGCGTCCCGACCGCGGCAGCCGCGACGAGACCGCCCTGCGGGGGCAAGGTACTGACGACGACACCGCTGGGGCGGGCCGTCCACGAGGCCAGCGGCACGACCTCGATCGCGACGCCCGCGTGCACCGCGAGCCGCAGCGTCTCGGGTCGGGCCTCGCCGCGCACGGCGAGCACCACCCGTTCGACGCCGAGCGCCGCGAGGGCAAGGATCGCCGAGCGTGCCGTGGCGCCCCCGCCCAGGACGACCGCAGAGCCGTCGTGGGCCACGTCGGCGAGCGCGCACTCGATGCCCCGCACGTCGGTGTTGTGGGCGTCCCAGCCGAGGTCGCCGCGCCGCACGAGGGTGTTGATGGCGCCGGTGACCCGGGCCGTCTGCGTCACCGTGCTCGCGACGTCGAAGGCCGCCTCCTTGAGGGGCATCGTCAGGCTCAGCCCGCGCCAGCTCTCGTCCAGGGGGGCGACCCACGACGCGAGCTCGTCGGCGCCCACGTCGTGCGCGGCATACGACCACTGGGTCAGCCCCGTGGCGCGGTAGGCCGCGGCGTGCAGCGTCGGCGAGAGCGAGTGGGTCACCGGTCGCCCGAGGACGGCGGCTCGCCGCGGCTCAGCCACTGCCCTCGCACTTCGGCTTGTTGGCGTCGCACCACGCCTGGCGCTGGGCGTTGTTGCGGTCGTGCTCGGCCCGGGTCGTCGCGAAGAGCGTCTCGCCGGTGTCGTAGTTGACCGTGACGAAGTAGAACCACGGACCCGGGGTCGGCGCGGCGGCGGCCTCGATCGCCTTGGCTCCCGGGCTGCTGATCGGACCCGGCGGCAGACCCTTGTGGGTGTACGTGTCGTAGGGGTTCGACTTCGCCGAGTCGTACTGCGCCTTGGTGAGGTTGCCGCGCTTCTGTAGGGCGAAGTTGACGGTGGAGTCCATCTGCAGCAACCCGACCGTCGGGCCGGTGGGGTGCTCGAGCCGGTTGTCGATGACCCGCGCGACCTTGCCCCGGTCGGCCACCCCCGCCTCGCCCTCGACGATCGAGGCGACGATGAGGGTCTTCTCGTAGTCCGCCTCGGAGACACCGGCACTCTGGAGCTCGGCCACGGCCTTGGCCACCATGGTCGCGAGCTGCTCGGTCGCGGTCGCCTTCGCGGGGAACTCGTAGGTCGACGGGAAGAGGTAGCCCTCGACGTTGCCCTTGGCCTCGGGTGGCAGGCCCAGAGCGGCGGTGTCCTTGGCCGCGGCCTGGTACTGCGCGAGCGGTACCCCGGTGCCCTTCGACAGCGCGGCGAACACCTCGCTCGTCCACAAGCCCTCACGGATGGTCACCCGCGGGACCGTGCGGTTCTTGCCGTCGACGAGGATCGCGAGCGCCTCCTTGGCCGACATCTGCTTCTTGAGCGTGTAGGTGCCCGGCTGGATCGCGGCGGACCGGGGGTCGGTCGCCGCGGCGTCGAGGAACGCCTTGGCCGTCTTGACGACGCCGGCCTTCTGGAGCGTGGCGCCGATCGCCCGACCACTGTCGCCGTCGTTCACCGTGACCTGCACCGAACCGCTGCCCGGGCCCGGGTAGTCGTTGCTCGCCAGGAACCCGTCGACCACCGGACGCAGGACGGTGTATGCCGCGAACGCCGCCGCAGCGACCAGGACGATGGCCACCACCAGGCAGCCCAGGCGCCGGCCGCGGCGTTTCGGCTTGCGGCTCGCGCGTCGTGACGAACGACTCTGACCCGGGTGACCCGGCTCCCCCGTCTCGTGCCCCCCGAAGATCGAGTGCTCCAGATGGGGCTCGGTCATCGGTGCCTGTCCTTTGTCCTGGGCTTGCGCCCACCTGTCGTGACCAGCTCGCCGGGCGGGCGCCCGGAGCTGCGCTCCGTGTCGAGGGCGGCCTGCAGGATGAGGACTGCTGCGGCCTGGTCGACCACCGCGCGGTGCTTGCGGCTGTCGACCCCGCTCTCGCGGAGGGAGCGGTGCGCGTCGACGGTCGTGAGCCGCTCGTCGACCAGACGCACGGGGACCGGGGCGACGCGTGCCGCCAGCCGCCCAGCATACGTGCGCGCTGCCTGAGCAGCAGGACCTTCGGCACCGCTGAGGCTGCGTGGCAGTCCCACGACCACCTCGAGGCAGTCGAGCTCCACGACGAGCGCGGCGATCTCCTCGAGGTCGGTGGGCGCCGGCGCGTCCGGTGTGGCGTCGGGCGTGGCGTCGGGTGTGGTGGCGGGGGCGACGTCGGGGGCGACGTCGTGCGTCAGGTCACGGGCCAGTGTGCGCACGGGGGTGGCGAGCAGTCCCGAGGGGTCGCTCGAGGCGACGCCCACCCGCACGCTGCCGACGTCGATGCCCACGCGCCGTCCGGGGCGCGTGGGCATCGACGGGTCAGAGTTCGGGGTCACCCAGCGGCCTGGGTGGCTGCACGGACCGCGTGGTCGACCTGGCCGAGCGCATCGCCGGTGCGGGCGACATCGGTGCCACCGCCCTGGGCGAGGTCGTCCTTGCCGCCGCCGCCGCCGCCGAGGGTCTGGGCCGCGACGCGCACGAGGGCGCCGGCCTTGATGCCGCGCTCGCGCGCCCGGGCGTTCGTCGCCACGACGACGCCGGGGCGGTCGTTCGCCACGCCGGTGAGGGCGATGACCGCGGGGGCGCTGTCACCGAGGCGGTTGCGCAGGTCGAGGGCCATGGTCCGCAGGTCGTCGGCGCTCGCGCCGGCCCCCGCGTCGTGGGTGAGCAGGCGGATGCCGTTGACGTCGCGGGCGTAGGCGACGAGCGAGGCCGTCGCGGCCTGGACCTGCTCGCGGCGGATCCGCTCGATCTCACGCTCGGCGTCGCGGACGCGGGCAACGAGCGCGGCGACGCGGTCCTTGAGCTCACCGGGCTGGACCTTGACGATGTCGGACAGCTCGGCGACCAGGGCCCGCTCCTTGGCGAGGTAGCGCAGGGCGTCCATGCCCACGAACGCCTCCAGACGGCGCACGCCGGAGCCGACCGACGACTCGCCGGTGACCGACAGCGCGCCGATCTGCGAGGAGTGGCCGACGTGGGTGCCACCACAGAGCTCGCGGGACCACGGGCCACCGATCTCGATGACGCGGACCTGCTCGTCATAGGTCTCGCCGAACAGCGCCAGCGCACCGAACTCGCGCGCCTCGGGCAGCGTCATGTACTGCGCCGAGACGGGCAGGTCGCGCCGCACGGCGAGGTTGGCGACCTCCTCGATCTCGCTGCGGGTCTCGGGCGAGAGCGCCTGCCCCCACGCGAAGTCGAGCCGCAGGTAGCCGGGCTTGTTGTACGACCCCGACTGCAGGGCCGACGGGCCCAGCACCTGGCGCAGGGCTGCGTGGACCACGTGCGTGCCCGAGTGCGCCTGGCAGGCCGAGATCCGCCACTCCGGGTCGACCTCGGCCGAGACGGCCTGCCCGGCGCGCACCGGACCGGTGAGCACCTCGACGGTGTGGGCGACCAGGCCCTTGACCGGCCGCTGGACGTCGACGACCTTGAGGTGGGCGCCGTCGGCGGTGATGATGCCCGCGTCGGCGATCTGGCCACCGGACTCGGCGTAGAAGGGGGTGCGGTCGAGCACGACCTGCCCCCGCTGGCCGGGCTCGAGCTCCTCGACCCGCTCGCCGTCCACGACCAGGCCGAGGACCTTCGCCTCGGAGGTCAGCTCCTGGTAGGCCCGCCAGTCGGTCGCGCCGAGCGCCCGCAGGTCGCGCCAGACCTCGGTGTTGGCGTGGCCGCCCTTCTTGGCCTTGGCGTCGGCCTTGGCGCGCTCGCGCTGCTCCTGCATGAGCCGGGTGAAGCCGTCGCGGTCCACCTGCAGCCCCTGCTCGGCAGCCATCTCCAGGGTGAGGTCGATCGGGAAGCCGTAGGTGTCGTGCAGCTGGAACGCCTGGTCGCCGGGCAGCGTGCTGCCGCCGCCCTGCTTGGTGCGGCTGACCGCGGTGTCGAGGATGGTCGTGCCCGCAGCCAGGGTCCGCCGGAAGGCCTCCTCCTCGGCATACGCGATCTGGGAGATGCGGTCGAAGCCGCTCTCGAGCTCGGGGTAGGAGTTCTTCATCCGCTCCACCGAGACCGGCAGCAGCAGCGGCAGGCTGGGCTCGTCGAAGCCGAGCAGGCGCATCGACCGGACGGCGCGGCGCAGCATCCTGCGCAGGACGTAGCCGCGACCCTCGTTGCCGGGCGTGACGCCGTCACCGATGAGCATGAGCGAGGACCGCACGTGGTCGGCCACGACGCGCAACCGCACGTCGTCGGGGTGGGAGTCACTCGCTGCGTGACCGGAGTGCGCGCCGTACTTCTTGCCAGTGAGCTCGGCAGCGCGGTCGAGGACGGGGTAGACCTCGTCGATCTCGTAGAGGTTGTCGACGCCCTGGAGCAGCGTGGCCATGCGCTCCAGGCCCATGCCGGTGTCGATGTTCTTGTTCGGCAGGTCGCCGGCGATGTCGAAGTCGTCCTTGGCCCGCACGGCGGACAGGTCGTACTGCATGAACACGAGGTTCCAGAACTCGAGGTAGCGGTCCTCGTCGACGGCCGGGCCACCCTCGCGGCCGTACTCGGGGCCGCGGTCGAGGTAGATCTCGCTGCAGGGACCACCAGGACCGGGAACGCCCATGTGCCAGTAGTTGTCGAGCTTTCCACGGCGGACGATCCGCTCGACGGGGATGCCGATGGTGTTCTTCCACAGGTCGAACGCCTCGTCGTCGTCCTCGTAGACGGTCGGCCAGATCTTGTCGGCGTCGAGGCCGAAGCCGCCCTGGTCCTGGGGCGTCGTGACGAGCTCCCAGGCGAAGGTGATGGCGCCTTCCTTGAAGTAGTCGCCGAACGAGAAGTTGCCGTTCATCTGGAAGAACGTGCCGTGCCGCGAGGTCTTGCCGACCTCCTCGATGTCACCGGTGCGGACGCACTTCTGCACCGACGTCGCGCGGTCCCACTGGGGCGCCTGCTGCCCGAGGAAGTAGGGCTTGAAGGGCACCATGCCGGCGTTGACGAACAGCAGGTTCGGGTCGTCGTAGACCAGCGGAGCGGACGGGACGACCGTGTGGCCCTTGCTCTCGTAGAACGAGAGAAAGCGGCGCCTGATCTCGGCGGTTTCCATGGGGTGTGGTCAGTCCTTCGGTGCAGGCAGAAAAGCAGGCAGAAAACTACACGGCGTATGCCGGGGCGGCGGCGGGTGCGCCACGCGCCCCTAGCGAGCCCTGGGGGCGCGGTCGGCTCTCGGGCCCGTGGGGTCGTCGAGAAGCGCGCGGGCCGAGGCCGGGTCGAGACGCCGACCCGTGGTCTCGGCCTCGTCCGTGGTGGTGGTGTCGGTGTCGATCCCGAGGGCCAGGCGCAGCTCGTCCTCGCGCTCGGCCATGCCCTCGCGGACCGCGGCGGCCAGCTCGCGCAGCCCGTCGCCGAAGTCGGCCAGGCCGTGCGCCACCCCGGCCGGGGTGTATGCCTGCGCGGCCTTGCCCACCTTGCGCACGGCATACACGCCGGCGGCAGCGCCGAGGGCGGTCCAGAACAGACGTGACATCGGTGATCAGCCCCTGCGGCGGCGACGGCCGCCCTTGGCCGGGCCGCTCAGGGCGGTCCGGACGCCGTAGGTGAACGCGGCGACCTTGACGACCGGGCTGCCGAGGGTGGCAGCGAACAGCGAGGTCAGCGCGTTGACGTTGGTGGTCATCGCCGAGACGTTGGTCGTGATGCCGTCGACCCGGGCCAGCTGCTCGTTGGTCAGGCTCACGGTGTCGGTGAGCTTGAGCAGCGTCGGCTGGACGTTCTCGGTGGTGCTGCGCAGGCTCAGCCTTGTCTCGTCGAGGATCTTGCCCGCCTTGCCGATCACGCTGCCCAGCCGGAAGACGAGGAACGCAAAGGCCAGGGCCGCGATCAGGCCCGCGACGTCGCCGAGACTCACATCCATGGCGGCCACCCTACCCCGACGGCTCCACGCTCACTGCACGTCGGTGTGGCCGCGGATGCGGGACTTCAGCCACGCCCAGCGCGGGCCGAGCCGCTCCTCGAACCCGCGGTCGGTGGGGCGGTAGTAGTCGGTGTGCCCCTGCAGGTCATCGGGCAGATAGGCCTGCTGGGCGACCCCCTCGGGCTCGGCGTGCGCGTAGACGTACCCGTCGCCGTGCCCCAGCCGGGACGCCCCGGCATAACCGCTGCCCCGCAGGTGCGGCGGCACCGCGCCGCCGCGGCCGGCGCGGATGTCGGCGATCGCCTCGTTGATGCCGGTGTATGCCGCGTTGCTCTTGGGTGCGAGCGCGTTGTGGACGACCGCCTGGGCGAGGATGATCCGCGCCTCGGGCATGCCGATCTGTGCGACGGCGTGCATCGCGGCGACCGCTGTCTGCAACGCGGTGGGATCTGCCATGCCGACGTCCTCGCTGGCCGCGATGACGATGCGCCGGGCGATGAACCGCGGGTCCTCGCCGGCTTCGAGCATCCGGGCGAGGTAGTGCAGGGAGGCATCGACGTCGGACCCCCGCATCGACTTGATGAGGGCCGACGCCACGTCGTAGTGCTGGTCGCCGGTGCGGTCGTAGCGCACGGCCGCGAACGCCACGGCCTGCTCGGTGTGCGCGAGGGTGATCTCGACCGGGCCGTCGAGCTCCGCGCCCGGGGCGACGTCGTCCTGCGCAACGCCGGCCGCGGCCTCGAGGGCGGTGAGGGCTCGCCGCGCGTCTCCCCCGGCGATGCGCACGAGATGGGCCGCCGCGTCGTCGGCGAGGGCGTACTCACCGGCCAGCCCCCGGTCGTCCGCGATCGCCGAGGCCAGCACGTCGGCCACCTCGTCGTCGCTGAGCGGTGCAAGCGTGATGAGCATCGAGCGCGACAGCAGCGGGGCGATGACCGAGAACGAGGGGTTCTCGGTCGTCGCAGCCACGAGGATCACCTGGCGGGTCTCGACGCCCGGGAGCAGGGCGTCCTGCTGGGCCTTGGTGAACCGGTGGATCTCGTCGAGGAACAGCACCGTCTGCCGGTCGTACATGTCGCGCTCGCGCGCGGCCTGGTCCATGACCGTGCGCACGTCCTTGACGCCGGCCGTCACCGCGCTCAGCTGGACGAAGGTGCGGTCAGCCGCGGTGGCCACGAGGTGCGCCAACGTCGTCTTGCCGGTGCCCGGAGGCCCCCAGATGATCGCCGACAGCGAGCCGGCCGATCCCCCGGAGCCCTCGATCAGGCGGCGCAGCGGGCTGCCCGGGCGCAGCACGTCGGACTGACCGCGGACCTCGTCCAGCGACCGGGGTCGCATGCGCACCGCGAGCGGGGGCAGCGACGCGCCGGAGGGCACGCCATCCTCGTCCGCACGCGCCGACGTCGCGGCGGCGAACAGGTCATCCCCGGTACTGGTACCCACGGGTGGCAGGCTATCTCCCGTGACCGACGCCCCCGCCGCCGCCAGCCACCCGGACCGGTCACGATCGGGGCTCTCGCGCGTCGGCACCGCGATCGCCCGCAGGCCCAAGACGGTGGTCATCGCCTGGGTCCTGCTCGTGGCGGCCGGGTTCGGCCTCGCCGCAGGCGCCTTCGGCGGCGACTCGCTGTTCGGCCGGCTGCACACGGGCGAGCCCACCGTCTCCGGAGAGAACAGCGCCGGGCGCGACCTGCTCACCGCGGCGGGCGGTTCCCAGCTGTCGACCTACACCGTGCGCGTCGACGGGGTGGACCTCGCGGCGCCGGCCACCCGCCACGCCGCGCTCGCGGCATACCAGCGGGTCCGCGCCATCCCCGGCGTCGACTCGGTCGCCATGCCGTATGCCGTGCCCGGCGGGCTCACCTCCCCCGCGGCCGCCGCCCTGCTCAAGGACGGTTCCCCCGGCTCGCGCGGGTTCGCCACCGTCGTGACCCTCGCCGGCGACCCGGACCGGGCGACCCACCAGCGCATCGCGGGCGCCGTCGTCGCGGCCTTCGCGCCGCTGCGTTCGGTGGCGGGCGCCCGGGTCACGAGCTCGGGCCTCCAGGAGCTCATCGACGCCATCACCGGCCAGCTGCAGGTCGACCTGCGGACCGGCGAGGGCATCGCCCTGCCTGTGAGCTTCCTCGTCATGGTGGTCGTGTTCGGCGGGTTCGTCGCCGCGGGCATGCCGATCGCCGGAGCCGTCGCCTCGATCGCCGGAGCGCTCGCCTCACTGCTGGCCTTCTCGTACGTCATCGACCTCGACGCCACCGCGGTCAACGTCGTCACCGTGCTCGGCCTCGGGTTGTGCATCGACTACGGCCTGCTCACAGTCAGCCGGTTCCGCGAGGAGCTGCGGCTGCGAGCGCGCGGGCTGCCTGCCGGCCAGATCACACGCGAGATGATCCAGGCCGCGGCGGCACGCACCGTGGACTCCGCGGGCCGCACCGTGGTGTTCTCGGGGCTCACCGTCGGCATCTCGCTCGGTGGTCTCCTCGTCTTCGAGTCCCAGCTCATGAAGGCCATCGGCGCGGCCGGGCTGTCGGTCGTCCTCATCGCCATGCTCGTCGCGCTGACCCTCATCCCCGCGCTGTGCGTGGTCGGAGCGCGGCGGCTGCTACGCCGGGGCGGCACCGAGGTGGCCCCCGAGGAGGGGGTCTTCTCGCGGCTCGCGCAGTGGGTGCACCGCCGCCCCGTCCCGATCATCGTGCTCGTCCTGGCCGCCCTCGTGGGGCTGGCGCTGCCCGCGTTCGACCTGCGCCTCACGTCCTCGGGAGCGGGTCTGCTGCCGACCAGCTCGTCGACCCGGCAGTTCTTCGACGGGCTCACCGCCGACTACCCCGGGCTCGGCGGCGCCGACGTCACCGTCGTCGCGCAGGCGCCGCTGGCGCAGACCCAGGCGTATGCCGCGCGGCTGCACCTGCCGCAGGGGGACCCGGGTCACCGAGGTGGCCTCGGTCGGCACCGGCCTGAGCGTGGTGCGGATCGACACCCCGGGCGGTGGCCTCGACGACCCCGCCCGCGCCCTGGTCCCCCAGCTCAAGGAGCACCGGCCACCCTTCCCCTCCTACGTCGTCGGGCAGGCCTCGAGCCTGCAGGACTTCACCGACTCGATGTGGCGTAGAGCGCCGTACGCGTTCGCCCTGGTCGCCCTCGCCACCCTGGTCCTGCTCTTCCTCATGACCGGCTCGGTCGTCATCCCGGTGAAGGCGCTGCTGCTCAACGTCGTCTCCCTCGGCGCCTCGCTCGGGGTCATCGTCTGGGTCTTCCAGCATGGACACCTCCAGGGCCTGCTGGGGTTCGCCCCCGTCGGCGCGGTGGAGTCGACGATCCCGCTGCTCGTCCTGGCGTTCGGGTTCGGGCTCTCCATGGACTACGAGGTGTTCCTCCTCTCGCGGGTCGTCGAGCTCCACGAGCGCGGGTACGGCAACGACGAGGCCGTCGTGCTCGGCCTGCAGCGCTCAGGTCGCATCATCACCTCGGCCGCGCTGCTTGTCGTGATCGTCTTCTCCGGGTTCGTGGCGGGCAAGCTGCTCGTCATCAAGGAGACCGGCGTGGGCCTGGCGACGGCCGTGGCCATCGACGCCACGCTCGTGCGCATGCTGCTCGTCCCGGCCACCATGACCCTCCTGGGCGACTGGAACTGGTGGGCGCCGGCCCGCCTACGGCGCTGGCACTCCCGGTTCGGGATCACCGAGTGACGCTGCGCCAGCTGCGGTCCCATGCCGAGGTCCTCGACGCCAGCGGCGGCGACGCCTTCATCAGGTACGACCTGCCGACGGCTCTCGAGCACCCCGGGTGGGCGCTGGGCCGGGCGGTCGTGGTCACCCGGCGCACGCACACCCGGCGGCTCGGCCTGCTCGTGCTCGGGCCACCGGCCGACGTCGACGCCCTCTCCGCGCACCTCGTGCGTGAGGCGCTGCTGCCGCCGGGTGTCGGCGCCGTGACCGTGGCCCACGACGCGCTTGCGGCCGTTGCCGCGCACCTGCCCCTTGCCGACGGCAACGACTGGGAGTGGATGTATGCCGTGTCACCGCCGCCGCTCGTCGCCGCCGAGTCCCGGCTGGTGGCCCTCGGTCCGGACGACCTCGGCGACCTCCAGGACCTCCTCGGGTCGGCCAACCCCCGCACCGATGCCCGACCGTTCGCGTACCCGGGCCAGGTGTGGGTGGGAGTCCGCACCGACTCCGGCCGGCTGGTGGCCTGTGGCGTGCGCGAGCCCAGCCTGGCCGGCTACCCGATCCTGTCGGGCATCACCGTGGACCCCGCCCACCGCGGCACCGGGCTGGGGCTGGCCGTCACGGCATACCTCACCCGCGCGGCTGTCGCGCAGGCCGGCGTGTGCACCCTCGGCATGTACTCCGACAACGACGTGGCCCGGCGGGTCTACCGCGGGCTGGGCTACCGCGGTGACCACCGCTGGGCGAGCCGACGGCTGGCGCCGGGCCCCTCCCCTGCCTAGATTCGGCAGCATCGGCAGTCGACGACGAGAGGACCCACCATGCCCACCGTAGGCAACGGCAGCGTCAGCATCCACGTCGAGGACAGCGGTGGTGACGGCCGTCCGGTGGTCCTCATCCACGGCTGGCCGCTCAGCAGCGCGGCGTGGTCCGACCTGACGCCTGTCCTGGTCGGCGCAGGCTACCGGGTCGTCGCCTACGACCGCCGTGGCTTCGGGCAGTCGGACCAGCCCGGTGAGGCCAGCGGGTACGACTACGACACCCTTACGTCCGACCTCGACGCCGTGATGCGCGAGCTCGACCTCACTGACGTGACGCTGGTCGGGTTCTCGATGGGCGGCGGCGAGGTGGCCCGGTACCTCGGGACGCACGGTGCGGATCGGGTCCACAGCGCCGTCTTCGCCTCCGCCATCCCGCCGTGCCTGCTCAAGGACGACGACCACCCGGACGGCGGCCTCGACCTCGACACCGTCGCCACGATGCAGGACCAGCTGCGGGCCGACCGGGAGGGCTTCCTGGACGGGTTCCTCACGAACTTCTTCTCCGCGGGCGGGCAGCTCAAGGTCACCGAGGAGCAGCGTCAGCAGGCCCTCGCCCTCGCCGCGCAGGCAGACCTGCACGCGTTGGCCGAGTGCATCCGGTCCTGGGTCAGCGACTTCACCGGCGACCTGGCCACGGTCACCGTGCCGACCCTGGTGGTCCACGGCGACAGTGACGCCATCGTCCCCATCGAGGTGTCCGGTAGCCGCACCCACGAGGCGGTCCCAGGCAGCGAGCTGCGAGTGCTGGCGAGCGGCCCGCACGGCGTCTTCGCCAGCCACACCGAGGAGTTCAACGCCGCGATCCTCGAGTTCGTCCAGCGCTGAGGTCGGTGGGCCAAAGCCGTTGCACAGCCCCCTGGCTCGGGCGCACGCTGGCAGGGTGAGCCTTGACCTGTCTGCCCAGTGGCGATCCAGCCTCGCCGAGCTCCGGTACGCCAGCACCGCGAAACGCCTTCGGGCGACCCTCGACGGCGAGCCAGCCCTCGACACGACCGACGCCCTGCTCGTCTGGGAACCGCGCCGGGTGGTGCCCCAGTACGCGGTGCCCGCCCAGGACCTGCGGGTGCGGCTCGAAGCGCTGCCGGCCACGCCGACGCCAGCCGACCTGCCGCCCGTGATGGGGCCGCAGAACTTCGCGGTGCACACCTGCCCCGGAACTGCGCTGACGCCCACGTCGGGCGCGTCAGCCGGGGTCGAGGTGGGGTTCCGGCCCGACGACCCGGCGCTCGGTGGGCGGATCATCCTCGACTTTGCCCGGTTCGACTGGACCGAGGAGGACGAGCCGGTCATGGGCCACGCCCACGACCCGTTCAAGCGGATCGACGTCCTGCGCAGCAACCGGCACGTGGTGGTCCGGCTCGGCGACACGGTGCTGGCCGAGTCGCGCCGGGCTCACGCGCTGTTCGAGACCTCACTGCCGGTGCGGTGGTACCTGCCGCGCGAGGACGTGCGGATGGACCTGCTCGCGCCATCGCAGACCCACACGGTCTGCGCCTACAAGGGCGTGGCCAGCTACCTCAGCGCCGACCTCGAGGGCGGCACCGACATCGCCTGGTTCTACCCCGACCCGCTCCACGACGCCCTGCCGGTGCGTGACCTCGTGGCCTTCTGGTCGGAGCGTGCCGAGGTGACCGTCGACGGCGCCCCCGTAGCCGGACGGATGCCACCGGAGGCGCCAGGCAGGCGCGCCTCCTGAGCGAGCCACGCGGCATACCGGGCGTGATCGCTGCTGGGCAGCATCCTCAGGGTCCTGACGCCGAGGATCCTGCCCACCAACCGGCGAGCGGCCTCAGCCCTCGTGGGCAGCACCGACCGGAGCCGGTATGCCGTCCGCGGGCTTGGCGTCGACGCCCGCCTCCTTGCGTTGCTCGGCGGTGATCGGCGCCGGCGCCGCGGTCAGCGGGTCGTAGCCGCCACCGGACTTCGGGAAGGCGATGACGTCGCGGATGGAGTCCGTGCCGGCGAGCAGGGACACGATGCGGTCCCAGCCGAAGGCGATGCCACCGTGCGGCGGTGCGCCGAAGGCGAAGGCGTCGAGGAGGAAGCCGAACTTCTCCTGCGCCTCGTCCTCGGAGAGCCCCATGACCTTGAACACGCGCTCCTGCACGTCGCGGCGGTGGATACGGATCGACCCGCCACCGATCTCGTTGCCGTTGCACACCAGGTCGTAGGCGTACGCCAGCGCCGAGCCGGGGTCGGTGTCGAAGGTGTCGAGGAACTCGGCCTTCGGCGAGGTGAAGGCGTGGTGCACTGCGGTCCAGGCACCGGCCCCCACCGCCACGTCGCCCGCGGCGACGGCCTCGGACGCCGGCTCGAACAAGGGGGCGTCGAGCACCCACAGGAACGACCAGGCGTCCTCGTCGATGAGCTCGCAGCGACGGCCGATCTCGAGGCGGGCCGCGCCGAGCAGGGCCCGCGAGGACTTGGTGGGACCGGCCGCGAAGAAGACGCAGTCGCCGGGCTGGGCGCCGACGTGGGCGGCCAGGCCCGCGCGCTCGGCGTCGCTGAGGTTCTTGGCGACCGGGCCACCGAGGGTGCCGTCGTCCTGGACGAGTACGTAGGCCAGGCCCTTGGCGCCACGGCTCTTGGCCCAGTCCTGCCACGCGTCGAGCTGCTTGCGCGGCTGGGAGGCACCGCCGGGCATGACGACCGCGCCGACGTACTCGGACTGGAAGACCCGGAACGGGGTGTCGGTGAAGTAGTCGGTGCACTCGACCAGCTCGTTGCCGAACCGCAGGTCGGGCTTGTCGGAGCCGAACCGCGCCATCGCGTCGGCATAGGTCATCTGCAGGAACGGCGTCTGCAGCTCGACCCCGATGAGCTTCCAGACCTCCTTGACGATCTCCTCACCGAGCTCGAGCACGTCGGCCTGTTCGACGAAGGACATCTCGATGTCGAGCTGGGTGAACTCGGGCTGGCGGTCGGCGCGGAAGTCCTCGTCGCGGTAGCAGCGCGCGATCTGGTAGTAGCGCTCCATGCCGGCGACCATGAGCAGCTGCTTGAACAGCTGGGGGCTCTGCGGCAGCGCGTACCAGGAGCCGGGCGCGAGGCGCGCGGGCACGAGGAAGTCGCGGGCGCCCTCCGGGGTGGACCGGGTCAGCGTCGGCGTCTCGATCTCGATGAAGTCGCGGGCGCCGAGCACGGAGCGGGCCGCGGCGTTGACCCGCGAGCGCAGGCGGATGGCCGACCCCGCCGAGGAGGCACCGGGGCGGCGCAGGTCGAGGTAGCGGTGCTTGAGGCGCGCCTCCTCACCGACGGTGACGCGCTCGTCGATCTGGAACGGCAGCGGCGCGGAGGCGTTGAGCACCTCGATCGAGCTCGCGACGACCTCGACCTCACCGGTGGGCAGGTCGGGGTTGACGTTGTTCTCGGTGCGGGCGACGACCTCGCCGGTCGCCCGGATGCAGTACTCGTTGCGCAGGTCGTGGGCCGCACCGGTGAGGACCTCGTCCCGAGCCACGACCTGGACGATCCCGCTGGCATCGCGCACGTCCAGGAAGGCCACTCCGCCGTGATCGCGCCGACGAGCGACCCAGCCCGTGAGCGTGACGGTCTGACCGGCGTGGTCGGCGCGCAGGGTGCCGGCCTCATGGGTGCGGAGCACGAGAGATCCTTCGATTCAGTCGGGTGGTGAACCCGGCCATCCTACGGACCGGGCCACGCGGCATACGAATCGGTTTCCGGGCAGCGCCGGCAGTGCGGGTCAGTCGACCGGGTCAGTCGACCGGGTCAGTCGATCATGTCGCCGTCGACGTAGACCCAGTGCCCGGCCCGCCGCATGAACCGGCTGCGCTCGTGGAGGACTCCCCCGTCGTGCGCAGCGCGAAACTCCACCTCACCCGTGCGATCGTCGTACCGGCCGTCTGCGGTCGCGAGCACGGTCAGGCCGGTCCAGTCGGGCGACTCCTCGAGGCCGACCCGCGCGGGCCTGGTGCGCGGGTGCCAGGTGCGCAGCAGGTACGCCTCGTGGCGCCGCACGTATGCCGCGTACCGCGACCGCATGAGCTCCTCGGCGGTCTGCGCCTCGCGGGCGCCCAGGTGCAGCGGCTCGCAGCAGCCGGCATACCCCTGCCCACTGCCGCAGGGACACGGGGCTGCGCTCGTGGCGCCGAGCGCGCTCACGAGGCGTGCTCGGGCAGCAGGCACAGCTCGTTGCCGGCGGGATCGGTCAGGGGGATCCAGGGCAGGTCGCCCCAGTCGTGCACGAGCCGCGTCGCACCCATGGCCAGGGCGTGCTCGAGCACCTCGCCCTGCTCGTCGCCCGACTCGAGCCGCAGGTCGAGGTGCAGCCGGTTCTTGCCCTGCTTGGGCTCGTCCTCGGTCTGGAACTGCAGCACCGGCCCGTGGCCGGAGGGGTGGCGAAGCGAGCTCGGGCCGGCATCGCCGGCCTCGGCAGCAGCCCACCCGGACAGGTCGGCCCAGAAGGCGGCCTCGCGCACCGGGTCCGACCCGCGGATCGTCACCGCCGCCAGCGGTCCGGTGTCCGGATGCGCCCCGTGCTCCCCCACGACGCGGAACGGGTAGCCCTCGGGGTCGGCCAGCACCACTGCCCGCGCGCCATCGGCTGCAGGGCCTTGGCGCGTGGCCCCGAGGCCGACGAGGTGCTCGACGACCGCATCGGGCGTCGCCCCACCCCGCAGGTCCAGCTGCACGCGGGGCGCACGGGTCGAGGGCTCGGCGACCGGCTGGAAGCACAGGTCGAGGTTGGGGCCGTCCGGGGTGTGGAGGCGCGTCTCGAACCCGTCGGGGCCGTCCGTCAGCATGGTGGTGCCGAGCGCTGCCTGCCAGAACCGGCCCAGCCGCTGGGGGTCCACGGCGTCGAAGACCAGGTTCTCGAGGTACATGCCCCGAGCCTAGGACCAGCCGCCCGCGGTGCCCAATGCAGTCAGGTTCACCGTCGTCAGGCGGGGCGGGCCTCGCGGTATGCCGGGTGGCTGGGCCACGGGGCGTCGGCCGGGCGCAGGGTGGCCCAGCCGAGGTCGCGGGCGGCCAGTGCGGCCAGGGCGGCGATGGTGAGGGTCGAGTTGTGCACCCGTCCGGCGAGGATCGCGTCGCGGGCCTCTTCCAGGGGCACCCAGCGCACCGGCATACCGAGCTCCTCGCCGTCGCGCTCGTGGCGGTCGGCGTCGGGCACGGCGGCGAGGTCGCGAGCGAGGTAGACCCGCAGGGCCTCGTCGAGGCCGCCAGGCGAGCTCACGTAGTCGGCCAGCACGTGCCACGTCGCGGCGACCAGGTCGGCTTCCTCGTGCAGCTCACGGGCCGCAGCGAGCCAGGGCTGCTCGCCGTCGACGTCGAGCAGACCGGCCGGGATCTCCCACTCGAAGGCCCGGACCGGGTGGCGGTACTGCTGGACCAGGCAGAGGCGGTCCTGGTCGTCGAGGGCGGCGATGGCCACCGCGCCCGGGTGGCGGACGTACTCGCGGGTGACCTCGCCTGCCGCGCCGAGGTCGACGCGGTCGCGCACGACGTCCCAGACCAGCCCGCGCAGCGCCACCTCGGTGGTCACGACGGGCCTGGCCTCGAGACGGTCGGCGAGCGGCTCGGGCGCCACTTCCGGTGACACGTCAGGCGTCACTGTCAGGCGTCATGGTCAGGCGGTGGCGTCGGCGGTCGCGCGCGGGCGCTCGACCTCGACCAGCCGCGCTGCGCGCTGGCCGTCGATCGCGGCCTCGACCAGCCCGGCGAACAGCGGGTGGGCCCGGTGCGGACGCGACTTGAACTCGGGGTGCGCCTGGGTCGAGACGTAGTAGGGGTGGACCTCGCGCGGGAGCTCGACGAACTCGACGAGGTTCTTGTCCGGCGACAGCCCGGAGAAGACCAGGCCCGCCTCCTCGAGCTCGGCACGGTAGCCGTTGTTGACCTCGTAGCGGTGGCGGTGACGCTCGTCGACGGACACGGCCCCGTAGGCCCCGGCGACGACGGAGTCCGTGATCAGCTCGGCGGGATACGACCCGAGGCGCATCGTGCCACCGAGGTCACCGGCACCCTCGACGAAGGCCTTCTGCTCTTCCATGGTCGCGATGACCGGCGCGGGAGTCTGCGGGTCGAACTCGGTGGAGCTCGCGCCCGCGATCCCTGCGACGTTGCGTGCGTACTCGATGACCATGCACTGCAGGCCGAGGCAGATGCCCAGGGTGGGTACCCGCCGCTCGCGGGCCCACCTCAGGGCGCCGAGCTTGCCCTCGATGCCGCGCACGCCGAAACCGCCGGGTACGAGCACCGCGTCGACCCCGCCGAGCGCCTTCTGGGCACCGGCTTCGGTCTGGCACTGGTCGCTGGCGACCCAGCGGATCGCCACCTTCGCGTCGTGGTGGAAACCGCCGGCCCGCAACGCCTCGGTCACCGAGAGGTAGGCGTCCGGGAGGTCGACGTACTTGCCCACCAGGGCGATCTCGACGGTGTGCTCGGGGCTGTGCACCCGGCGCAGCAGCTCGTCCCAGTCGTGCCAGTCGACGTCCCGGAAGTTCAGGCCGAGCCGGCGGATGACGTAGGCGTCGAGGCCCTCCTTGTGGAGCACCTTCGGGATGTCGTAGATGCTCGGCGCATCGACCGCCGCGGCACAGGCCTCGGTGTCGACGTCGCACATGAGCGAGATCTTGCGCTTGATCCCCACGGGGATCTCACGGTCGGCGCGCAGCACGAGGCCGTCGGGCTGGATGCCGACCTGGCGCAGGGCCGCGACCGAGTGCTGGGTGGGCTTGGTCTTCAGCTCGCCGCTGGGTGCGAGGTACGGCACCAGTGAGACGTGCAGGAAGAAGACGTTGTCGCGGCCGACGTCGTGGCGGACCTGGCGGGCCGCCTCGAGGAACGGCAGCGACTCGATGTCGCCGACGGTGCCGCCGATCTCGGTGATGATGACGTCCGGGGCCTGCGCCGCGGGCACCCCGGGGCTGCCCGCCGCCTGGGCGCGCATCCGTTCCTTGATCTCGTTGGTGATGTGCGGGATCACCTGGACGGTGTCGCCGAGGTACTCGCCGCGGCGCTCCTTGGCGATGACCTGGCTGTAGATCTGCCCGGTCGTGACGTTGGCCAGGCCGCCGAGGTTGCTGTCGAGGAACCGCTCGTAGTGGCCGATGTCGAGATCGGTCTCAGCTCCGTCCTCGGTCACGAAGACCTCGCCGTGCTGGAACGGGTTCATCGTGCCCGGATCCACGTTGAGATAGGGATCGAGCTTCTGCATGGTCACCCGCAGACCACGCGCACGAAGCAGATGTCCGAGGCTGGAGGCCGTCAGGCCCTTGCCGAGCGAAGAGGCGACGCCCCCGGTTACAAAGATGTGTTTCGTCTGCTCCACCACGGGATTCAAGCCTACGTCATCCGGAGCAGGGTCGAGTACCACTCGTGCCAGCGACGCGCCGTGGCCTTGCCGTCGTCCCACGATCTGGCGCGTTCGCGCCCTTCGTGGGCGAGTCTGCCTCGCAGCTCGGAGTCGGTCAGGACCTGCTCGACGGCCTCGGCAACGGCGTGGGCGTCACCGACGGGCACCAGGAGGCCGGCGTCGCCCACCAGGTCCGGCAGGCCACCGGACCGGCTCGCGACGACCGGCGTTGCCGTCGCCATCGCCTCCTGGACGACCAGGGCGCGGGCCTCCCACTGGCTGGGCAGCACGAAGACCTCGGCTGCGGCGAGCCACTCGGAGGGGTCGGACACCGCGCCGACGAAGTGCACCGGCGCGCCTGTCTCGCGCGCCGTGCGCTCGAGCCCCGCCAGCAGGGCGGGGTCACCGTCGCCCACGACGACCCAGGTGGCCGGTGTCCCGAGCTGGCCCGCTGCGGCGACGAGCACCTCGAGGCTCTTCTGCGGGGCGATGCGTGAGATGGTGAGCACGAGCGGCCCGGTGACCGCGAGCCCGGCGTCCGTCACGAGTCGGTGCGCGAGCGCGGCGCGTTCGGGCGCCGTGGGCGTATGCCGGGTGAGCAGCGCGGGTACCCGGGGTGAGGGGACCGGGGCGAGCCGGGTGGTGCGCGCGCCGTGGGCTCGCGCCTCGTCCACGAGGTCGCTGCTGGCCCCGGTGACCAGGGCCGCGCGGGTCGCGACGAGCCGTTGGAGCAGGTGGGCGGCCCGTCCCCGGGCGCGACCGCGCGCGAGCACAGCGTTGTGCTGGCTGACCACCACGGGGGTCGAGGTCGCCAGCGCCGCGAGGAGCGCGACCGCGCCAGCCTGGTGGCCGTGCGCGTGGACGACGTCTGCGCCGCGGACCAGGCGGTGCAGCCGCCACAGGTGGCCCAGGGAGCTGCCCACGCCGTCGCGGGGGCTCGGCCACCACAGCCGCGCATCGGGGATCGCGAAGCGGGTCGCGGTCAGCGGGTCGGTCACCACCACGACGTCGTCGCCGAGGTCCCGCAGCTCGATGGCCAGATCGGCGGCCTGCAGGCCGATGCCACCGGTGCTGCGCCCGACGACGAGCACCACCCTCACGCGGCACCGCCTCGGCGGCGGGCGCGGCCTCGGGCGCGCACGGCCTGCATGGCGGCACGGTCGCCGACCATCATCACGGACAGGTAGGCGACCGCGGTGGCGAGTGCCACGACGGCGCCGCTGCCGACCGCGCTCCACAGCGAGTCGGGGGCCATCGCGCGGGCGACCACGTCACCCACCGCCAGGCCGACGGCCACTCCGACCACGGCACTGCCCAGGGTGCGGGCGCTGCCGGCGAGGGCCTGGTGGCCCCAGGTGCCGCGCACGAGCGCGACGAGCAGGACCGCCGACACCGTCATGCCCAGGGTCGACGCGACCCCGAGGACGCCGAGCGTCGTCGTCGCGCCGGACCCTGCTGGCACGAGGAGCAACGGCAGCACCGCGGCCACGGCCCACCCCGCTGCAACCGCCAGCGCGGCATACAGGGGCCGTCCGCGGACGTACAGCGCCCGGGTGAGCAGCGCGGCGACCCCGAACCCGACGACGCCGGGCGCGTATGCCGTGAGCGCCCCCGGGAGGGCCGCGAGTGCGAGTCCGCCCCCGCGGTGGGCGCCGCGGTCGAGGGCCTGGAAGAAGACGCCCACGGGGCTCGAGACAGCCATGAGCACCGCGGCCGCCCCGCCGGTGAGCAGCACGATGCCCTGGACCGCGCGGGCGAGGGTGTCGCGAGCAGCGGTGCCCACGGCGGTGGGGTCCACGGCGGTGGTGTCGACACCGTCAGCGGCATCGAGGGCGGTCGAGTGCGCCAGCGCCGGGAAGGCCGAGGTCGCGATCGGGACGGCGAGGACGGCATACGGCAGGAGGTACAGCGCCTGGACGTAGGTGTAGACGTTGACGGTCCCGACGACGTCGGTGCGGTGGTGCGCCACCCACAGGGTCGTGAACACGGCCGCCTGCTGGGCCACGAGCGCGAGCACCCCCGCACCCGCCAGCGAGCGCGCGCGCTCGGCCAGCCCCGGGGGAACTGCAGGGTCGGGCGCAGCTGGACCCCAGCCCGCACCACCGGCACGAGCAGCGGCAGGCTGAGCACGACCACCCCGAGGGTCGTGCCCCCGGCGAGCGTCCAGACGGCCGGAGCCGACACGGTGGCGGGGAGGTTCTCGTTGCCCGCGACCACGGCATAGAGCAGGTAGGCGACGATCACCACGAGGCTGGACAGGAGCGGCGCGAGGGCTGCGGCCAGGAACCGGCGGCGCGCCTGGAGCACGCCGCCCAGCACGATGCCCAGGCCGTAGAGGAGCACCTGCGGCGCGAACAGCACGAGCATCCGTGAGCCGAGCTCGACCTCGCTCGAGGTGGCCACCGAGCCCAGCAGCGCCCGGCTCACCCAGGGAGCCGTCAGGGCGAGCAGCACCGAGAGGGGGGCCAGCACCACGACCGCCCAGGTGAGCAGCGCCGAGGCCGCCTGGTCGGCTTCGCGGTCGCGGCCGAGAGCGAGCTGCCCGGCGACCAGCGGCACCGCGACGGCAGCGAGCACACCACCCGCCGCGACCTCGTAGACGATGTTGGGCAGCATGTTGACCGACTGGTACGTGTCGCCGACCCCGGAGGTGCCCACGCTGCCGGAGAACACCAGCGTGCGGGCGAACCCGGCCATCCGGGCGAGCAGCGTGGCCACCGCGATCACGCCGGCCGCCCGCGCCACCGACGAGCCCAGCGCGCGAGTGGTCATCGCGGGCGGCCCAGGGCGTCCAGCTCGCGCAGGACCGGCGTGGACTCGATCACCCTCGTGAACGAGACCTTCTCCGAGGCCAGCGTCAGGGCGACCAGCGCGGCCAGGGCGACCAGCCGCCCACGCCGGCCGGTGCGCTGCACCAGGGCTGCGCCGAGCAGAGCCCCGGCGCTGTTGGCCCCGGTGTCTCCGAGCATCGCCTCGCCCGCCAGGTCGGGGCCGAGCACGCCCAACGCCGCACCAGCCGCCGCACCAGCCGCCACACCAGCCGCCACACCAGCCGCCGTGGCCTCGCCGCGGCGCGAGGTCGCGGTGAGTACGCCGAGGACGGTCGTCACCTTGAGGGCACGCCCGGGACGCAGGTCGAGCAGGTTGACCAGGTTGGCGGTGCCCGCGACCACGGCTCCACCCACGAGCGTGTCGAGCGGCCGGATGCCGCGTGCGTCGCCGGCCTTCGCGGCCCGGCGGTCGACGAGCGCCGCCGCGACGAGGCCGGCGACCCCCAGCCCGATGATCTTGACCGCACCAGTGGTCACCTCGCCGTGGGCGAGCGCCCCGAGGTGACCGGCGAGGCCCTTGCTGTCGCCGTCACCGGCCAGGTCGTCGAGCGCGCCGAGTCCCGCGGCCGCGGATGCCGCCACGACAGGCCCGGCCCCCGCCCCGAGCAGCGCCGCGGCACCCACGGCGCCGACGGCGTACGCGGGGCCCTCGAGGAGGGTCACCGTGCGGCCGGCGTGGTTGGTGCGGTCCCAGCGCGCCGAGCCGCCCGGCGGGTGGGCGCGCAGCAGGCGCAGGGAGCCGGCCGCGAGGGCCGCCGCGACGACGCCGGACATCACCGCAGACGCCACCGCAGACGCCACCGCAGACCTCGGCCCCGACCCCACAGCGCGCATCGCTACTTCGTGGCCAGCTGGGGGAACGAGGCACTCGCGTCGCTCGCGAGCCCGTACTGCCCGACTCGGCCGGCCTGCTGCTCGAGGATGGCGAAGACGATGCTGGCCTGACCCATCGGGATCTCGGCGTCGTCGACCGTCGACAAGCCCTTGGAGATGTCAGCGTCGGCTCGTGCGGTGGCCACGACCGACGTCTCGTCCTTGGCCTGCACGGGCAGGGTCGAGCCTGCGAGCAGGGCACCGGAACCGGCGTTGTCCATCGCCGCTGCGACATCGGCCAGGGCCTTGGCGCGGGCGTCGCGGATGGTGGCGTCCGACCCGGTCACGGGCGCACCGATCACCACGGCGATGCTCGCGGGGCTGATGTGGTCGGGGGTGTAGCGGATCAGCTCCCCGGTGCGCAGGCCCTCCAGAGCCGCGGCCGCGCCCGTGGCCGGTCCCCCGGCCTTGGTCACCACGGCGCGGGCGAGGACCGCGTTGACGATCTCCCCAGTGGTCGGGTCGTTCGGGGCCTGCACGAGGCTGGCCAGCTGCTGACCCAGCGTTGAGCGGAAGGTCGCCTTGTCGGGGTCGGCCCACGCGTCGAGGACCGTGATCGTCGAGCCGATCCTGGCGCCAGCGGCGACCAGGGTGTCGGTGGTGGACTTGACCAGCCCGGCGTCGGCGCCAGGAAGCACGACAACGCTGACCGTGGTGTCGGTGAGCCGGCCGGACAGTAGGGTGCGGTTGCTCGCGATGGTGAACTCGTCGCGCGCCTGGTTGCCCCTGTCGGCGAGGTCGAGCTGGGCGCGCAGCGCGGTCTTGTCGTCGCGGAGGTTCTTGACCTCGGAGGTCAGGGTGTTGCCGATGTCCTCCTTGAGCGGGCCGGCACCGAGCACGATCCCCACGGCGAGGGCCAGGAAGATCGAGACGATGGAGACGAGGTGGTAGCGGAAGTCGATCACGTGACGATTCCTACGACGAAGGACCAGAGGTCGTCCCAGCGGGCGCCGACCACCTGGAGGAGCGCGCGCCCCCCGGTGGTGGACCACAGGGCGGCGAACAACGCGCCGAGGCCCACGAAGAGCATCAGCGACAGGGACAGGTTGGAGATGCGCGAGCGGTAGAGGCGGCTGACACCCTTGGCGTCGACGAGCTTGCCACCGACGCGCAGCCGGGTGAGGAACGTGCTGGCCATGCCGCTGCGGCCCTTGTCGAGGAACTCGACCAGGGTGGCGTGGGTGCCGACCGCGACGATCAGGGAAGCGCCCTTGTCGTCGGCGAGGAGCATGGCGACGTCCTCACTGGTGCCGGTCGCGGGAAAGACGACCGGCTCGATGCCGAGCTTGCGCACCCGGTCCAGCCCCGGGGCGTTGCCGTCGCGATAGGCGTGGACGACGATCTCGGCGCCGCAGCGCAGGGTGGCATCGGTGACGGAGTCCATGTCTCCGACGATCAACGCGGGTTTCAGACCCGCCTCGACGAGCGCGTCGGCACCACCGTCGACGCCGATGAGCACGGGGCGGTACTCACGGATGTAGCTGCGCAAAGTCCGCAGGTCGTCCTTGTAGTGGTAGCCCCGCACGACGATGAGGGCGTGCCGCCCCTCGATCTCGGTGGTGATGTCGGGCACCCCGACGCCGTCGAGCAGCAGGTCGCGCTCGCGGCGGAGGTACTCCATGGTGTTGGCGGCGAAGGCCTCGAGCTGCACGGCAAGCCCGGCGCGAGCCTCCGCCATCGCCGCCTCCACGATGTCGTGGTCGAACGCCTGGCCCTTGGCGACGACCTCGTCACCCACCCAGACGTCGTCGCCGTCGACCCGGACCTCCTGGCCCTCATGAAGGTCGTGCATGACGTCCTTGCCCACGTTGTCGATGAGCGGGATGCCTGCCTCGATGAGGATCTCGGGACCGAGGTTGGGATAACGGCCGGAGATCGAGGCGGCGGCGTTGATGACCGCGACGGGCTTGCACGCGAGGAGCGCCTCGGCGCTGACCTTGTCGATGTCCTGGTGGTCGATGACCGCGATCTCGCCGGGCCGCAGCCGCTTGGTGAGGTTCTTGGTCCGGGCGTCGACGCGCACCACACCGCGAACACCAGGGATCTGGGGTTCGCGGGAACGCTGACGGGGCATCTTCAGTGGCATCCTTTCCATCCTCCCACGGGCCCCTGGTCGCTCCGCGCCGCCCATGCGCGCCGCCGCGCCCAGTGGTGTGGAGCTTCAGTGCCGTCGAACCTCAGTGCGGTGGAACCTCAGTGCCGCGGACCGGGCGCGGCCACCGCCCGGCGCGACGCCGCCTCGGCGACGAGCTCGCGGGCGTGGTCGAGGGCGGCCTCGCTGTCGACGCCTGCCATCATCCGGGCGAGCTCGCGCAGCCGATCCTCGCCCTCGACAGGATGCACCCCGCTGGAGGTGATGTGCCCGTCGCTGGCCTTCCGGACGACCAGGTGGCGGTCGGCGTATGCCGCCACCTGCGGCAGGTGGGTCACGACGACCACCTGCGCGTGCTGGGCCAGCGCGGCGAGCCGGGCGCCGACGTCGAGCGCCGCGGCACCGCCCACGCCGGCGTCCACCTCGTCGAACACGAACGTCGGGACGTCCACCGCCCCTGCGGCGCCGGTCACGACCTCGAGCGCGAGCATGACCCGGGAGAGCTCACCCCCGGATGCCGCCTTGGCGACGGTCCGAGCCGGGCTGCCGGGGTTGGCCGCCAGCAGGATCTCGACGTCGTCTCCGCCGTTCTTGCCCAGCCCGGCAGCGCGTGGGCTGACCCGGACCTCGACGCTCGCCTGACCCATCGCCAGGTGGCTCAGCTCGAGGGTCACCGCCTCGGCCAGCTCGGCGGCGGCCAGGGTGCGCGCATCGGTGAGGGTGAGCGCCCGGGCAGCGAGCTCGGCCTCGAGCTGGGCCACTCGCGGCTCGAGCTCGGCGATGCGGCTGTCGGAGCTGAGCAGGGCGTCGAGCCGCTGGGCGGCGAGCCGCCCCCACTCGAGGACGTCGTCGACGGTCTCGCCGTACCGACGGGTGAGGGCGGTGAGGTCGGCGCGGCGCTGTTGCACCCAGGCCATCCGGGCCGGGTCCACCTCGATGTCACTGAGGTACGCGGACAGGTCGGTGGCCAGGTCCGCGACGAGGTAGCCGACCTCGGCGAGGCGCCGGTCGAGCTCGCGCAGGGCGGGGTCGTGGTCCACCTCGCCGGCCAGCGCCTGGCGGGCGGCGGCGAGGGTGTCCATGGCGCTGGGGGCAGGCTCACCGGCATACTCCTGCGACCCGGCGAGGTGGTCGTGGGCCGCTGCGGCGGCCCCCCGGAGCCCCTCGGCGTGACCGAGGCGTTCGTCCTCGACCCGCAGGTCGGCATCCTCACCGGGCTGGGGGTCCACCTGCTCGAGCTGGTCGAGCCCGTGCTCGAGCAGCTCGGCCTCCTGCGCCCGGTCGCGTGCCTGGGAACGCAGCTGGTCGAGCTCGCGGGTCGCGCTGTCGTGGGTCTCGAAGACCTCGGTGTAGGCGCTGAGGGCTGCCCGCAGGGTGTCACCACCGAACTGGTCGAGCATGGCGCGGTGCTGGTCGCTCTGGCGCAAACGCCACTGGTCGGCCTGACCGTGCACAGCCACGAGGTGTTCACCGATCTCGGCGAGCACACCGACCGGCGCGGTGCGCCCGCCGACATGGGCGCGCGAGCGTCCCTCTGCGGACAGCGACCGCACGAGGACCAGGCCGTCGCTCACGTCGGCCCCGGCCTCGGCGGCACGCACCGCGGCAGGGTGGTCGGGCGCGACGTCGACGACGCCCTCGACCACAGCCGTGGCCGCACCCGACCTGACCAGACCGGCGTCGGCTCGGGCGCCGAGCAGCAGTCCGAGGCCGGTCACGACCATGGTCTTGCCGGCGCCCGTCTCACCCGTGACCACGTTGAGACCGGCATGGAGGTCGAGGACGGCCTCGTCGATGACGCCGAGGCGCTGGATCCGCAGTTCCTGCAGCACGAAGCACACCCTCTCACGACGATCCGCTGCCACCGGTCAGGCAGCGCCGCGTCACGCCTGCTGGAGCCGAGCGGCGTCCTCGAGGCGCGCCGTGCCGCGCCAGCCGTGGATGTTGAGGTCGAACTTGGCCACGAGCCGGTCGGTGAACGGTGAGGTGCTGAGCCGGGCCAGGCGCACCGCGGTACCCGACCGGACGACCTCGATCCGGGCACCGGGCGGCAGGTCCACCGCGCGCCGGCCGTCGCACCACAGGGCACCCGTGCCCAGCGTGTCAGGGACCACCTCGAGGGCGAGGTGGGAGTCCGGTCCGACCACGAGGGGTCGGGCGAACAGGGCGTGGGCGCTGATCGGGACGAGCAACAACGCCTCGACGGCCGGCCACACCACCGGTCCGCCCGCCGAGAAGGCGTATGCCGTGGAGCCCGTGGGGGTGGCGACCACCACCCCGTCGCACCCCCAGGTCGTCAGCGGCCGGCCATCGATCTCGGCGACGACCTCGAGCATCCGCTCGCGGTTGGCCTTCTCCACGGTGACCTCGTTGAGCGCCCAGCTCGAGTAGACCGGGTCGCCGTTGACGTGCGCGCTCACCTCGAGGGTCATCCGCTCCTCGACGGTGTAGCTGCGCGCCACGATGTGCTCGACGGTCGCGCTGATGTCTTCGCGCTCGGCCTCCGCGAGGAAGCCGACGTGGCCGAGGTTGACCCCGAGCAGTGGCGCACCACTGCCCCGCGACACCTCGGCGCCGCGCAGGATCGTGCCGTCGCCCCCGAGAACGCAGACCAGCTCACACCCCTGGGCGGGGTTGTCGCCGTCGATGAGCGTCACCCCCTGCTGCTGGTGCAGGTTCACGGCGGCCGCCTCGTCGCGTTGGACGAGGACCTCGATGCCCGCTGCCCGGAGCCGCTCGACGACCGCGGCCGCGACGTCCGTCGCCTCCTGGCGTCGGGGGTGGGCGACGAGCAGGATCTTGCGGGGGCCGGTGCCGCCCGCGCTCACACTGCGTCCGTTCACAGTCGTCCCTTCGCTGTCATTGATGCGCTGTCATGATGCGCTGTCATGGTGCGCTGACCTCGTCTGCTGTCCTCACCAGAGCCTCCCATCCCATCCCGTCACCGGCGCGGGGGGTCAGCCACAGGAGGTACTCGGCATTCCCCTCACCACCCTGGATCGGGCTGGCCACCAGGCCCCATGGGTGCAGTCCGACCTCGATGGCGGCGCGCGCCACCTCGGTGATGGCCCATGCACGGTCGCCCTGGGACCGCACGATGCCGCCCTTGCCGAGCCGGGTGCGGCCCACCTCGAACTGCGGCTTGACGAGGACGACGGCGTCACCGTCGTCGCGCAGCAGGGCGCGGAAGGTCGGTAGCACGAGGGTGAGCGAGATGAAGCTGAGGTCCGCGACGAGCAGGTCGACCGGACCGCCGATGTCCTGCGAGGTGAGTCCGCGGATGGTCGTGCCCGGCCGGTCCTCCACCCGGGGGTCGGCGGCGACCTCAGCCACGAGCTGGCCGTGGCCGACGTCGAGGGCCACGACGTGGGCTGCCCCGTGGTGCAGCAGCACCTGGGTGAAGCCACCCGTCGACGCTCCGACGTCCAGGCAGTGCTTCCCCGTGGCCACGAGCGGCCGGCCCCCGGGCGACGCACCAGACGGGGGGCCAGACGTGGAGCCGGACGTGGGGCCGAACGCCTCGAAGGCACCGACCAGCTTGTATGCCGCGCGGCTGACCCACTGAGGTCCCCCCTCGCGGACGTCGACGACATCGGCCTCGGTGACCGGCGCCGACGGCTTGCCAGCCACCACGCCGGCCACGGTGACGTCGCCGGCGTCGATGAGCGAGCGGGCGTGGCCCCGCGATCGGGCCAGGCCTCGTCGCACCAGCTCGAGGTCCAGCCGGGTCGTCTGGCTCACGCGCCGCCGAGATCCGACAGCCGGGACTGCAGGGTCTGCTGGACGCGGCTCCCGGCCTCGATCTGGGCGTCGAGGTCGGCACTGGGGGCGTTCTGCAGGTCCTGCAGGGCAGCGTCGATGACGATGTCGCCAGTCGCGTGCGGGCCGAGCCCACTGCGTCCCTCGGCATCGGCGACCGGGTCCTCCTGCTTGGAGGCGTGCGACACCGCTGCTGCGGCTGGACTCTCAGGCGTCTGCGACGGATCCGTCTGCTCGTCGGTGTGGTCGTCGGTGTGGTCGTCGGTCTGGTCGTGCTCGCTCACGGGGTGGCCCTACTCGTGCTCGTGGTGGTCTTCTTCACAGCGGTTTTCTTCGCAGCCGACTTCGTGGTCGCCTTGGTTGCCGGCGCGGTCTTCTTCGCAGCCGACTTCGTGGTCGCCTTCTTCGCAGCGGACTTCTTCGCAGCCGACTTCGTGGTCGCCTTCTTCGCAGCGGACTTCGTGGTCGCCTTGGTGGCCGGCGCGGCCTTCTTCGTCACCGGCTTCGTGGCAGCTGCCCTTTTGCTAGCCGACTTCCTGGTCGGCGCAGCCTTCGTGGTTGCAGCCTTCGTCGTCGGTGCTGCCGGCGCCCTCGTGGCCGGAGTCGCCGGGACCGGAGTCGCCGGGACGGCGGACGGGGCAGCGCGGCGCGCCGCGGTCGACACCGCTGCGGAGCCCGGCACGCTGCGCGCCAGGTGGCTGCGGGCCGCGGTGGAGACCGCCGCCGCGCCGGTGGCGGCCAGCGCCGCACGCAGGTCGGCGACCTCCTTGGCGAGCACCCCGACGGCGCCCCGAGCTGCCTCGAGGTCGGCGACCCGGGCCACGTCAGCGCGTTTCAGCGCGGCCTCGACTTCGCCCTGCACCAGGTTGAGCAGGTTCGCACGGTTCGCACGCGCCGCTTCGAGAAGCTGGTCGGCGAGAGTCGACGCCTGCACCGCACGCCGGGTCACCTCGTCGGCGCCGGGCAGTGCCAGCAGCCCCTGCGCCGCCTCCATCGCCCGCGCCTTGGTCATCTCACCCAGACCACTGGCCAGCTGGACGTAGCTGCGCACGGATTCGAATGCCATTGCGGTCCTCCTCGGGTGGAGCGGCTCGATGCGGCTCACTGCTCCTCACGCTACTGCCAGCGGTCGATGTCCGACACCAGTCGAGCCACCTCGGGCAGGTCGAGCTCGCCGAGGTCGAGAGCTTCGTGCAGCGCGGCCAGCCCCGCGCGGGCCGCCTCGAGGTCGCTGCCCTTGTGGGCCACGTCCCAGGCGCCCTCGACGATCCGACGCCGGTCATCGCCACACGTCCACCACGAGAAGTCGGTCTCGGCCGCGGCATACTCCTGCGTCAGCCCGCGCAGGTCGGGCACGACGTAGGTGGGCCGCAGCGCAGGCGGGGCACTGGCCAGGCTGGTGACCGAGTCGACACCGGTGAGCACCAGCGCCGAGTCCATACCCGCCGCCACCGCGCCCGCGATGTCCGTGTCGAGACGGTCGCCGACCGCGAGCATCTGCCCGGGACTGATGCCGAGCCGCTCAGCGCACAACCGGTACAACGGTGCGTGGGGCTTGCCCACCACCACTGGCTCGGCCCCCGTCGCTGCCTGGACGGCGGCGACCAGGGTGCCGTTTCCGGGCGCCGTGCCACGGTGGGTCGGCAGGGTTCGGTCGGTGTTGGTCGCCACCCAGAGCGCACCGCCCGCCACGGCGTATGCCGCCTCGGCCAGGTCGGTGGCACTCACCATCGCGCCATAGCCCTGGAGCACTCCCCCGACCTCGGTCTCGTCCACGTCGTTGACCTGCGCCGGCAGCACGACCCGGAAACCCTGGTGCCGCAGCGCCTCGCCCACTCCGGCGCCGCCCACTGCCAGGATCAGCGCTCCCGCCGGAAGGTGAGCCGCCAGCTCGACGGCGCCCGCTTGCGAGCTGGTCACGACCTCATGACCGGTCACCCGCAGGCCGAGCTCGGTGAGGTGAGCGGCCACCTCCCCGGGCGGCCGCGAGGCGTTGTTCGTGGCATAGACCACCGGCACCGCCAGCTCGGACAACGCCGCCACGGCGTGCTCGACCGCCTCCGGTCCCCGGTAGACCACCCCGTCGAGGTCGCAGACGACGGCCCGGTAGCCGTCGACCAGGGGGGCGCCCACCTAGCCGTGGTCCCGCGCGCGCCCGTCGCTGGCGTCGCGGTCGTCGTCGCGACGGTGACCAGCGCGGTCGGCACCGTTATCGTCATCGTCACCGTCGTCGTCGCCATCGAGCAGGTCGGTGAGCACCACGCCGTCCAGCTCGGCGAGCCGCTCCGACGCATCGGTCTCGAGCTCGTCGTCGGCCGCGGCCGCCCGCGAGAACCAGTCGCGTGCCTCGTCGTCCAGGCCGAGCCCGAGCAGGGTCTCTGCATAGGCATACGCCAGCCGCGCAGACCATGGCTTGCGTCCGCTTCCGCGCAGCTGGGGGATCTCGAGGGCCTGACGAGCCGCGTCGGGCTGGCCCAGGTCGCGGCGGATGCCCGAGATGACGATGGCGAGCTCGACCCGGTCCTCGGTGGCCAGGGTCCGTGCCTCGGGAGAGGTCGCGAGCTCGAGAGCTCGCTCGGGGCGCCCGAGCCCGCGTTCACAGTCGACCATCAGGGGCAGCATGTGCGAGGAGCCGCTGAGCCGTCGGGCAGTGCGGAACTCGCTCAGTGCGCGCGCCCACTCCCCCTTGCGGTAGGCCACCAAACCCAGCGCCTCGCGCGCCGCCGGAACCCGACCGGCTCGGCGGACCGCAGTCTCGGCGTGCGCCTCGGCTCCCTCGAAGTCTTCGACGTCGAGGAGCGCGGCGGCCATGACGAGGTGCTGGGCCACGCCCTCGGCGTTCTCCTTGCTCAAGGTCCGCAGCTGCTGGTGGACCGATCGATCGAGCTCCTTGCCGGTCACGCCCTCCGCGATGCGCGGCTCCGGCAGCTTGGGCTTCCTCGGAGCCAGCCTGGGGCCACCGCGATCGTTGTCGAACTCGCCCGAGGCTCGGCCCTGCGCGCCACGGCCCTGACCTCCGCGGTCAGGTCGCTGGCTCGCCCCGCCACGGCCACCGCTCGCCGCGCCCCCGCGGCCACCGGTCGGCGCCCCGCCACGGCCACCGGGCGCCCCGCTCGCGCGACCACCGCCCGACCCGGACGATCGCCGGCTGTCGCCTCCATGGCCTGGTCGGCCTGACTGGTTCTGGGGCACGTAACTCTCCTTGGGTGATCGGTCCTACGAAGTCTACGGACCGCCGACGGGTTCGTCGCCGGCGCGGCGTCCGGAACTATTGGCGACACAAAGCAAAAGGGCCTCCCCGCGTGGGAAGGCCCTTTTGAAAGTATGTCCGGCTGCGTCCTACTCTCCCACACCGTAACCAGTGCAGTACCATCGGCGCTGAAGGGCTTAGCTTCCGGGTTCGGAATGGAGCCGGGCGTTTCCCCTTCGCTATGACAGCCGAAACTCTATGGAGATTTCAATCGGATTCCCGACCGTATCTCGGGAACCACACAGTGGACGCGTAGCATCTTTGTTAATCAAGTTATCGGCTTATTAGTACCAGTCAGCTACATGCATTGCTGCACTTCCACGTCTGGCCTATCAACCCAGTAGTCTAGCTGGGAGCCTCTCAGGCCGAAGCCCATGGAAACCTCATCTTGAAGCGTGCTTCCCGCTTAGATGCTTTCAGCGGTTATCACTTCCGAACGTAGCTAATCAGCCGTGCTCTTGGCAGAACAACTGACACACCAGAGGTTCGTCCATCCCGGTCCTCTCGTACTAGGGATAGCCCTTCTCAAGTTTCCTACGCGCACAGCGGATAGGGACCGAACTGTCTCACGACGTTCTAAACCCAGCTCGCGTACCGCTTTAATGGGCGAACAAGCCCAACCCTTGGGACCTACTCCAGCCCCAGGATGCGACGAGCCGACATCGAGGTGCCAAACCATGCCGTCGATATGGACTCTTGGGCAAGATCAGCCTGTTATCCCCGGGGTACCTTTTATCCGTTGAGCGACGGCGCTTCCACAAGCCACCGCCGGATCACTAGTCCCGACTTTCGTCCCTGCTCGACATGCCTGTCTCACAGTCAAGCTCCCTTGTGCACTTACACTCAAAACCTGATTGCCAACCAGGCTGAGGGAACCTTTGGGCGCCTCCGTTACCTTTTAGGAGGCAACCGCCCCAGTTAAACTACCCACCAGGCACTGTCCCTGATCCGGATCACGGACCGAGGTTAGATATCCAGAACGACCAGAGTGGTATTTCAACGTTGACTCCACCGACACTGGCGTGCCGGCTTCAAAGTCTCCCACCTATCCTACACAAGCCGTACCGAACACCAATACCAAGCTGTAGTAAAGGTCCCGGGGTCTTTCCGTCCTGCTGCGCGTAACGAGCATCTTTACTCGTAGTGCAATTTCGCCGAGTTCGTGGTTGAGACAGTGGAGAAGTCGTTACGCCATTCGTGCAGGTCGGAACTTACCCGACAAGGAATTTCGCTACCTTAGGATGGTTATAGTTACCACCGCCGTTTACTGGGGCTTAAATTCTCAGCTTCGCTCCGAAGAACTAACCGGTCCTCTTAACCTTCCAGCACCGGGCAGGCGTCAGTCCGTATACATCGTCTTGCGACTTCGCACGGACCTGTGTTTTTAGTAAACAGTCGCTTCTCCCTGGTCTCTGCGGCCGATCACGCTCGGGCAGCAAGTGCCGTCACGATCAGGGCCCCCCTTCTCCCGAAGTTACGGGGGTATTTTGCCGAATTCCTTAACCACGATTCACTCGATCGCCTTGGTATTCTCTACCTAACCACCTGAGTCGGTTTGGGGTACGGGCGGCTCGAACCTCGCTAGAAGATTTTCTTGGCAGCATAGGATCACTGATTTCACCCATACGGGTTACCCGTCAGGTCTCAGGCACGTGAACGGCGGATTTGCCTACCGTTCGCCCTACACCCTTAGACGTGGACTACCATCGCCACGCTCAGCTACCTTCCTGCGTCTCTCCATCGCTTGACTACTATTAGATCGGGTCGCGCGCTCCACTCGAATCTGTCCGAAGACGTCATCGAGCTTCAGGCGCTTAGCATCACTAGGTTCGTCATGGGCGGTTCTTCGCCGGTACCGGAATATCAACCGGTTGTCCATCGACTACGCCTGTCGGCCTCGCCTTAGGTCCCGACTTACCCAGGGCAGATTAGCTTGACCCTGGAACCCTTGGTTATTCGGCGGACGGGTTTCTCGCCCGTCATTCGCTACTCATGCCTGCATTCTCACTCGTGTGGCCTCCACGGCTGGATCACTCCGCCGCTTCCCTGGCCACACGACGCTCCCCCTACCCATCAACACGCTTGGACCGTGGATCCTCAGATGTCACGGCCGGGCAGATGTGTCAATGCCACAGCTTCGGTGGTGTGCTTGAGCCCCGCTACATTGTCGGCGCGGAATCACTTGACCAGTGAGCTATTACGCACTCTTTAAAGGGTGGCTGCTTCTAAGCCAACCTCCTGGTTGTCAATGCAACTCCACATCCTTTCCCACTTAGCACACGCTTAGGGACCTTAGATGGTGGTCTGGGCTGTTTCCCTCTCGACTACGGAGCTTATCCCCCGCAGTCTCACTGCCACGCTCTCACTTACCGGCATTCGGAGTTTGGCTAACGTCAGTAACCTGGTGAGGCCCATTAGCTATCCAGTAGCTCTACCTCCGGTAAGAAACACGTGACGCTGCACCTAAATGCATTTCGGGGAGAACCAGCTATCACGGAGTTTGATTGGCCTTTCACCCCTACCCACAGCTCATCCCCTCAGTTTTCAACCTAAGTGGGTTCGGTCCTCCACGACGTCTTACCGTCGCTTCAACCTGGCCATGGGTAGATCACTCCGCTTCGGGTCTAGACCCAGCGACTAAATCGCCCTATTCGGACTCGCTTTCGCTACGGCTTCCCCACACGGGTTAACCTCGCCACTGAGCACTAACTCGCAGGCTCATTCTTCAAAAGGCACGCCGTCACCCCACAAGGAGGCTCCGACGGATTGTAGGCAAACGGTTTCAGGATCTATTTCACTCCCCTCCCGGGGTACTTTTCACCTTTCCCTCACGGTACTTGTCCGCTATCGGTCACCAGGGAATATTTAGGCTTAGCGGGTGGTCCCGCCAGATTCACACGGGATTTCTCGGGCCCCGTGCTACTTGGGATACTTCTCTGGAGTGCTCGTCATTTCGTCTACGGGGGTCGCACCCTCTGTGCCGGGCCATTCAATGCCCTTCGACTATAACGCGCATTTTTGACTCCATGTCAGCCTGTCAGAGCCAACTGAAAAGTCCCACGACCCCGAACATGCAACGCCTGACAGCTATCACACATGCTCGGTTTAGCCTCTTCCGCTTTCGCTCGCCACTACTCACGGAATCGCGGTTGCTTTCTCTTCCTGTGGGTACTGAGATGTTTCACTTCCCCACGTTCCCTCTACCCGCCCTATGTGTTCAGGCGGGAGTGACTGGACTTGCCTCCAGCCGGGTTTCCCCATTCGGAAATCCTCGGATCACAGTCTGGTTATCGACTCCCCGAGGCTTATCGCAGATTCCTACGTCCTTCTTCGGTTCCTGGTGCCAAGGCATCCACCGTTTGCCCTTATAAACTTGAGTTTACAAAGATGCTCGCGTCCACTGTGTAGTTCTCAAGGTACGGGCGGCCCCTCCCCCGTCTCGGTGCCTGCCGACGAGTCTGTTAACCAGACAGTCGGTGGTTCAACCGTGGGGAGGGTCCTGGCCGTGTTACCGGCCTGAGGTTCAAGCTTTCGCCCGAAGCCCTCAGGACCCAACAACGTGTCAGGCGCTGCCACCAGCTCGATTGCGTTCCACTGTCGATCCGAGGACCGACTTGTACTTGCGACACGAGCGTGTGTCAGCGCCAAATAATCGATGTTCCACCCTTGAGCACCTGCTGAGCGACATTCGCACTCAGACCAGGCTCTGGATCGCTTTCGCGACCAGTGCTCCTTAGAAAGGAGGTGATCCAGCCGCACCTTCCGGTACGGCTACCTTGTTACGACTTAGTCCCAATCGCCAGTCCCACCTTCGACGGCTCCCTCTCAAAGAGTTGGGCCACCGGCTTCGGGTGTTACCGACTTTCGTGACTTGACGGGCGGTGTGTACAAGGCCCGGGAACGTATTCACCGCAGCGTTGCTGATCTGCGATTACTAGCGACTCCGACTTCATGGGGTCGAGTTGCAGACCCCAATCCGAACTGAGACCGGTTTTTTGGGATTCGCTCCACCTCGCGGTTTCGCAGCCCTTTGTACCGGCCATTGTAGCATGCGTGAAGCCCAAGACATAAGGGGCATGATGATTTGACGTCATCCCCACCTTCCTCCGAGTTGACCCCGGCAGTCTCCTATGAGTCCCCGCCATAACGCGCTGGCAACATAGAACGAGGGTTGCGCTCGTTGCGGGACTTAACCCAACATCTCACGACACGAGCTGACGACAACCATGCACCACCTGTATACCGACCTTGCGGGGCACCTATCTCTAGGTGTTTCCGGTATATGTCAAGCCTTGGTAAGGTTCTTCGCGTTGCATCGAATTAATCCGCATGCTCCGCCGCTTGTGCGGGCCCCCGTCAATTCCTTTGAGTTTTAGCCTTGCGGCCGTACTCCCCAGGCGGGGAACTTAATGCGTTAGCTGCGGCACGGATCTCGTGGAATGAGACCCACACCTAGTTCCCAACGTTTACGGCATGGACTACCAGGGTATCTAATCCTGTTCGCTCCCCATGCTTTCGCTTCTCAGCGTCAGTAGTGGCCCAGAGACCTGCCTTCGCCATCGGTGTTCCTCCTGATATCTGCGCATTTCACCGCTACACCAGGAATTCCAGTCTCCCCTACCACACTCTAGTCTGCCCGTACCCACCGCAAGTTCGGGGTTGAGCCCCGAAATTTCACGGCAGACGCGACAAACCGCCTACAAGCTCTTTACGCCCAATAATTCCGGACAACGCTCGCACCCTACGTATTACCGCGGCTGCTGGCACGTAGTTAGCCGGTGCTTCTTCTGCAGGTACCGTCACTTTCGCTTCTTCCCTGCTGAAAGAGGTTTACAACCCGAAGGCCGTCATCCCTCACGCGGCGTCGCTGCATCAGGCTTTCGCCCATTGTGCAATATTCCCCACTGCTGCCTCCCGTAGGAGTCTGGGCCGTGTCTCAGTCCCAGTGTGGCCGGTCGCCCTCTCAGGCCGGCTACCCGTCGTCGCCTTGGTGAGCCACTACCTCACCAACAAGCTGATAGGCCGCGAGTCCATCCCAGACCGAAAAACTTTCCAAACGGTAGCCATGCGGCTCCGTTTCGTATCCGGTATTAGCTCCGGTTTCCCGGGGTTATTCCAGAGTCTGGGGCAGGTTACTCACGTGTTACTCACCCGTTCGCCACTGATCAGATCGGAGCAAGCTCCAATCGTCACCGTTCGACTTGCATGTGTTAAGCACGCCGCCAGCGTTCGTCCTGAGCCAGGATCAAACTCTCCATTGATGTTTTGCTCGTGGTCCGAGGACCACGAAACATGTACCCTTGAAGGGTTGTTTCACTGACTGAGCAAGAACAACTAGCAATTGCTAGAAATTCATTGTCAACCAAAGGATTTTCGTTCGACGTGATCGCTTCTCCGGTCTGACGACCAGGTCGGCCATCACCTCGAGACGAGGTAATTGGCATCGATTTTTGACACGCTGTTGAGTTCTCAAGGTTCGGACGCGCACCATCTGCAAGCCTTTCGGCCGGCCTCCGGGGCAACCCTTCTAAGTTACTCGCTTCGCTCTTGGGCGTCAAATCCTTGCGCTTCCTGTCGGAAGCGGTGGATTGAGCGCGCTTGGCTCTCCGCGAGGTGTCCCACTGTAGCAGTCTCTCGACTCGCTTCAGACCACCGTTTCGGGCGGTCCGGCGTGCTGATTCCTCAGCTGCTTTTCTGCGGGGCTCCCACTGTAGCAGCCTCTCGGCCGGCTCCGAACCACCCTGTCGGGCGCTACGAAGTGCGCTGGTCTCCCAGTGCTTTTCGGTGGGGTCTGCCCCGGGACCGGCCTACTTCGCAAGGGCTTTTCGGCTCTCGCGGTGGTGTCCGTTCCTCCCTGTCGGGCTGACGTCGAGAACAGTAGACGGCGCTCGCCGCAAAACACAAATCCGCTGGTCAGCGGCCTGCGGGGCGGCGACGCGGACCGGGTCAGGGCGCGCGTCGGCCGGCCGCCAGGGACTTGCGGCCCCGGCGGAACAGGGCCACCTGGCCGTGGAGGAAGTCCGCCTCCCCCAGCGGCTGCTCCGGGTCGGTGAGCCGGACGTTGTTCAGAGACGCTCCCCCGTCACCGATCACCCGCCGGGCCGCGTTCCGCGACTCGACGAGACCGACGGCGACGAGGGCATCCGTGACCGTCATGCCCGCCTTCACCTCACCGCCCGGGAGCTCAGCGGTGGCGTCAGCGAGGGTGCGTGCGTCCAGCTGCCGCACGTCCCCTCGTCCGAACAGGGCCTCCGAGGCGGCCTGGACCGCGGCAGTGGCTGCCGGGCCGTGGACGAGGCTGGTCACGTCGGCCGCGAGGGCCTTCTGCGCCTCCCGGAGGAAGGGCTTGTCCGCCAGCGAACGCTCGAGCTCGGCGATCTGCTCGGCCGTCCGGTCGGTGAACACCTTGAGCAGGGTGACCGCCGAGGCGTCCTCGATGTTGATCCAGTACTGGTAGAAGGCGTACGGACTGGTCATGTCCGCCGACAGCCAGATCGCGTTGCCCTCGCTCTTGCCGAACTTGGTGCCCGAGGAGTCGGTGATCAGCGGGGTCGTGAGCAGGTGGACGGACGCCCCCTCGACGCGGTGGATGAGGTCCGAGCCCGCCGTGAGATTGCCCCACTGGTCCTGTCCACCGGTCTGCAGGGTGCACCCGTAGTCGCGGTAGAGCTGCAGGTAGTCGAGCCCCTGGAGGATCTGGTAGCTGAACTCCGTGTAGGAGATCCCCTCCTCGGAGCTCAACCGCGCCGCCACCGCGTCCTTCCTGACCATCTGGTTGACGCGGAAGTGCTTGCCGATGTCGCGCAGGAAGTCCAGCGCCGACAGCGGTGCGGTCCAGTCCAGGTTGTTGACCATGATCGCGGGGTTGTCACCCTCGAAGTCGAGGAATGGGCGCACCTGCTCCTGGATGCGAGCCACCCAGTCGGCGGTCTGCTCCTTGGTCTTCAGGACGCGTTCGGCCGTCGGCCGCGGATCCCCGATCAACCCGGTCGAACCGCCCACGAGGCAGATCACCCGGTGACCGGCACGTTGCAGGTGGCGCATGACGATCAGCTGCACGAGGTTTCCGAAGTGCAGCGACGGGGCCGTCGGGTCGAACCCGCAGTACGCCGTGATCGGGCCGTCCGCGAGGGCCTGGCGCAACGCGGACTCGTCGGTGGTCTGCGCCACCAGCCCTCGCCACTTCAGCTCGTCGAGGATGTTCGTCACGGCGCCTTCGCTCCTTGGGTGATGGGGTGCCGACAGGGGTGTCGGTGTACCGACGGTCGCGGCAGTGCACAGCCTGCCCTATCGGGTGGGCTTGGGGGCACGAGGTTTCGCGGGACGGTATGGCGACACCGTGGGCTCGCCGTCGAGCCAGAAGCGCCAGGGGTATGCCGCGGCGTCCCCACCGAGCCCCGCGACGCCGACCCGTGGCCCCGTGCGGACCCGTCTGGCGGTCGCCCGCTGCGGCGGCAGGTGGAACTCCACCGGGCCGTGCGGCATACACGCGTCCAGGCCGCTCTGCTCACCGCGAAGTGCCAGCGTTGTCGCCAGCCGGGCGGGGCCCCGCGCCCAGTCGCGCCGGGCGATCCCCGCCCGTCGCAGCGCAGCGACCTCCTCACCGCCGACGACCTCACCCGCGCGCAGCAGGACGGCGCTCGCCTCACCGGTCGAACCACACACCACGTTGGCGCACCAGTGCATGCCATAGGTGAAGTAGACGTAGAGGTGACCTGCGGGCCCGAACATCACCTGGGTGCGCGGAGTCGGGCCGCGGAAGGCGTGCGAGCCCGGGTCGGCGAGGCCGGCATACGCCTCCACCTCGGTGAGGCGCACCGTGACGCCGGCGTGGGTGACGGTGCACCCGAGCAGGGCCGGAGCGACGTCGAGCACGTCCTCGGCGAAGAACTCTCGGCCGAGCCGCGACCCGCTCAGTCCCGGCGCCGTCGGATCGTGTTGGCCAGCCACACGACGGGATCGTAGTGACGGTCGACGACGCGCTCCTTCAAGGGGATCAGCGCGTTGTCGGTGATCTTGATGTGCTCGGGGCAGACCTCGGTGCAGCACTTGGTGATGTTGCAGTAGCCGAGCCCGTGCTCCTCGCGTGCCGCGGGGCGACGGTCGGCCGTGTCGAGCGGGTGCATGTCGAGCTCGGCGACGCGCATGAGGAACCGCGGGCCTGCAAAGGCCTGCTTGTTGTCCTCGTGGTCGCGCACGACGTGGCAGACGTCCTGGCACAGGAAGCACTCGATGCACTTGCGGAACTCCTGGCTGCGTTCCACGTCGACCTGCTGCATCCGGTAGTCGCCCGGGGCCAGGTCGGGGGGTGGCGCGAAGGCCTGGACCTCGCGGGCCTTCTGGTAGTTGAACGAGACGTCGGTGACCAGGTCGCGCAGGACCGGGAACGCGCGCAGTGGTGTCACCGTGATCGTCTCGGCCTCGGTGAAGGTGCTCATGCGGGTCATACACAGCAGCCTCGGCCGGCCGTTGACCTCGGCGCTGCACGACCCGCACTTGCCGGCCTTGCAGTTCCACCGCACGGCGAGGTCGGGCGCCTGGGTGGCCTGGAGCCGGTGGATGATGTCGAGGACGACCTCGCCCTCGTTGACCTCGACCCTGAAGTCCTGGAGGTCGCCGCCGTCGGCGTCCCCCCGCCAGACCTTGAACGTGGCGTCGTAGCTCATGTGCTGCTCACTCCCCTGCGTTCGGACCAAGTCGGGACAGCTCGTCGTCAGTGAGGTACTTGGCCAGCTCGGTGCGGTCGAACAGCTCGAGCAGGTCCTGGCGGATCTCGGGGACCGGCTGACGCCTCAGCTGCACGGCATCGTCGTCGTCCAGCGCGCAGATCAGGTTCACGCCCCGCCACTGCGGGTCCATCGCCGGGAAGTCCTCGCGCGTGTGGCCGCCGCGCGACTCGGTGCGCTCGAGCGCCGCAAGGGCGACGCACCGGCACACGACCAGCATGTTGCGCAGGTCGAGCGCGAGGTGCCAGCCGGGGTTGAACTGTCGATGTCCCTCCACCCCAACGGATTTCGCACGGACATCGAGGTCGTCGAGCATGTCGAGAGCCTCGCGGACCTCGCCCTCCCGGCGAATGATCCCAACGAGGTCGTTCATCTTCTGCTGGAGCTCCTGGTGGAGGCTGTAGGGGTTCTCCGCCGCGTCCCGGAAGGGCGCCAGTGCCGTGGCCGCGGCGGTCTCGACATGGGACTCGATGATGCGCGGACGCGAAACCCCAAGGCCAGCAACGTAGTCGGCAGCGCCCGTTCCAGCACGTCGGCCGAACACGAGCAGGTCGGACAGGCTGTTGCCACCCAGTCGGTTGGAGCCGTGCATACCCCCGGCGACCTCGCCCGCGGCATACAACCCTGGCACCCTGGTCGCCGCGGTGTCGGCGTCCACCTCGACGCCGCCCATCACGTAGTGGCAGGTGGGCCCCACCTCCATGGGTTCGGCGGTGATGTCGACGTCGGCGAGCTCCTTGAACTGGTGGTGCATCGACGGCAGCCGACGACGGATCTCCTCGGCCGGCAGACGGGTCGACACGTCGAGGAAGACGCCACCGTGCGGTGAACCGCGTCCTTCCTTGACCTCGTTGTTGATCGCCCGCGCAACCTCGTCACGGGGGAGCAGCTCGGGCGGACGCTTGTTGTTCTCCGGGTCCTTGTACCAGCGGTCGGCCTCCTCCTCGGTGTCGGCGTACTGGCCGCGGAACACGTCAGGGACGTAGTCGAACATGAAACGCTTGCCCTCGGAGTTGCGCAGCACCCCGCCGTCGCCACGCACGGACTCGGTCACGAGGATGCCCTTGACCGAGGGGGGCCAGACCATGCCCGTCGGGTGGAACTGGATGAACTCCATGTTGACCAGGGTTGCTCCGGCCCGGAGCGCGAGGGCATGGCCGTCGCCGGTGTACTCCCACGAGTTGCTCGTCACCTTGAACGACTTGCCGATCCCGCCGGTCGCAAGGATGACCGCAGGCGCCTCGAAGAGCACGAACCGGCCCGACTCACGCCAGTAGCCGAACGCCCCGGAGACGGCCCCGTCGGGGTCCTTGAGGATGTCGGTGACGGTCAGCTCGGCGAAGACCTTGAGGTGGCTCTCGTAGTCGCCGGAGGCGCGGTGGTCCTCCTGCTGGAGGCTGACGATCTTCTGCTGGAGGGTGCGGATCAGCTCCAGACCGGTGCGGTCGCCGACGTGGGCGAGCCGGGGGTACTCGTGGCCCCCGAAGTTGCGCTGGCTGATGCGCCCGTCGGGGGTGCGGTCGAACAGGGCGCCGTAGGTCTCGAGCTCCCAGACCCGCTGGGGGGCCTCCTTGGCGTGCAGCTCGGCCATGCGGGGGTTGTTGAGGAACTTGCCGCCGCGCAGGGTGTCTCGAAAGTGCACCTGCCAGCTGTCACGCTCGTTGGCGTTGCCCATGGAGGCCGCGATGCCGCCCTCGGCCATGACCGTGTGGGCCTTGCCGAACAGGCTCTTGCAGATGATGGCGGTGCGCAGTCCCCGCTCGCGGGCCTCGATGGCTGCCCGCAGCCCGGCGCCGCCCGCACCGATGACGATGACGTCGTACTGGTGCCGCTCGAGGTCGGTCACGCACACTCCCTAGTTGACGAACCGCAGGTCGGAGAACGCACCCGAGGAGACCAGCGCGACGTACGCGTCGGTCACCACCAGGCTGCCCAGGGTGATCCAGGCGAACTGCATGTGGCGGGCGTTGAGCTTGCCCACCCAGCCCCAGGCCCGGTAGCGCCACGGGTGCCGGCTGAAGTGGTTGAGCCGCCCACCCACGATGTTGCGGCAGGAGTGGCAGCCCAGGGTGTAGCACCAGAGGAGCACGACGTTGACGAGCAGGACCAGCGTGCCCAACCCGATGCCGAAGCTGCCGTCCTTGCCGCGGAAAGCGTGCAGGACGTCGTAGGTGTTGATCAGCGAGACGACGACCGCGGCATAGAAGAAGTAGCGGTGGAGGTTCTGCACGACGAGGGGGAACCGCGTCTCGCCCGAGTAGGCGCGGTGGGGCTCGGCCACCGCGCAGGCCGGCGGGCTCAGCCAGAACGAGCGGTAGTACGCCTTGCGGTAGTAGTAGCAGGTGAGGCGGAAGAGCAGCAGGAACGGGAGGGTCAGCACCGCGAACGGAACCAGCGGGGGCCACTGGCCGAACGGTGTGCCGAAGTGGGACGAGCCCGGCACACAGGACGTCGACAGGCAGGGCGAGGCGAACGGCGTGAGATAGCCGTAGTCGGCGACGAAGTAGTCCTTCTGGGTGCTGGCGCGGACCAGCCCGTAGAGCAGCCACGCGGTGAAGCAGACGAACGTCACCAGGGGCTGCAGCCACCAGCGGTCCCCGCGCAGGGTGCGTGCCGCGATGCGGGCCCGGCCCGGCGCCTGCACGCCCCGACTGAGGTCGAGGTCAGCCACCGTGCGGGCCGAGCTCGTCGTCGGCGTCGGACCACATGGCGGGGTCGTAGTCCTCGTCGGGGATGAACACGATCTCGCCCGGACCACCCGCGCGGTCCTGCGACCCGACCCCGGCCGCCCGCGCCACGAGGTCGACGTCGTCGGCCAGCCGGACGACGTCGTCGCGCAGGCGCTGGACGTCGATCGTGTTGCCGAAGTCCTTGGTGAGCGCAGTCACCGCGCGTCGAAGGCCGGCCACGTGACCCGCAGCCGCCGTGAGGTCCTCACTGACACCCATGGCACCGTCCTTGTCGTCAGGCGTGCGGGTCCCCAGTGACCCACAGAGGCGAACCTAGCGTGAGCCCGTCGTTATTTCTCGGACAATGGCCGATGGGTTCGGGGTCGTGGCGAATCGGGGCCAACCCGCCTCAGGTTCCGACGAGAGGTCAGTGTTGGGAGCAGGCGACGTCAGCGCACCGCGACGGGGGCTGCGGCCCACGCGCGCGTCTTCGCCGACAGGGCCGCGACGCGCTCGAGCTGCTCGGCCACCCGGACCGGCGCGGTTCCGCCCTTGGCACTCCGGGAGGCCAGCGACCCCTCGACGCTGAGCACCTCACGAACCCCGGGGGTGAGGTGCTCGGAGATCTCGCCGAGGTCCGCGTCGCTGAGGTCCCACAGCTCGATCCCCCGCGTCTCGCACGCCCGGACGCACGCTCCAGCCACCTCGTGGGCGATCCGGAACGGCACCCCCTGCCGCACCAGCCACTCGGCGATGTCCGTCGCCAGCGAGAAGCCCTGCGGCGCCAGGGTGGCGAGCCGCTCGGTGTCGAAGACCATGGTCGCGACCATGCCGCTGAACGCCGGCAACAGGACCTCGAGGGTGTCGACGGCGTCGAACACCGGCTCCTTGTCCTCCTGCAGGTCGCGGTTGTAGGCGAGCGGCAGGGCCTTCAACGTGGTCAGCAGGCCGGCCAGGTCGCCGACCAGCCGCCCGGCCTTGCCCCGGGCCAGCTCGGCGACGTCCGGGTTCTTCTTCTGCGGCATGATGCTCGACCCGGTCGAGTACGCGTCGTCCAGCGTCACGAAGGAGAACTCCTTCGTCGCCCAGATCACGACCTCCTCGGCCAGTCGCGAGATGTCGATGGCCGTCATGGCCGCGACGAACGCGAACTCCGCGACGAAGTCCCGCGAGGCCGTGCCGTCGATGGAGTTCTCCACCGACCCGTGGAAGCCCAGGTCTGCGGCCACGGCCTCGGGGTCCAGGCCCAGGGACGAGCCGGCGAGCGCGCCCGACCCGTAGGGCGAGATGGCGGCCCGGCGATCCCAGTCCTGGAACCGCTCGACGTCCCGCAGCAGCGCCCAGGCATGGGCCAGCAGGTGATGGGACAGCAGGACCGGCTGGGCGTGCTGCAGGTGCGTGCGGCCCGGCATGGCCACGCCCAGGTGCTCGCGCGCCTGCCCCACCAGTGCGTCGACGACGTCGAGGACCAGCGCGGCGACCGACCGGGCGTGGTCACGCAGGTACATCCGGAACAACGTGGCGACCTGGTCGTTGCGGGATCGCCCAGCGCGCAGGCGGCCACCGACCTCGGTGCCCGCGCGCTCAATGAGTCCTCGCTCGAGGGCCGTGTGCACGTCCTCGTCGTCGGGCGCCGGACCGAAGGCACCGGACTCCACGTCGACGCGCAGCCGCTCGAGACCGTCCAGCATGGCCGCGAGGGTCTGGTCGTCGAGCAGGCCTGCTCGGTGCAGGACCCGGGCGTGGGCGCGCGAGCCCGCGAGGTCGTACGCGGCCAGCCGCCAGTCGAAGTGGGTCGACTTGCTCAGGGCCGCCAACGCGTCGGCTGGCCCTCCGGCGAACCGGCCGCCCCAGAGGCTGACCCGGTCGGGCGCTGCGGAGGGATCGTGGGTCACAGGGAGGTCTCCTTGGTGTGCGGCTAGGGATGCCGTGGCGTGGTATGCCGTGGTGTCAGTCGCGGGTGCCCGCGAGCGCGAGCAGGTGGCCGGCCGTGCGCTGGCTGGCCGGCGTGCCGGTCGTGATCACCATGATCGTGTCATCACCGGCGATGGTGCCGAGCACGTCGGCCAGCTGGGAGTGGTCGATGGCGGAGGCCAGGAAGCTGGCGGCGCCCGGCGGCGTCCGCAGGATCACGAGGTTGTGGGACGGCTCGGCGGTGACGAGGAGCTCCTCACACACCCGGCGCAGCCGGTCGCTGAGCTCGTCCGGGGCTGGAGCCGGGCGCGCGGTGCGGTCGCCCCCCTCGCCGGGAAGCGCGTACACGAGCGCCCGGCCGGCGCGGATCTTCACGGCCCCGAGCTCGACGAGGTCGCGCGACAGGGTCGCCTGGGTGACCTCGATGCCGTCCTCAGCGAGCAGCCCGAGCAGGTGGGTCTGTGACCGCACGGCGTTCCTGCTGAGCAGCTCGACGATCCGGCGCTGGCGGCCGGTGCGGCTGGCGGCGATGGTCATCAGGCGCCCTCGAGCAGGAAGGACAGGACGGCCTTCTGGGCGTGCAGGCGGTTCTCGGCCTCGTCCCACACCACCGACTGCGGCCCGTCGATCACCGCGGCCTCCACCTCGATGCCTCGATAGGCCGGCAGGCAGTGCAGGAAGATCGCGTCCGGCGCCGCCTGCGCCATGAGCGCACTGGTGACGGCGAACGGGGCGAACGGGCTGGAGCGGCCCTGACGGTCGCCCTTCTCCGCCTCCATCCCCATCGACACCCAGGTGTCCGTGACGACGACGTCGACACCCCTGACGGCCTCCTCGGCGGCCGCGGTGACCAGCACCGAGCCGCCCTGGGCGTGTGCGAGCGCCGTCGCGCGGGCCAGGATCGCCGCGTCGGGCTGGTGGCTGGCCGGCGTGCCGATGCGCACGTGCATGCCGGCGAGCGCGCAGCCGAGCAGGTAGGAGTGGGCCATGTTGTTGGCACCGTCGCCGACGTAGCCCAGGGTCCGTCCGGCCAGGTCGCCCTTCTGCTCGGAGATCGTGAGGAGGTCGGCGAGGATCTGGCACGGGTGGAACTCGTCGGTGAGGGCGTTCACCACGGGTACGCCCGCGAACGCGGCCATCTCCTCGATCCGGTCCTGGCCGAAGGTCCGCCAGACGATGGCGGCCGACTGGCGCCCCAGCACCCGCGCGGTGTCGGCGATCGACTCCCGCTGCCCCACCTGGGCCAGCGTGCCGTCCACCACGAGTGGGTGGCCGCCGAGGTGGGCGATGGCCCCGGTGAACGACACCTGGGTGCGCAGCGTGGGCTTGTCGAACAGGACGGCGACCAGCTGCGGTCCCTCGAGCGGGCGACGCGAGAACGGCGCCGCCTTGAGCTCACGGGCACGCTGGAGCACGACGGCCTGCTCCTGCGCGCTCAGGTCGTCGTCGCGGAGGAAGTGGCGCACGGTCATGACTGGTCCTTCGGGGTCGAGACGGATTCGAGGAGCCCCGGCAGGGCCGCGACGAAGGTGTCGAGCTGGTCCGCCGTGACGACCAGGGGCGGCGCGAGCCGCAGTGCGTCGGGGGCGACGGGGTTGACGATGAAACCGGCCTCCCGGGCAGCGACGGCCACCTGGGCTGCCACCGGGTGCGCGAGGGTCACCGCGCGGAGCAGGCCCGCCCCGCGCACCCCGGTGACCTCCGGATGACCCAGGGCGCTCACGGCATCCGCGAAGTGCTGCCCCACGCTCGCCGTGTGGGCGAGCAGCCCCTGCTCCTCGATCGTGTCGATCACCGCAAGGCCGGCGCTGGCGGCCAGCGGGTTGCCGCCGAAGGTCGTGCCGTGCTGACCGGCCGTCAGCAGACCGGCCACGGTGGGTCCGAACGCGACCAGGGCCCCGATGGGCACGCCGCCGCCCAGGCCCTTGGCCACCGTGATGGCGTCGGGCACGATGCCTGCCTGCTGGAACGCGAACCACGTCCCGGTGCGGCCGATCCCGGTCTGGATCTCGTCGAGGACGAGCAAGGCTCCGTGCTCGCGGGTCAGCTCACGGGCGAGGCGCAGGTATGCCGTGCCGGCACTGAGCACACCGGCCTCACCCTGGAGCGGCTCGAGCACCACGGCGGCGGTGTCGGGGCCGACCGCAGCGCGCAGGGCCTCCTCGTCGCCGTAGGGGACGTGCACAACGCCGGGGATCAGGGGTTCGAACGGCTCGCGGTAGGCGGCCTTGTGGGTGAGCGCGAGGGCTCCCGTGGTGCGGCCGTGGAAGGCGCCCTCGGCGGCAACCAGCCCGGAGCGACCGGTGCGGCGGCTCAGCTTGATGGCAGCCTCGATCGCCTCGGCGCCGGAGTTGGCGAAGAAGACCGCGGAGCCCTCGGGGGCACCGGCGATGCCGATCAGCCGCTCTGCCAGGGCGATCTGCGCCTCGGAGGTGAAGAGGTTGGAGATGTGGATGGCCTCGCCGGCCTGCTTGCTGATCGCGCTGACCAGGGCCGGGTGGCCGTGGCCCAGGGCGTTCACGGCGATGCCGCCCACGAGGTCGAGGTAGCGACGTCCGTCGACATCCCACACGTAGCACCCGTCGCCGTGAGACAGGACGAGCGGTGGGAGGCCGAAGACTCCCATCACCGACCGCCGGTAACGCTCGAGCAGCTCGTCGTTGCGCGACACCATCAGTCGGCCGCCTCCTCAGGGGGATCGTCGGGGACGATCATCGTGCCGATGCCCTCGGAGGTGAACACCTCGAGCAGCAGCGAGTGCGGGTGGCGCCCGTCGATCACGTGGGCCTGCGGGACCCCGTTGTCGACGGCGCGGATGCAGGCTTCGAGCTTGGGGATCATGCCCGCGTCGACGCGTTCCAGCAGGTCTCGCGCGCCGCTGACGGACAGTGAGGACAGCAGCGAGTCCCGGTCGGGCCAGTTCGCGTAGACGCCTTCGACATCGGTGAGCATGACCAGCTTGTGCGCCCTGAGCGCGACGGCGAGCGCAGCCGCGGCGGTGTCGGCGTTGATGTTGAGGACCTGCCCGTCGACGTCGAGATCGGGTGCGACCGTCGACACGACGGGGATCCGTCCGGCGTCGAGGATGTCCTGCACCGCACCGGGGTTCACCGTCTCGACGTCGCCCACGAGCCCGAGGTCGACCGTCTCGCCGTCGACCTGCGTGCCACGGCGGCGCGCGCCGAACAACGCGGCATCCTCGCCGGACAACCCGACTGCCACCGGACCGTGCTGGTTGAGCAGGCCGACGAGCTCGCGGCCGACCTGGCCGGTCAGCACCATGCGGACGACGTCCATGACCTCCGGCGTGGTGACCCGCAGGCCCCCGCGGAACTCGCTGTGCAGCCCGAGCCGGTCGAGCATCGAAGCGATCTGCGGACCGCCGCCGTGCACGACCACCGGACGCAGGCCGGCATACCGAAGGAAGGCGACGTCCTGCGCGAAGGCCGCCTTGAGGGTGTCGTCGACCATGGCGTTGCCGCCGTACTTGACGACGACAAGGGCCCCACGGAACCGCTCGAGCCAGGGCAGTGCCTCGACGAGGGTCTGGGCCTTGCCCTGGGCGACGCGCAGGGCGGCCGCGCCGATGTGGCCCCGGACGGTGTTCTTCCCGGTGTTGGCAGCGGTGTTCGCAGCGGTGTTGGCAGCGGTGTCCGCAGTGGGCGCGCTCATGAGGAGTATGCCGAGTTCTCGTGGACGTACTCGTGGGTGAGGTCGTTGGTCCAGACGGTGGCGGCAACCTGGCCGGCGTGCAGCTCGACGACCACGTGCACCTCGCGTGGGGTCAGGTCGACCAGGGTGCGGTCCTCCCCCACCCCGCCGCCCCGGCACACCTGGATGCCGTTGATCGCGACGTCGAGGCGAGCCGGGTCGAACGCCGCGCGGGTCGTGCCGACGGCCGCCAGCACTCGCCCCCAGTTGGGGTCGTTGCCGAAGACGGCGCACTTGAACAGGTTGTTCCGGGCGATCGACCGCGCCACCTCGAGGGCATCGGCCTCGTCGGCCGCGGAGCGCACCTCGATCGCGATGTCGTGGTTGGCGCCCTCGGCGTCCGCGATGAGCTGGCGCGCCAGGCTGGCACAGACCTCGGTGACGGCGCCCGCGAGCTCGGAGGCGGTGACGGGGGTGCCCGAGGCGCCGGAGGCCATCAGCAGGACGGTGTCGTTGGTCGACTGGCAGCCGTCGGAGTCGATCCGGTCGAACGTCGCAGCCGTGGCCGCCCGCAGCACCGCGTCGAGCTCCTCGGCTGGCACGACGGCATCGGTGGTGATGACCACGAGCATCGTGGCGAGCGAAGGGGCGAGCATGCCGGCACCCTTGGCCATGCCCCCGACCGTCCACCCGTCACGAGTGGCCACGGCGACCTTCGGCACGGTGTCGGTGGTCTTGATCGCCACCGCCGCGTCCAGCCCGCCGTCGGGACTCAGCACTTCGGCGGCGCGGTCGACCCCCTCGAGCAGGGACGGCATCGGCAGGAGCTCGCCGATCAGCCCCGTCGAGCAGACCACCACGTCCCCCGCCGACAGGTCGAGCACCTCGGCGACGCGCTCGGCAGTCGCGTGGGTGTCGGCAAAGCCCTGGGCGCCGGTGCAGGCGTTCGCCCCACCGGAGTTGAGGACCACGGCGTCGACCCGCCCGTCGCGTACCACCTGGCGCGACCAGGTCACCGGTGCGGCCTCGACGCGGTTGCTCGTGAAGACCGCTGCCGCGTGGTGCTCGGGGCCGTCGTTGACGACGATCGCGAGGTCCGGCGCGCCGCTGGTCTTGAGCCCGGCAGCCACGCCCGCGGCCCGGAACCCGGCAGCGGCGGTGACGCTCATGATGCACCTCCGGTGAGACGAGCCGGCGCGACGGTGTTGCCCGTGCGCTTCCAGGTGGCCTGGGCGTCCTCGCTGCGTGCCGTGTCGACGAGGATCCAGTCGGTGTCGAACGTCGAGAGGGCCAGGATGCTGATGCCCTGACGGGCCAGTGGCTCGAGGAGCCCCGACAGGACGCCGACCATGGTGAAGTCGAGCGGCCCTGCGATCTCGAAGGCGGTGAGCGGGCCCTGCACCACCACCCCCGTCGGGACGGACGCGAAGGCGCAGACCACCGAGGTCTCGCTGTCGGTGTAGGTGATCGAGGCGAGCGGGCCGCTGCGCCAGTCCCAGCCGGGCTCCTCGCCGGCGGGCAGCCGCGCGAACGCGACCTGGTCGGCGTGCCGCATCAGGTGCAGGGGCAGGCTCACGGCGCCACCCCCGCGACCGGGAGGCCGACCGTCTCCGGAAGCCCGAGGGCGAGGTTCAGGCACTGCACCGCGGCACCTGCCGTGCCCTTGGTGAGGTTGTCGATCGCGGCCACGACGACGACGCGCCCCACGCGCTCGTCGACGGCCAGCTGGAGCTGGACGTTGTTGCTGCCCAAGACTGCCGCCGTGGACGGCCACTGGTCCTCGGGCAGCACGTGGACGAACGGCTCGTCGGCGTAGGCCTCCAGCCACACGGCGCGAACGGCGGCGGGGTCCGCCCCGGTCGCCAGTGCGGCCGTGCAGGTCGCGAGGATGCCTCGGGCCATCGGGGCGAGCGTCGGGGTGAACGAGACGCGGACGTCGGCGCCGCCCGCGGCGGTGAGGTTCTGCTCGATCTCGGGGGTATGCCGGTGGGTGCCGCCCACGCCGTACGGCGACATCGCTCCGAGCACCTCGCTGCCCAGCAGGTGGGGCTTGAGCGACTTGCCCGCCCCCGAGGTGCCGGAGGCAGCCACGACGACGACGCCCTGCGGTGAGAGCACGCCCGCGGCAAACCCCGGCGCCAGCGCGAGGCTGACGGCCGTCGGGTAGCACCCGGGCACGGCGACCCGCCGCTGACCCGTGAGGGCGACCCGCTGCTTGGAGCCGGCTGCGAGCAGCTCGGGCAGGCCGTAGGCCCAGGAGCCGGCATACGGCGTGTCGTAGTAGCTGGTCCACGCCGTCTCGTCACGAAGCCGGAAGTCTGCGCCACAGTCGATCACCGTGACCTGCTCAGGCAGCTGCGCCGCGAGCGCGGCGGAGTGGCCGTGCGGCAGCGCCAGGAAGACGACGTCGTGACCCGCGAGCACCTCGAGCGTGGTGTCCTGGACCAAACGGTCGGCCAGCGGCATCAGGTGGGGGTGCAGGTCGCCGAGGCGCTGGCCCGCACTCGAGCCCGCCGTCACTGCGCCGATCTCCACCTCGGGGTGCGAGAGCAGGAGGCGAAGGATCTCGCCGCCGGCATAGCCGCTCGCGCCGGCCACTGCTGCCCGAATCATGTGCATGACTATACAGGCTCATGGGAATTCATGCACGGACTAGCTCAGCGGGTCGTCGCCACCCCACCGGATCAGCCCGAGGGTCCGAGCGGCCTCGGGAAGGCCCGCCGCCGCCCGCTCCTGCAACGAGGCCGGGGTGTCGACCCCGGCCCGCACCAGGCGACCGTTCCAGGCGTCGAGCTCGCCGCTGGCGAGCGCGAGCAGCAGCTGCGTGACGGTCTCCGGCTCGGTCCACTCGGTGCGGTCGCGGTGGGCGACCGCCCCTTGCGTCATGTCGGTGCGCACGACCCCTGGCGCGAGGTCGAAGGCCCTCACCCCGCGCCCCACGTTGAGGCTGGTCGCGGCTGTGAGGCGCGCCAGGGCTTCCTTGGAGACGTTGTAGGCCGTCGCGGCGTCGCCATTGTGGTAGGCGGCGCCGGAGTTGATGTTGACGATCCGGCCAGACCCGGCCGCGACCAGGTGGGGCAGGACCGCCCGCGTCACGAGGTAGGGACCGCGCAGGTTGACCTCGACGGTCTGCCACCACTCGTCGGGGTCGCTCTCCAGCAGGGGCACCTCGGCGTCGATGACGCCCGCGTTGTTCACGAGCAGGTCGATCCGGCCGTGCCGGGCGACGATGTCGGACACCCAGCGGTCCACGGCGGCCCGGTCGGTTACCTCGGCGACCGCGCGGGAGCCGCGCTCGACGGCATACCCGGCGCCCTCGAGCGCCGTCGCCAGGTGGGCACCGATCCCCCGCGACGCGCCCGTGACGATGGCAACGGGCGCGCCGGCGCCCACCGGCGTCATCGCTGGACTGCCCCGGTCGCCGACCCGGCGCTGGCCACGGCAGCGTCGCGCAAGGCACTGACCTCGTCGGTCGTCAGGGTCCGGTCGGGTGCCCGGAAGGTGAGGCGGTAGGCGAGCGACTTCTTGCCCGCGCCGGCCTGCTCGCCGCGGTAGACGTCGAAGAGCACCACCGTCTCGAGGCTCTCGCCCGCCGCCGCGCGCAGGGCGGACTCGACCGCGGCGGCCGCGACCCGCTCGTCGACCACGAGGGCCACGTCGGTGTGCGCGACGGGATAGGTCGACAGCGCCGAGGCCTGGACCGGCTCACCGGTGGCCGCGACGAGCACGTCGACGTCGAGCTCGCCGGCCACGGTGCGTGGGGGTAGGTCGAGCGCTGCCACGACCTTGGGGTGGAGCTCGCCGGCGTGACCGACGACCGTGCCATCGGCCAGGGCCAGCTGCGCGCAGCGACCCGGGTGCCACGGAGCACGGTCCGCGGCGCTGACGACCAGGTCGAGCCCGACCGACCGCGCGACCGCGAGCGCCCAGCCCACGGCATCAGCCGCGTCGGCCTTGCGCGCGGGCCCCCAAGGACCTGCGGGTTCGAGGTCGCCGCTGGCCGCGTATGCCGCGTGGCGCGGCTGCGGAGGCACCGCGGCGAGCAGGGCAGCGAGGGTCGCGTCGTCGGGTCGGGACTCGATGCCCGGCACAGGCGCCCGGACCGGCTGCGGGAGCGCCCTGGTCACCAGGCCGACCTCGTAGACGGCGGCGTCCCGAGCGCCGCGGGCGACGTTGCGCCGCAGGGTGTCGAGCAGGGTGTCGAGGACCGAGGTGCGCAGCAGCGGCGCCTCGTCGGAGAGCGGGTTGGCCAGGGCCACCGCGGCTCGCCGGGGGTCCTCGGCGGCATACCCCAGCCGGTCGAAGAGGTCACGACCCACGAACGGGTAGCTCAGGACCTCGACGAGCCCCTGGTGGGCGAGGGTCGTGGCCACGACCCGACGGATCCGCTGGCCGTGGGTGAGACCGCGGCCGGCCGACTTGGGCTGGGGCAGCACCGAGGGGATCTGGTCGTAGCCACGGACGCGGGCGACCTCCTCGACGAGCTCGGGACCCGTGGTCAGGTCGGGACGCCAGGTCGGCGGCAACACCTGGACCGTGCGGTCGGACCCGCCCGCGGTGACCTGGCAGCCGATCGCCTCGAGGGTGCCCACGACCTCGTCGCGGGGGTAGTCCAGGCCGATGTACGACGTGGGCATCGCCAGGTCGAACTCGAACGGCTCCCGCGGGACCCGGTGGTCGACGTCGGTGACGCCCTCATCGGCTGTCCCGCCGCCGTACTCGACCAGCAGGTCGACCGCGAGCTGGGCAGCCGCGGCGGTGACGGCGGGGTCCACTCCGCGCTCGAAGCGCTTGGAGGCCTCGGTGGCCAGGCGGTGACGACGTGCGGACCGCGCCACGGTCACCGGGTCGAAGTGGGCCGCCTCGATGAGCACGGTCTCGGTGGTGTCCGACACCTCGCTCGAGGCGCCGCCCATGACGCCGGCGATCGCGAGAGGGGTGTCGGCTCCGTCGACGATCAGGAGGTCCTCGGGGTCGAGGGCGCGCACGACGTCGTCGAGGGTGGTGAGCTTCTCACCTGGTCGGGCCCGGCGGGTGCCGACCGACCCGGAGAGCGTGTCGAGGTCGAAGGCGTGCAGAGGCTGGCCCACCAGCATCATCACGTAGTTCGTGACGTCCACGGGCAGCGAGATCGGGCGCATGCCGACCTGGGTGAGCCGCTTCTGCATCCAGGCGGGGCTGGTGGCCGAGACGTCGACGCCGCGGACGATGCGGGCGAGGTAGCGGTCGCAGCCCGGGCGCCCGTCGAGCGGCGCGTCGTCGGTGACGTGGACGGCATACCCGGTCGTGGTGGGTTCGGCGGGCTTGACTGCGGCCGGGTCAGCCGGGTCAGCCGGGTCAGCCGGGTCATGGAAGGCGACGCCGCTGGACAGGGCGTACTCACGGGCGATGCCGCGCATCGAGAAGCAGTAGCCGCGGTCGGGGGTGACGTTGACCTCGACGACCTCGTCGGCGAGGCCGAGCAGCTCGATGGCGTCCTGGCCCGGCTCGAGCCGGGCGGCGGCCTCGGGGCCGAGCAGCTCGCTGAGCACGATGATGCCGCTGTGGTCGTCGCCCAGGCCGAGCTCCTTGGCCGAGCAGATCATGCCGTTCGAGACGTGGCCGTAGGTCTTGCGCGCCGAGATCTCGAACCCCCCGGGCAGCACTCCCCCGGGCAGCACGCAGACCACCAGGTCACCCACGGCGAAGTTGTGGGCCCCGCAGACGATCTCCTGCGGCTTGCCCTCGGTGAGCTGCTGGCCGTTCGCGCCGACGTCGACCGTGCACCAGTTGATCGTCTTGCCGTTCTTCTGCGGCTCGGGCTGCACCGTCAGCACCCGCCCGACGACGAGCGGACCACGAAGGTCGCCACCGTGAAGTCCCTCCTCCTCGAGGCCCACGCGCACCAGGCTCGCGGCGATGTCGGCGCCGGTCGCGGCCGGGGGCACGTCCGCGAGCTCACGCAGCCATGAGACGGGCGCGTACATCAGATCTCCATTCCGAACTGCTGGGAGAAACGGATGTCTCCCTCGACGATGTCGTGCATGTCGCTGACGGTGTGGCGCAGCATGAGCGAGCGCTCGATGCCGAGCCCGAACGCGAAGCCGGTGTAGCGGTCGGGGTCGACTCCAGCGGCGCGCAGGACCCGCTGGTTGACCATGCCCGACCCGCCCAGCTCGATCCAGCCGGTCCCTCCACAGGTGCGGCAGGTCGAGCCGTCGAGGGAGCCGGAGCCGCCACAGATCCAGCAACGGCAGTCGATCTCGGCGCTGGGCTCGGTGAACGGGAAGTAGTTGGGCCGCAGCCGGGTGACGATGCCCTCGCCGAACAAGCCGCTGCACGAACGCGTCGAGGGTGCCCTTGAGGTGGGCCATGGTGATGCCCTCGTCGACGACCAGGCCCTCGAACTGGTGGAAGACGGGGGTATGCGTGGCGTCCAGGTCGTCGGTGCGGAACACCTTCCCCGGGCAGAGGACGTAGATGGGCGGCTCCCGGTCGAGCATGGTGCGCACCTGGACCGGAGAGGTGTGGGTGCGCAGGACCAGCCCGGAGCCCGCGGGCTCGACGAAGAAGGTGTCCTGCTCCTGGCGGGCTGGGTGGTCAGCGGGGATGTTGAGCGCGTCGAAGTTCAGCCACTCGGACTCGACCTCGGGACCCTCGGCGATCTCCCAGCCCATCGACACGAAGATGTCCTCGACGCGCTCGGTGACCAGGCTGATCGGGTGGCGAGCGCCCACGGGGCGACGCGGCACGCGCACCGTGAGGTCGACCGTCTCCTCGACGAGGATGCGGTGGTCGCGCTCCGCCTCGAGCTCCGCCTGACGCGAGGTGAGCGCCTGGGCGACCTCGCCTCGGGCCTGCCCGACCCGCTTGCCGGCCTCGGCCTTCGCACTGGGCGGGAGGGCACCGATCTCGCGGTTCGCCAGCGCGAGCGGGCTCTTCTCCCCCTGGTGCGCCAACCGCGCCGCCTTGAGCTCGTCGAGGGTGGCCGCGGCGGTGATGGCGGCACGGGCCCGCGCCACCGCCTGCTCGATCTGGGCAGGGTCGAGCGCGGCGACCTCGACGGGGTCGTACTGGGTATTGGGTCCGGACATCTCGTTCCAGTCTGGTGGTCGGCGGCTCGGCGCAAGGAAGTCTATGGGGCGCCCCGCGGGCGCTTCGAGGCAGTTGGCTCTGCTCGCGCCGGCTGCTCAGGCGATGGACCGGAGACTCGGCCGAGGGACGGCTGCTCAGCCGGGGGGCCGACCGCTCAGGCGAGGTAGCTGGGCGGGTCCGTGGGCAGGCTCAGCCGGAACTGTGCCCCGCCACCGGGGGCACTCTCGACCACGACCTGTCCGCCGTGCGCCTCGACCAGGCCCCGGACGACGTACAGGCCCAAACCGGTGCTGCCCCGGGACGACCCGTGCCAGAACCTGCTGAAGATCAGCTCGCGCTGGCTGGGCTCGATGCCCTTGCCCTGGTCGCTGACCAGCAGGTCGACCCCGGGACCGTCGTGACCCCGGGACGCCAGCGCCTCCTGGGTCTCGCGGACGGCGGAGGCGGCCCCGAGGGTCACCACCCCCTCACCGTGGCGCAGGGCGTTCTCGAGGAGGTTGGACAGGATCTGGTCCAGCCGGTCGGGGTCGGCCCACACCTCGGGCAGCGGCGACTGGATGTCGACCTTGAACCGGTGGGGCTCGTGCCCGCTGGCGACGGCACGGGCCACGTGGGCCTCGAACACCGCGTGCACGTTGATGGGTTGCGGGCGGATCTGCAGCCGGCCGGCGTCGATGCGCGAGACGTCGAGCAGCTCGGTGATGAGCCGGGTCACCCGGTCGGCGTCGGCCTCGATCGTCTCGATCATGAGGCGCTTCTGGTCGTCGGTGAACCGGTCCCAGCGACGCAGCAGGGTCGAGGAGAACCCCTTGACCGAGGTGAGCGGCGAGCGCAGCTCGTGGGCGACGGTTGAGATCAGCGCCGCGTGGTTGGCCTCGGCGCGACGGCGGTAGAGAGCGTCCCGCATCATGATGTTGACGCGGTTCACGGGGCGGTTGCGGCCCGGACGCAGGTACTTCGCGGTGACGAGCACCTCGCGGCCGTTGCGCAGCATGAGGAGCTTCTCGCGGTGCCCGGTCCGGATGTTCAGGCCCGTCTCGTCCCACGGGTCGGTCACCTGCCACCACGAGCGCCCGTCGCTGTCCTGCAGGTCGACCGCCTCGCGGATGTCCTCACCGACGAGCTCGGCCTTGGTCCGCCCCACGATGCGCGACGCCCGCTGGTTGAGGAACAGGATGCGGGCGTTCTCGTCAGCCGAGATCAGCCCGTCGGGGACGAGCTCCGCGGCCACCCCCGCGGCCTCGGGGTCGAGCAGCATCCCCGGGGTGAAATCCATGGCCCGACCTTAGTGGTTCTGGGCGCTCGCGGAGGCGTAGAGGCACACCGTGGCGGCCATCGCGAGGTTGAGCGACTCGGCCCGGCCGTAGATGGGCACCCGGACCACCTCGTCGCACCGAGACCTGGTCTCGGGCTCCAGGCCCCAGGCTTCGTTGCCCATGACCCAGGCATGCGGCGAGGACAGGTCGCACTCGGGCAGCAGGACCGTGCCTGCACCGTCGGCCGCCAGGAGCCGGATACCAGCGTCCCGGAGCTCGGCGATCGTCGGGTCGATGGCCAGCCCGGTCACCACCGGCAGGTGGAACAGGGACCCGGCCGTCGACCGCACGACCTTGGGCGCGTAGACGTCCACTGAGGCGTCGCTCACGAGCACGGCATCCGCCCCGGCGGCATCCGCCCCCCGGATCACAGTGCCCGCGTTGCCGGGGTCGCGGACGTTGGTCAGGAGCACCAGCAGGCGCGGACGCGCCGCGAGGACCTCGGTCAGCGAGGCGGTGAGCACGCGGCATACGGCAGCCAGGCCCTGCGGCGCCTGGGTCTCGCACATGGCGGCGAGGACCTCGTCGCTCACCTCGTGCACGTGCACACCCGCCGCCGAGGCGACGTCCACGATGTCGGTATGCCGCGTGGCGGCGTCGCGGGTGAGGTAGAGGTCGACGACGGCAGCCGGGTGGTGGGTCACCGCCTCGCGGACCGCCTGGGGCCCCTCGGCCAGGAACCGACCCGTCTTGTCACGCACCGAGCGCCGGGACAGCGCCCGAACTGCCTTGACCCGATCGGACCTGACGTTGGTCAGCGGGGTGGACAGCACGGGCACGTCCCGGCGCTCGGTGGTGTGCTCAGAGGTGTTCTGAGTAGGGCTCAGGCGCTGGCGTCGGCGGTCGCCGGCACGTTGGCGCGGGCGATCTCGACGAGCGCGGTGAACGCGGCCTCGTCGGAGACGGCCAGCTCGGCCAGCATGCGGCGGTCGACCTCGATCTCCGCGGCCTTCAGGCCCTGGATGAACCGGTTGTAGGTCATGCCGTTGGCGCGGGCGCCAGCGTTGATGCGCTGGATCCACAGGCGACGGAAGTCGCCCTTCTTCGCGCGACGGTCACGGTAGGCGTAACCGAGGCTGTGGGTAACCTGCTCCTTGGCCTTGCGGTAGAGCCGCGAACGCTGCCCGCGGTAACCGCTGGCGCGCTCGAGGACGACCCGGCGCTTCTTCTGGGCGTTGACTGCCCGCTTCACGCGTGCCACGTGAGTTCTCCTTCAAGTCTCAATGCTTCCGAGGCTGCTGGTTGGTGAGCCCGGTTGTGCAGGTGGTGGGGCTCGGCTCAGCGGCCGAGGAGCTTCTTGACCTTCTTGGCGTCCGGCTTGGAGACCTCGACGTCGCCCGCGATGGAGCGGGTGTAGCGCGAGGACTTGTGCTCGAGCAGGTGGCGACCGCCGGCCTGCTCGCGCATGACCTTGCCCTTGCCGGTGATCCGGAAGCGCTTCTTCGCACCAGAGTGCGTCTTCATCTTCGGCATGGCTGCCGATCTCCTCGCTGTTGGGTGACTGCTGTTGGGCAAACTGCTGTGGGAAAGTGCGGGTGGGTCGGGGGGCTCTACTGGCTCTACTCGGCGGCGGTCTCGAGGGGCGCCTCGGCAGGCGCCGGGGTGGCCGCGCTGTCGTCGCTGGTGCCCGCCGTGGAGGTGTCCACGGTGCGCGCGCGGCGTTGCTCGGCCATCGCCTCGGACTTCTTCTTCGTCGGAGCGAGCACCATGATCATGTTGCGGCCGTCCTGCTTGGGCGCCGACTCGACCGTGCCGAGCTCGATGACGTCCTCGGCGAGGCGCTGCAGGAGGCGGTAACCCAGCTCGGGACGCGACTGCTCGCGGCCACGGAACATGATCGTCACCTTGACCTTGTCGCCACCCTTGAGGAACCGCTCGACGTGGCCCTTCTTGGTGCCGTAGTCGTGCGGGTCGATCTTCGGGCGGAGCTTGATCTCCTTGATGACCGTGTTGACCTGGTTCTTGCGGGCTTCCCGCGCCTTCAGTGCTGCTTCGTACTTGAACTTGCCGAAGTCCATGAGCTTGGCGACCGGAGGCTTGGCCATCGGGGCGACCTCGACGAGGTCGAGGTCTGCCTCGGCGGCGAGCCGCAACGCGTCTTCGACGCGAACGATGCCGACCTGTTCTCCGTTGGGGCCAACCAACCGCACTTCGGGGACCCGAATGCGGTCGTTGATGCGAGGCTCGCTGATGTTGGTGCTCCTCTGCTAGGTCTGTCCGCCAGCCGCTGCAAACGAAGAAAGGCTCCCCGCTGCCGTTGCGCGGGAAGCCTCACCTGATCCATGCCGGAGACACCGAGGTGATGGATACCGCCGAGCTCACGCCCGCGGCACCGCCTCGGTGACCACAGAACCCGGCGACCAGCTGGTCGACGCGGGTGGAAGCAGGTGCTGCTTCACTTGCACACCGGGCCCGATGCTGGGTCACCCTCTCAGGTCACCCGACGGTGGGCACGGCCGGTCGATCTGCAAGGCTACCAGCGTGAGCACCGAAACTCCCAATCCCGACCACGCCGTTGCTGGCCAGCCGCTGGACCCATCCGTGGACCCATCCGTGGACCCATCGGTGGACCCATCCGTGGACCCGACGGCGCAGGCGACCCGCGACATCGCCGAGGTGCCCGCCGTCGAGGTGATCACCACCGCGGCGATCCACCTGATGAGCGCCGCCGCCGTCAAGTGCGGTCTTGCCGACGGGCCGGATGCCGCGGAGCACCTCGATCTCGACGAGGCGCGCCGGCTCATCACGGCGCTCGCCGGGCTGGTCACGGCCTCCGCGCCCGACCTCGGCAGCCAGCACGCCGCTCCCCCTGCGGGACGGCCTGAAGTCGCTGCAGCTGGCCTTCCGTGAGGCTTCGGTCATCCCCGACGCGCCGGGTCAGGGACCCGGCGAGAAGCTGACCGGCTCGGTCGTCTGAGGCTCGGTGGTCTGGGGCTCGGTCGTCTGAGGCTCGGCGTCGCTGAGCTCAGGACAGGGCGGCGTCCGCGCGCCGGGTGGCGACCCGACGCCTCGACGTGGTGGCGCCCACGCCGGCCACGGCGACCGCCAGGCCAACCGCCGCGACCAGCACGAACCCGGCCCCCCAGCCGAGGTGGTCGATGGCGAAACCCGCGAGCGGCGCTCCGAGCGCCATGCCCGCGGTCATGAACGACCCGTGCCAGCCCATCGCCTCGCCGCGGGCGGAGGCCGGGACGACGCGGCTGACCTGGTCGACCGTCGCGGTGATCGTGGGCGCACAGAGCAACCCCGCGACGAACGACAGCACCGCGAGCAGCGGGGCGCCGGTCGCCAGCGCCATCGGCGCCGTGCTCACGGCAAGGGCGCCGAGCAGCCAGAAGGCCGAGATCGACCGCTTGAGCCCGCCGTAGACCAGGCCCCCGAGCAGGGACCCGAACCCCCACACCGCGAGCACCCAGCCGATCGAGGACTGCGCCCCGAAGTCGCGCAGGGCCGCGACGATCCCGAGATCGGTGCCGCCCAGCACGACCGTGGTCGCCGCCGAGGCGAGGCACACCGCCAGGAACCCGGAGCGGAACCAGGACGACCTCGGCACCGCCGTGGCCGACCCCACCGACACCCCCTCGTCGTCGACCGGCTCGGCAGCCTCGTCGTGGAGCACGGGGTTGGCCATCCACAGCAGGATGCCGGCGGCGACCCCGAGCATCTCGATGCTGAACAGCACCCACCGGGTCGGCCAGGTGGTGGCGGCCCACACCGCGGCGGCGGGACCGATCATGAAGGAGAGCTCGACCGCCACCGAGTCGAGCGAGATCGCGGTGCGCCGGTCGTCCGCGGGCACCGCCGCGATGACCGCCTGCCGGATGATGGAGAAGGTCGGGATGACGAACAAGCCCGGCGAGCGCAGCCAGCGCCAGCAGCGACCAGTAGCCGACGAACGGCGCGACCGACCAGCAGCCCGCGCCGACGACGATCGAGGGCACGACCACCCGGCGCAGCCCCACCCGGTCGAGCAGGCGCCCGCGCCACGGGCCGCTCACGGCGATGGCGAGGGTGGCAGCGGCCGAGACCAGGCCCGCCGCGGCATACGACCGGTGCAGGGCGGTCACGACATGGAGGGTGAGCACCACCCCGCCGGCGAAGATCGGCATGCGCACCAGGAAGCCCAGGACCAGCGCCCGCCGCAGCGCGGCGCTGGTGAGGAGGCGGCGGTAGCGGGAGCCGGCGAGGAGCACCCGACCATCGTGGCAGCGACCCCTGACACCAGCCAAACGGATTTCACCTGTGACAGGGCACCGCCGACCCTGACCCGTGCTCGGGACGGAGCCCGGGTGGTTCTAGGTGATCGAGAAGGCCAGGCCGTCGATGCGGGCGCGGATCTCGCCGTCGGTCGCGAGCCGCTCGCCGATGGCGGTCGCGACCTGCTGGACCGTCGCGCTGTCGAGCCCCGGCGCGAGCTGCAACCTGACCCGGAGCACACCCTCGCCCGGCTCCCCCGGGCCGAGCTCGTGCGCCAGGATGTGCGGCTGCTCAGCGACCGCGACGTCGACTGCGCGGGCCACCGTGGGGTCCTCGTGGGCCGGGAGCCACGTCCGCTGCTGGGCGAGCGCCCAGACCATGCTGGGGCGCAGCGCGACCGTGCGCGGGCCGGCCAGGTCGACCACCATGACGTCGCAGCGCTCGGACACCGCGGCCTGCGCTGCCCTGGCCGCCGTCACGGGCACCGGCCGGGCCTGGGGGTCCCACGCGGCCAGCGCGGCCAGCGACGAGAACACCGGCAGCGCGCGAGTGCCGTCGGGCGCGACCAGGGTCACGGCGGCCAGGTCGGTCTGCTTCTCGACGGTCAGTGCGCCGGAGTCGTCGACCTCGGCTGGTTCGGCCACGATCGGCACGAGCAGGCGCGCCCGCTGCACGGCGTCGAGGAGGGCGCCTTCCAGCTCGGGACTGGCGAGTGCCACGGCGAGCGTCGGGTCGGCGTCGCCCGCGTCACCGTCGAAGCCCGTGCCGGTCAGGCCGCGACCGCTGAACGGGATGCCGGCAGAGTCGCTGGCGCCGGCGTGCCCGCTCACGGTCGGCCCGCCACGTCGAGCGCGTCGGGCAGGGTGAAGGCGCCGCGGTAGAGCGCAGAGCCGACGATCGCCCCCTCGACGCCCTCGCCCACGAGCTCGCGGATCGCGGCGATGTCCTCCAGCGTCGAGACGCCGCCGGAGGCGACCACCGGGCGGTCGGTGCGCGCACAGACGTCGTGGAGCAGGTCGAGGTTGGGCCCCCTGAGCATGCCGTCCTTGGTCACGTCGGTGACGACGTAGCGGGCGCACCCCTCGGCGTCGAGGCGGGCCAGCGTCTCCCAGAGGTCGCCGCCCTCCTGCGTCCAGCCGCGGGCCGCCAGCGTGGTGCCGCGCACGTCCAGGCCCACCGCGATCCGGTCGCCGTGCTCGGCGATGGCCCGGGCCGTCCAGTCCGGGTCCTCCAGGGCCGCAGTGCCGAGGTTGACGCGTCGGCACCCGGTGGCGAGCGCCGCCTGCAGCGACTCGGCGTCGCGGATACCCCCGCTCAGCTCGACCTTGAGGTCCAGCCGTCCGATGATGCTGGCCAGCAGCTCGCGGTTGGAGCCCCGACCGAAGGCCGCATCGAGGTCGACGAGGTGCAGCCACTCGGCGCCCTGCTCCTGCCAGGCCAGCGCGGCCGTCCACGGGTCGCCGAACTGGCCCCCGCTGCCGGCCACGCCCTGGACGAGCTGGACGGCCTGACCGTCCTGGACGTCGACAGCAGGCAGGAGTTCGAGTCGGGCAGGCGCGGTCATCAGGTCTCCAGGGTGGTGGTCGTGGGGGCTCACGGGGTGGCGGTCGTCAGGGGTCGCGGCTGGCCGGGAGAGGTCACAGGGACCTCACCCAGTTCTCGAGCAGGGCCAAGCCCGCGTCGCCGGACTTCTCGGGGTGGAACTGGGTTGCGGAGAGCGGGCCGTTCTCGACGGCGGCCACGAAGGGTGCCCCGTGCTCCGCCCAGGTGACCTTGGGGGCGACGGCGGCGAAGACGCCGGTGGGCTGCTCCATGGTCCAGTCCTGCACGGCATACGAGTGCACGAAGTAGAACCGCTCGGACTCCACGCCCGCGAACAGGTGGGTGTCAGCCGCCGGCTGCACAGTCGCCCAGCCCATGTGCGGCACCACCTCGGCGTGCAGCCTGGCCACCGTGCCGGGCCACTCGCCGAGACCTTGCTGGGGACGGTCGCTCGGCTCGTCGGAGCCGTCGAACAGCACCTGCATGCCGACGCACACCCCGAGCACCGGCCGCCCCCCGGAGAGCCGGTACTCGATCACGAGCGGGCCGCCCGCGGCACGCAGGCCGGCCAGGCACGCGTGGAAGTTGCCCACTCCGGGCACGAACAGGCCGTCCGCAGCCAGGGCCGCGGCCCGGTCGGCCGTGAGCTCGACCTGCGCCCCGACGTGCTCGAGCGCACGGACCGCCGAGCGCACGTTGCCGCTGCCGTAGTCGAACACCACCACACGGGTCATCTCACAGACCTTCCATCTCGGCTCGGTGCCGCGCTTCCTCGGCGACGCGGGACTCGAACCGCCCGACCGCCTTGGCGCTCGGTTCGACGGGGTCCCCTGATCCGGCCGGCAGGCCGTCGAGCAGGTCGGCACCGGGGACGGCCAGCACCTGCATGAGGTGGACGAGCATCGACCCGGCGTCGCCGCGTGCCTGGCTGACCACCGCCGCGACCTCGGCCCGCGACACCTGCCGGCCCGCCGCGGCCGCCAGGTCGCCGGGTCGAGCCAACGCCAGCCCCGGGGTGTCGAGGGGACCCTCGCCGGGCTGCCACACCAGCCACCGCTGGCCGGCGCGAAGACCCCGCGGCGAGACGGTGGCCACGGCCCGGCCGTCCAGGGACCAGAACCCCAGCGCCGGGCGCAGACGTGCGGCGACCGGTCGGGACGCGAGCACGGTGACCGCGTCGTCGTACGGCGGTCGCGCCCGGCTCGCCAGCTCGGCGGGAACGACAGCACTCCAGCCGCCGAGGGGGACGACGTGGCAGGCGACCAGGCCGCGCCGCACCCAGGCCGCGACGCGAGCAGGGTCGCCGCTCACGAGGAGCAGCCCACGCGCGTCGCGCGCGGACTGCCACGGCACGCTCACGTGGAGAGGCTGCCCTTCGCGCTGGGGACACCCTGGACGCGCTCGTCGCGGGCCACGGCGGCGCGCAGGGCCCGCGCCACGGCCTTGAACTGCGCCTCGACGATGTGGTGCGGGTCGCGACCGGCGAGCACGCGCACGTGCAGGGCGATGCCGGCGCGACCGGCGAGGGACTCCCACACGTGGCGGGTGAGCGAACCGACGTAGGTGCCGCCGATGACGACGTACTGCTGGCCCTCGGGCTCGCCGGTGTGGACGACGTACGGCCGACCGGCGACATCGACGACGGCCTGCACGAGCGCCTCGTCGAGGGGCACGGTGGCGTCGCCGAAGCGGGAGATGCCGCGCTTGTCGCCGAGCGCCTCGCGCAGCGCGTCGCCGAGCACGATGGCGACGTCCTCGACGGTGTGGTGGGCGTCGACATCGACATCACCCGTGGCCTTGACGCGCAGGTCGAGGAGCGCGTGCTTGGCCAGGGAGGCGAGCATGTGGTCGTAGAAGCGGACGCCGGTGTCGATGTCGGCGACGCCGCTGCCGTCGAGGTTGAGCTCGAGCTCGACGCTCGACTCCGAGGTCGACCGGCTCAGCGACACGATGCGGTCACCTGTGCTCACAACGCGCTCCTGTCCGTGGCCCGTGCCGCGACCTCGGCCATGGCGCCGAGGAAGGCATCGGTCTCGGCTGGGGTGCCAGCCGTGACACGAAGATAGTGGGGAATGCCGACGTCGCGGACCAGGACTCCCCGGTCCAGCAGGTCGCGCCAGGTCTGGGCGGCATCGGCGAGGCCCCCGAAGAGCACGAAGTTCGCGTCGCTGGGCACGGGGTCCAACCCGAGCTCGGCGAGCCGCTCGACGATCCGGTCGCGCTGGGCCTTGATGACCTCGACCGTGCCGAGCAGCGTCGAGGCGTGCCGCAGCGCCGCCACCGCGATGGCCTGCGTCGGCGACGACAGGTGGTAGGGCAGCCGCACCAGGCGCAACGCGTCGACGAGGGCGCGGTCCGCGGCGAGGTAGCCCACCCGGCCGCCGGCGAAGGCAAAGGCCTTGCTCATCGTGCGCGTGACGACCAGCCGCGGGCGTCCGGCGAGGAGGGTGAGCGCACTCGGCGTGCCCGGCCGGGCGAACTCGGCGTAGGCCTCATCCACCACGACCACGGCGCGTTCCGCCGCGGCATACACCGCCTCGACCACGTCGAGGTCAAGGGCGGTGCCGGTGGGGTTGTTCGGCGAGCAGAGGAAGACCAGGTGCGGTCGGTGCTCGCGCACCTGGGCCACGGCCGACTCGGCCGTGAGGTCGAACGCCGTGCCGCCCTGCCCCCGCAGCCCGTCGACCCAGGTCGTGCCGACCGAGCCGCTGATGATCGGGTGCATCGAGTAGGCCGGCGTGAAGCCCAACGCGGTGCGGTCGGGCCCGCCGAAGGCGAGGACCAGGTGCTGGAGGACCTCGTTGGAGCCGTTGCCCGCCCAGACCTGCTCGGGGCCGACCGTCACGGCGTGGTCGGTCGAGGTGTCCGTGAGGTATGCCGCGAGCGCGGCCCGCAGGTCCGTGAACTCCCGGTCCGGGTAGCGGTTCAGGTCGGTGGCGACCGCGGCGACCGCGGCCGTGAGGTCGGCGGCAACCTCGGGCGGGACCGGGTAGGAGTTCTCGTTGGTGTTGAGGCGCACGGGCACGTCGAGCTGGGGCGCGCCGTAGGCGGTCGCGCCGCGCAGGTCTGGCCGCAGCAGGTGCTCGATGCCCGTCATCCGCCGGACCCGTCAACACTGGACCCGTCAACACTGGACCCGTCAACAAGGCGGACCTGGACCGCCTCGCCGTGCGCGGGCAGGTCCTCGGCCTGGGCCAGGGTGACGACGTGGTGCGCGACCTCGCGCAGCGCGGCCTGCGTGTAGCGGACCACGTGGACCCCGCGGAGGAAGGACTGCACGGACAACCCGCTGCTGTGGCAGGCGCAGCCACCCGTCGGCAGGACGTGGTTGGACCCGGCGGCGTAGTCGCCCAAGCTGACCGGAGCGTGCGGCCCCACGAAGATCGCGCCGGCGTTGCGCACCCGGGCCGCGACGGCGTCGGCGTCGCGCGTCTGGATCTCGAGGTGCTCGGCCGCGTAGGCGTTGACGACGGCGAGCCCGGCCTCGAGGTCGTCGACGAGCACCACCCCGGACTGCCGGCCCGACAACGCCTCGCGCACCCGCTCGGAGTGCTTGGTCGCGGCGACGCGCTGCTCGAGGTCGGCCGCGACGGCATCGGCGAGGCGTGGGCTGTCGGTGATCAGGACCGACGCGGCCATCGGGTCGTGCTCGGCCTGGGAGATCAGGTCGGCCGACACGTGGCTGGCCTCGGCGCTCTCGTCGGCGAGGATGGCGATCTCGGTGGGACCCGCCTCGGCGTCGATCCCGATGACGCCCTTGAGGTAGCGCTTGGCCGCGGCGACATAGATGTTGCCCGGGCCGGTGACCAGGCTCACCGGCTCGCAGACAGTGGCCCCGTCATTGTCCCCGTCGTCCTCGAAGCCGAACGCGAAGGCCGCGACCGCCTGGGCGCCGCCCACGGCATACACCTCGTCGACGCCGAGCAGCGCGCACGCGGCGAGGACGGTCGGGTGGGGGTAGCCGGCGAACTCGCCGGTGTTCTCGCGCTGGGGCGGGCTGGCCACCGCGAGCGAGCCGACGCCCGCGATCTGGGCCGGGACGACGTTCATGACGACGCTGGAGGGATAGACGGCCCGCCCGCCGGGGACGTAGAGGCCGACCCGGTCGACGGGGATCCAGCGCTCGGTGACCTCGCCACCGGGCACGACCGTCGTCGTGGTGTCGTGGCGACGCTGCTCCTCGTGGACGATACGGGCCCGGCGCACCGACTCCTCGAGCGCCGCGCGGACCTGCGGGTCGAGCCCGGCGAGGGCGGCCTCGAGCACGGACCGCGGCACGCGCAGGGTGGTCGGGCGCACGCCGTCGAAGCGCTCCCCCAGCTCGTAGAGCGCGCTCGCGCCCCGATGCCTGACGTCTTCACAGATCGGACGGACGGTCTCGACGGCCGCCGCGACATCGAACTCGGCCCGCGGCAGCAGTCCGCGGAGCTCGCGGGCCGACAGCACCCGTCCGCGCAGGTCGATCGTGGACATCATGGAGCAAGTCTAGGTTGAGCCCGGAGACGACCCGGTGCCGGTCTCAGGTCCCGAAACCGGCTCGCGCGGCAGCGTCGGCAGACGCGTCCGCCGGTTCGGTGGCGCCGTCAGGCGGTGGCGTCAGGCGGTGCCGTAGAACACGGCCTCGGTGACGGCCCGGGCCCGACGGGCCACCTTGCGGTAGCGGTCGGCGAGGTCGGTTCCACTGCCGGGCTCCCCGCCGAGGATGCGGCTGACGCCGTCGGCGATGCGCAGGTCGGAGGGCACGCTGTCGACCGGTCGGCCGCGCAGCAGCACGGCCGCATTGCGCAGGCGCGAAGCCAGTACCCACGACTCGCGCAGGGCCTCGGCGTGCTCGGTCGTGATGACGCCGGCGTCGACGGCGGCCTCCAGCGCCGGCAGCGTCGCGGTCGTGCGCAGGGCGGGCACCGCGTGCGCGTGCTCCATCTGCAGGAGCTGGACGGTCCACTCGACGTCGGACAGGCCGCCTCGCCCGAGCTTGAAGTGTGCCTTGGGGTCGGCGCCCCGCGGCAGCCGCTCGGCCTCCATCCGCGCCTTGAGGGTGCGGATCTCGCGCACCTCGCCCGGCGTCAGCCCCTGGGCCGGCCAGCGCAACGGGTCGATGAGCTCCTCGAACCGGTGGCCGAGCCCCTCGTCGCCGGCGATGGGGGTGGCGCGCAGCAGTGCCTGCGACTCCCAGGTCAGCGACCAGCGCTCGTAGTACGCCCGGTAGCTCGCCAGGCTGCGGACCAGCGGACCGTTCTTGCCCTCGGGGCGCAGGTCGGCGTCGAGGCCGAGCGTGGGATCGGGGCCTGCGGAGCCGAGCAGGCGGCGCAGCTCCTGGACCACATCGAGCGCCTGGTCCTGGGCGGCGCCCTCGTCGGCGCCTCGATCAGGGTCGTCCAGGGGGTCGTGGACGAACAGGACGTCCGCGTCGCTGCTGTACCCGACCTCTCCGCCGCCGAGACGACCCATCCCGACGACGAGCACCCGCGTCGCCAGCGGAGCGCCGAGGCGCTGCTCGACGGTGCGGACGGCGATCCCCAAGGCGGTGTCGACGAGCGCCGCGGTGAGGTCGGTGAGCGCGGTCCCGACCCCGAGCAGGTCCAGGGTGCCGGAGAGGTCGGCGACGGCGATCCGGAACAGCTCCTGCCTGCGGATGCTGCGGGCGGCCCGGACCGCGCGGTCGGGGTCGTCCTGACGGCTGGCGGCGGCGGTCATCCGCTTGACGAGGTCGGTGCGCGACTGCGGCGTGAGGCCCGTGGTGTCGCCCAGCATGGCCACCGAGTCGGGGGCGCCCATGAGCAGGTCGGCGGCATACCTGCTGCGGGCCAGGGTGTGCGCGAGCCGCTCGGCGGCCGAGCCCTCGTCGCGCAGGAGCCGCAGGTACCAGTGGGTCGAGCCGAGGTCCTCGCTGACCTTGCGGAAGGCGAGCAGGCCGCCATCGGGGTCGGCCTCGTCGGCGAACCAGCCGAGCATCACCGGCAGCAGGGTCCGCTGGATGGCGGCCCGCCGGCTCACTCCCGCGGTCAGGGCCTCGAGGTGACGGATCGCGCCCGCCGGGTCGCGGAAGCCCAGGGCCGCGAGGCGGTCGCGTGCCGCCTCGGGCGCCAGCCGCGCGTCGCTGGAGCTCAGCCGGGCGACCGCAGCGAGCAAGGGGCGGTAGAACAACCGCTCGTGGATGCGGCGGACCTCACGGGCCTGCTGCTGCCACTGCGCCACGACCGCGCTGGCCGCGTCGGAACGATGGCCCAGCGCGCGGCCGAGGCGGCGCAGGTCGGACTCCGCCGTGGGCATGAGGTGAGTTCGACGCAGGCGGAACAGCTGGATGCGGTGTTCGAGCGTGCGCAGCAAGCGATACGACGCGTCGAGGGTGGCGGCGTCCTCACGCCCGACGTAGCCCGCCCGGGCCAGGGCGTCGAGCGCCTCCAGGGTCGTGCCCGAGCGCAGCGAGTCGTCGGACCGGCCGTGGACGAGCTGGAGCAGCTGCACGCTGAACTCCACGTCGCGCAGCCCACCGGGACCCAGCTTGAGCTGGCGGTCGGCCTCGGCCGGCGGCACGTGCTGCTCGACCCGCCGGCGCATGGCCTGCACGTCCTCGACGAAGTTCTCCCGCGAGGCCGCCTGCCAGACCATCGGCCCCACCGCGTCGAGGTAGGCCTGGCCCAGAGCCCGGTCACCGGCCACCGGCCGGGCCTTGAGCAGGGCCTGGAACTCCCAGGTCTTGGCCCAGCGCTGGTAGTAGGTGCGGTGGCTGTCGATGGTGCGGACCAGGGGCCCGTTCTTGCCCTCCGGCCTCAGCGCGGCGTCGACCGGCCAGAGCGTGCCCTGCCCCGTCGAGGTCGAGCAGGCGCGCATCAGGTGGGTGGCGAGGGCGGTCGCGGCGGCGATCGCGTCGGCCTCCTCGACCCCGGCCCGCGGCTCGGCGACGAAGATGACGTCGACGTCACTGACGTAGTTGAGCTCGCGCCCACCCGTCTTGCCCATCCCGATGACCGCGAACTCGCACAGCTCGGCCTGCGGGCCGACCTCGGCCCGGGCGATCTCGAGCGCGGCCTCGAGGGCCGCCTCGGCGAGGTCGGCGAGCGCGGCCGCCGCTTCTGGCACGGCGCTCACCGGGTCGGCCGTGGTCAGGTCGAGAGCCGCGATCCCCAGCAGCTGGCGGCGGTACCCGATGCGCAACGCGTCGTATGCCGTGTGCTCGCCGGGCGCCGCGACCGCGGCGACCAGCTCGCGCACCCGCTCCTCCGGGGTGAGCGGCTCGGCCTCGACGACGGCACTCCAGTGCTCGGGGTGGGCCACGAGGTGGTCGCCGAGCGCGGTCGAGGCTCCGAGGACGGCGAGCAGCCGGTCGCGCGCGGGGCCTGCGTGCCGCAGGGCGGCGATCAGCCCGGCGACCTGGGGCCCGGAGCCGGGCTCGAGGTCGCGCCGCTTGGGCGCCGAGGCCCGCAGCGACTCCATCAGCCGGACCAGCGAGAGCAGCGCCAGGTCGGGGTCGGCCACCACGCCGAGGGCGTCGGGCAGGCCGTCGCTGAACACGTCGTCGAGGGGGTCCACCAGGCCCGCGAGCGCGGGGTCGGCCAACAGCTGCGCGGCCCGCGGCGGATCGGCGAACCCGAGCCGCGCGAGGGTCGCGGTCTGGGACACGGCGCGACCGGACATCACCGGGCCACCCTACGCAGACCGGGCCGGGGCACCCACCGGGGTCCACGGCATACCGGACGCGGCACACCGGACGGCACCGGACGGGACCGGAGGCACCGGCGGGGCCTCACAACCCGGGCAGGTACCGCTCGAGCTCGAAGCGGGTGATCTCGCCGCGGTAGTCCTCCCACTCGGCCCGCTTGTTGCGCAGGAAGAAGTCGAACACGTGCTCGCCCAGCGTGTCGGCGACCAGCTCGCTGCGCTCCATCACCCGGATGGCCTCGTGCAGCGAGGTCGGGAGCGGCTCGATGCCCATCGCGTGGCGCTCGGAGGAGGTCAGGCGCCACACGTCGTCCTCGGTCTCCGGGGGCAGCTCGTAGTCCTCCTCGATGCCCTTGAGGCCAGCGGCGAGCATCACCGCGAAGGCCAGGTAGGGGTTGCAGGCGGCGTCCAGCGTGCGCACCTCGGCGCGGCTGCTCTGGCCCTTGGCCGGCTTGTACATCGGGACCCGGACCATCGCCGAGCGGTTGTTGTGGCCCCAGGTGAGGTGGGCGGGCGCCTCGCCACCGCCCCAGAGCCGCTTGTAGGAGTTGACCCACTGGTTGGTCACCGCGGTGATCTCGGCACCGTGGCGCAGCAGCCCGGCGATGAACTGCCGACCGACCTTGCTCAGCTGGTAGGGCGCCCCCGCCTCGTAGAAGGCGTTGCTGTCGCCGTCGAACAGGGACATGTGGGTGTGCATGCCCGATCCCGGCTGCTCGGAGAACGGCTTGGGCATGAACGAGGCGAAGATGCCCTGCTCGAGAGCGACCTCCTTGATGACCGTGCGGAAGGTCATGATGTTGTCGGCCGTGGAGAGCGCGTCGGCATAGCGCAGGTCGATCTCGTTCTGACCCGGGCCGCCCTCGTGGTGGCTGAACTCGACCGAGATCCCCATCGACTCGAGCATCGTGATGGCAGCCCGGCGGAAGTCGTGGCCGGTGCCGTGGGGCACGTGGTCGAAGTACCCCGCCTGGTCGACCGGCTCGGGGACCTCGCCCGGGGCGAAGCCCTGCTTGAGGAGGTAGAACTCGATCTCGGGGTGGGTGTAGAAGGTGAAGCCCAGGTCGCTCGCCTTGCCCAGCGCCCGCTGCAGGACGTGGCGGGGATCGGCGTGGCTCGGGGTGCCGTCGGGCAGGGTGATGTCGCAGAACATCCGGGCGGTGCCGGGGTTGTCGCCGCGCCACGGCAGCACCTGAAATGTGCTCGGATCCGGCTTGGCGAGCATGTCGGCCTCGTAGACCCGGGCGAAGCCCTCGATGGCCGACCCGTCGAAGCCGATGCCCTCGGAAAAGGCCCCTTCCAGCTCGGCGGGGGCGACGGCCACGGACTTCAAGGTCCCGAGCACATCGGTGAACCACAGCCGCACGAAGCGGATGTCGCGCTCCTCGATGGTACGGAGGACGAACTCCTGCTGACGATCCATGTGACGAATCCTGCCCTAGTTGTGTTTCCCGCGAGTTAAGGACGGCGCGGTGGCGGGTTGGGGGTGACGGTTCGCGGGTTGCGGCTGGCGGGTTGCGGTCGGCGGGTTGCGGCCTCAGCGGGCCAGCGCCGCCTGCGCGGCGTTGTGCCCGGGTATGCCGCTCACTCCCCCGCCGCGCCGCGCGCCGGCTCCGGCGATGAGCACGTTCTCGTGGCGCGTCTCGACTCCCCAGGTGCCGACCTCGTCGGCGCGCTCGGCCCACGGCCACTGCAGCGACCGGTGGAAGATGTTGCCCCCCGGCAGGCCGAGGTCGGCTTCCAGCTCGACCGGCGTGCGGGCCTCGAGGCAGTAGGCGCCGTCGCCGTCCCCGAGCAGGACGTCCTGGATCGGCTCGGCCAGCACGGCGTTGAGCGACTCGAGGGTGCGGGCGAGGGCGAGGTCCTTGACGTCGTCGTGGTCGGTGCCGGCGAACAGCCGAGCCGGCAGGTGCAGGCCGAAGAGCGTGAGGGTCTGGGCGTCCGTCGCGGCCAGCTCCGAGCCGAGGATGGAGCGGTCGGACAGGCTGTGGCAGTAGATCTCGCATGGGGGCAGGTGCGGCACCCGCCCGGCCGCCGCCTCGGCATACGCCTGCTGGAGCTGGGCATAGCCCTCGTTGACGTGGAACGTGCCCGCGAACGCGGCTCGGGGGTCGACCTGCTCGTCGCGCAGGCGAGGGAGGCGGGACAGGAGCATGTTCACCTTGAGCTGCGCGCCCTCGGGTGACGCCTCGGTCTCGACGGGCTCCGCACCGGCCGCCGTGAGCAGCCGGTTGAGCACCGTTGGGGCGCACGCGGCGTGGATCGTGCCCGCGGTCGCGGTGCCGGGGGTCCTGCGGCCGGTCTTGCCGCTGTCCTGCCACGTCACCGTCCCGTCGGGGTCGACCGCCGTCACCGTGACGCCGGTCCGGATCTCGGCGCCCGCGGCGGCGGCGGCCTTGGCGAGGGCGGCCGTCACCGCACCCATGCCGCCGACGGGGACGTCCCAGTCGCCGGTGCCGCCGCCGATCAGGTGGTAGAGGAAGCAGACGTTCTGGCGCAGGTCCGCCCCGTCGAGGTCGGCGAAGGTGCCGATGAGCGCGTCGGTCGCCACGATCCCGCGGACGGTGTCGTCGGCGAACTGCTTCTGGAGGACCTCGCCCAGCGGCCGCCCCACCAGGGCGTCCCAGAGCTCGGCGTCGTCGACGAGTGCGGCGAGGTCGCGCTCGCTGCGGAGCGGCTCGAGCACGGTCGGGAACACCCGTTGGGCGAGGCGGTGCACGCGGCCGTAGAAGTCCTGCCACGCGGCATGCTCCGCGCCGCTGCCGGTCAGGGCGGTGAACGCCGCCGCCGTCGCTGCCTCGTCCCCGTGGTCGACCAGCAGGCCGCGACCCGGGTCGGTCGGCACCGGCGTGAAGGACGAGAACCGTCGCCGGATCAGCCGGACGTCGAGGTCCAGGTCGGCGATGACCTGGGCGGGCATCAGGGAGACCAGGTACGAGTAGCGCGACAGCCGGGCATCGACCCCGGGAAACGCCTGGGCCGAGACGGCGGCGCCGCCCACGTGGTCGGCGGACTCCAGCACCAGCACCCGGCGCCCGGCGCGCGCGAGGTATGCCGCGGCCGTGAGTCCGTTGTGGCCGCCACCGATGACGACGTCGTCGTAGTTCACGGCGGCACTCTATGGCCCGGCCCGCACGGGCCGCCGTGCGATGGCTCGGCGGGCGCGGTCACGCGGGCTTCCGCCCTGGTCACGCGGGCTCGGCCCGGTGGTCGCGGGCGCCGCGGTGAGCGAGCAGCTGGTCGTAGCTGCCGACGGTGAGGTCCCACTCGACGCGACTGCCGAGGGGAGCCCCGCGGCTGGCCACGCCGTCGACCACGCTGCCGGCCAGGCGGCGGCGGTGGACCAGCTGGTGGTGGTGCTCGCACAACAACGCCGCGTTGGTCAGGTCCGAGGGCCCGAAGTCCGTCCAGTGCACCAGGTGATGCGCATCGCACCACTGCGGGGGCGCATCGCACCCGGGGTACGTGCACCCGCCGTCCCGCAACCACAACCGCTTCGTCTGCGCCGGGGTGAACAACCGCCGCGCCCGACCCCAGTCCAGCACCTCGCCTCCCCCCGCCCAGCACGATCGGCAGCACCGTCGCGTCACACGCCACGCGGCGCACCGTCTCGGGGCCCAGCACCACCCCCGTCTGCGTCCCGCCGACGACCTCCCCGCCCGCCAGCCCAGCCTCCACGCCCGCCAGCCCGCCGGGTGCAGTTCCGGGTGCAGCGCCGGGGCGGCGATCGCGGTCGGCGCCCAGCCGGGAACGGAGCCGGTCGTAGTCCATCGTGATGAACAGCTGCGCCTTGGTCGTGGTCGGCACCGAGGCCCCCGCAGCCACCGCGCGGCGCACCAGGGCCGCCAAGGCATCACCGCGGCGCCGATCAGACCCGCGCAGGTCAGGCTCACCGGCGGCTGGCTTCGGAGCGGACAGCGGCCCCAGGCCCGCCTCGAGCACCGCCATGCCCTCGGTGTCCAGCGTCAACGCGTACTCGAAGATCCCTGGGCCGTGCTCGCGCGGCTGCGACAGGCTCACGAACCCCTTCGCCGCGTCCTGCTCGCGCTGCAACACCTCCTCCAAGCCGTAGCGGGCCAGCAGCCGCGGCCGCACCAGCCGGCACCCCCGCGGCCCATGCGCTGCCGCCATGTCGATCAACCCCTCGACCACGGGACCCTCCGCGCCGTCGGCCAGCAGCGGGCGCAGCTTGTCCGCCTCGGCAATCACCGCAGCCCCCGCCCGCACCGGAATCCGGCCCGCGGCCACCGCAGCCACCACCGGCGCGTTGACGGCCTTGGCGAACTCGACTGCGACAGAGACCACCGTCCCTGCACCACCGGCCCGGGTCGAGGGAGCGTGCGCCATCACCCAACCCACCGGGCTCAGAGCCGAGCCCGCCCCCCCGCGCGCTGATCTCACCGCGCTCCAGGGCCTCCTGGGTGATCCTGACACGGGCCAGCTCTCCCGCGGCGACCACTGCGTCGACCACCCCCAGCCACGCACCGAGCTCCCCACCCGGCGCCTGGTAGAGCACCTCGTCCAACCCGGCCAGGGCCAGGACCGCGCTCTCCAACGCGGCCCGCCGTTCGGCCAGGTCACACCGACCCAGCTGACCCTCATCCCCCTGCATGCCTACCACGGTACGACCCACCACCGACAGCGGACCTGCTCGCTGGATCGCGAATCCCCTTACCCTCCAACCCTTTTCACCACCTCTCCTGTCAAGCCCAACCGCTCGTCCTGTGGACAGGCACCCGACGGCCACGCGCCTGGGGACAACCGGCGCGGCATACCCGCGCCAGCGCAGGCGACGGCCCGCCGGGGTCTCCGGCGGGCCGTCGGTCTCTCGCTACGGGCGAGTGGGTGTCACTGACCATCCGGGCTGGGGATGTAGGCCCCAGGAACCTGCGACGGCGTGTAGATCTTCGGGTCGCCCGGGTACGGGCGGGACCAGTCCTGCGCCTGGTACCACGTGAACCGGTTCATCAGCTCAGGGCTCGCGGTGTCAGGTGAGGGGTTGGCGCTGTTGAAACCCTGCTTCTTCCGCCAGGTCTCCCACTGCGCAGCGACGGCCTTCTCCGACGACGGGACGGTCATCGGCGCGGCCGCGCCCGACGTTGTCGCCGTGCTGGACGCCCCCGCGGGGGTGTCCTGACCACACGAGGGAGCAGGGGTCACCTGCTCGGTCAGCGGGATCTGGTTCTGCACGGCCGTGAACGGCGTGTAGTCGGGCTTGGACGTGAACGCGTCGTACATCGGCGTCGCCGCGGCGAGCTTCTGGTTCAGGGGCTGCGCTCCCAGGATCTGCTGGATGGTGCGGACCATGTTGATCTGCGAGTAGTAGGTGCTCACCACCTTGCCGTGCTGCGCCCACGGGCTGATCACCTGGACCGGGGCACGGTGGCCGTCGACGTGGTCCGCACCGTCCTGGCTGTCGTCCTCGACCACGAAGATGGCCGAGTCCTTCCAGTACTTGCTGTGCGAGATCTGGTCCACGACCTGGCCGACCCCGAGGTCACCGTCGGCGACCTGAGCGCGAGCGTCGGGGGCTCCGCCGGTGTGGTCGCTGGACAGCCAGAGCATGTTGAGGTTCGCCGGGCCGTTCTTCTGGAAGTCCTGCTTCCACACCGCGGTCCGGTAGATGTCGGGGATGTTGACGTCGAACTTCGGGTAGTTGTGGACGGTGATCTGGTTCAGCGACGGGATCGGTGACTGGGTGTCCGACTTGAGCGAGGGGTCCATCAGCGTGCTCGGGTCGCCGCCGGCCTGGACAGCCTTCGCGGTGCAGTAGTAGTTCTGCCAGGTCGCTCCGGCCGGCTTGCTCAGGAACTGGGTGAACTCGCCGTAGTTGCGCGCCGTGGCCCCCGCCGACAGTGCCGAGGTCCACAGGAACCCGGAGCGCTGGTGACCGAGCACGTCGTCCTCGGTGTCGTAGCTGCGGATGTACTCCCCCGCGCTTGACTCGGTGTATGCCGGGTTGTCGCCCTGCATCAGCCAGTTGTGCCCCTCGGCGGAGTTCGTGCCGATGTCGTACACGTTGTCGTAGAGCCCGAACTGCTTGGCCAGGGCGTGCTGGTTGGGCGTGACCTTCTGGCCGAACTGCACCAGTGAGGGGTCGCCGTTGCCGCGCGTGTCGTCGCCGTACACCTGGTCGTAGGTCCGGTTCTCCTTGACGATCATGAAGACGTGCTTGATCGTCGAGGGGTCGCCGAGCCGCTTCGGGACGGGGACCGCCGCGACCGTGTGACCCTCGCTGCGCTTGACGTCGTTCTTGCCCCACCCGTTCTGGGCGAAGACCGTCGAGGTGTACTTCGCGATCTGCTGGTCGCTCGGCACCGTGAAGCTCGTCAACGACGCCGTGGTGCTGTGGGTGTCGTGGCCACTGACGACCGGGACGCCGTAGCCCTTGTCGGTCGTGATGGCCGGACCGCGCGCGTCGATGCCCCGGGTGTTGGTGACGACGACCCGGGAGCCGACCGTGGCCACGTTCGCCGGGTAGTAGTCCGTCGGGAGCAGGCCGACGAAGCTCACCGGCTCCTGCGGACGGCTGCCGTAGCGGTAGACCGCGACCGCGTTCGCCCGGCCGAGGGTGACCAGGAGGTGACCGTCCTTGGTGAGGGCGATGGCGGTCGGCTCGTAGCCGACCTTGGAGGCCGGCCACGGCTGGGTGGCGATGGTCTGGACGACCGCGTCCTTGCCGGTGTCGATGACCGAGACGGTGTCGCTGTTGGTGTTGGCGACGAACAGCGCGTTGCCGGCGCTGTACAAAGCGGTCGGGTGCAGCCCGACGTCGATGGACTGGACCGCGGCCGACGGGGTGGCGGTGTCGATGACGCTGACCGTGCCGGTGGTCGTGGTGTCCAGGTAGCGGTCCGTGGGCACGTTCGTGCCGTAGGAGTTGAGGGCGGTCTCGTTGGGCTTGGCAGCCCGGCCGCCTTCGTTGCTGACGTACAGCTTGCTGCCCTTGAACAGGAGCTGGCGGGGTGCGTTGCCCACCTTCCAGGTCGCCTTGACTACGCCTGTTGCCGCGTCCAGGGCGGCCACCGTGTTCTGGCCGTTCAGCGCGACGTAGAGAGTGGATCCGTCTGGTGAGTATGCCGATTGGCCCGGGAGCGCCGAGGCGCCGTTCACCTGGGGAAGCGGGAACCGGGTCGCCGTGCCGAGGGTGCCGTCCGGGTTGACCGGGAACCGGGTGAGGGCGTTGGCCTGGGAGAGCCAGAGGAACTTGCCGTCAGGTGAGTAGGTCGGACCCTCCTGGCCGACGCTTCCGTCCGACAGCGGCTGGTCGACGCCAGCGGCCTTGCCGACCCGGTAGACGAGCTTGTTGGTCGTGAGGTCGAAGACCTGGAGCACGACGCCCTTGTCGGCGCTGCTCGCTGCGAGGAACCGCCCGCCAGGGCTGACCGTCGAGCCCATGAACTTGCCGTACTGGGTCATGACCCGGTCACCGATCGGCTTGATGACCTGGTTGTCGGAGACCTGGAGCCCGTCCGCGTACTGCGTGCCGACCGTGCGGTTTCCGAAGACATCGGTCGTGGCGTAGGCGATCCCGCCGCCGGCGATGGAGAGCGCCACCGTGCCGACCAGAGCCGACCGGACCCGGCGGTGGGTCCTCCCGACCTGCTCAGGACCAGTGGGCGAGATGCGTCGCCGCTGTTGCGTGACCTGCATGTTCATCCTTTCGAGGGGTTGCGCGACAGGTCGACGAGACCGTCGATCTGCCACAGGGGGTTCGGTGCGTCCCCGGTCGGGGTGTGCACCTGGAAGTAGCCGTTCACCTCACGCGGCCCGTCGCCGTCGGCGACGTAGCGACCTTCGGTGGCGACATCGAGCTGGTAGAGGGCCGTTCCCACGGCGGTGGCGCCCGGGATGTGCCACGACACGGCACATCGCCAGTCGTTGCCCGGCCCCTCGTCGTTCCCGTGGGATCCGGCCCGGTAGCACGAGGCGCTGGTGCGCAGCTGGGCCTCGGTCACGTCGGGTCGCCGGAGCTCACGGGACTGCAGTCGGTACAGGTGGGCGAACGACGTCGACAGGGACTGCTCCACCGCGGGCTTGTCGATGCCGGAGGCGGTCGCGGGCGTCAATGCCTCGACGCCTCCGACGCTCAGGCTCGCCAGGACAGCCAGGGCGACGGCAGCGACGAGCACCGAGCGCAGACCGGAGCCGTCGTGGGAGAGGCCGGCGAAGTCACGGCGCATGAACAGGACGTAGGCGAGCGTCGTGGCGACGACGACCCACGCGAGGCTCACCGACAGGCCAATCACCAGTGGTCCGGTCTGCGCCGGGGTGGTGAACAGGCCGCGCCAGGCGAGGAACGTCTGGCTCGGCAGGGCGAGACGCACCGCAGCCGGCATGGGCAGCAGCTGGGCCGACTGCAGCAGGAAGGCGAGCAGCGCGGGCATGAGCAGCCCTATCGGCGAGCGCCCCAGCGCGACCGAGCCGAGCAGCCCGACGGCCGCGTAGGCGAGCGACCCGGCGGCCACACAGGCCCAGGCCAGCAGCACCAGCCGCGCGCTGTGCCCCGGATCGAGGATTCGTCCGTCGAGCCCGACGAGCGCGTGGTTGCCGACCGTCGCCACTCCCCCGCCCATGCTCGAGATCGCCAGACCCGACTCCATGACGAGGATCACCGCGCCGCTCGCGAGCGCCTTCGCAACGAAGATCCGGCGCGGCGAGCGGACCGCCATGACGAGGTGGCGCCACGTGCCGAGGCGGTCCTCGGCGGCGAACACGTCACCCGCGACCAGCGCGGTGATGAGCGGGAGCACCCAGCTGCACGAGAAGCCGAGCACCACCAACGAGCCGGCCCAGCCGGTCTCGAACATCCAGCGGCCGAACACCGTGTCGCTCGGCATGGAGCTCTGTTGGCTGGCCAGGGCGATGAACGCGGCCGGCCCGATCCAGCAGGCCAGCAGGACGATCCGGATCCGCCACTGGGTGAGCAGCTTGACCAGCTCGAACCGGACGCTGGGCAGCAGGTCGGCAGGGCCGACGCCTGCGGCGGCGGTCGGGACGTCGGCCGGCGCCTCGAGGAGTGCAGAGCTCATCGGACCTCCCCCTGCGACGTCGTGGGATCGCCTGCGCCCGTCAGGGCGAGGAACGCCGCCTCGAGCGGCGGTACGACGGGTCTCAGCTCGCGCACGGCGACGCCTGCACCGACGAGCCTGATGACCAGCTCGTCGATGGCGTCCACCGCGCCGCGGGCGATGACGGCGTCGGCCTCGGGGCCGGGCGTGGTGTCGCCCGGCACCACCTGGATGCCGGGAGTCTGGGCGGCGACGCGTCGGGCCGTCGCGGCATCAGAGGTGACGACCCGGTAGTCGAGCCGACCACTTTCCGATGCGAGCTTGGCCACCGGCCCGGTGAAGACCACCCGGCCGGCGGCCAGGAGCGTGACCTCGGAGCAGAGCGCGGCCAGGTCGTCCATGTGGTGGCTGGAGATGACGACGGTGGCGCCCCGGGCAGCCAGGTCGCGCAGCACCGCGAACACCTGGCGCTTACCCGCCGGGTCCAGCCCGTTGGACGGCTCGTCGAGGACGAGCAGCCGCGGGGTCGTGAGCAGGGCGGCCGCCAGACCGAGCCGCTGGCGCATGCCCAGCGAGTAGCCCCGGAGCCGCTCGTCGGCGACCTCGACCAGGCCGACCTGGTCGAGGACGTGGTCGACCTCGCCGGAGCGGTCGGCCCGATGGCCGCGGAGCGCGGCGAGGGCCGTGAGGTTCTGCCGGGCGGTGAGGGACGGGTACAGCCCGGGTCCGTCGACGAACCCGGCGACACCGTCCGGTATGCCGTGCACGCGGCTCACCGGCGCGCCCAGGATCTCGAGGGTGCCCCGGTCTGCGACGGACAGGCCGAGCAGGAGACCGAGCAAGGTGGTCTTCCCGGCGCCGTTGGGTCCCACCAGACCGTGGACCTGGCCGCTCGGGATGTCGAGGTCAACCCCGTCGAGCGCGACCACGTCGCCGAAGTACTTCGCGACTCCTCGCGACCGGACGGCGGGCGAGCTCTCCATGGGGCGTCCTCTCGAATCGGCTGAACCACGCCGACGTTAGGCAGGACGGAAGGTCACCAGGCGGATGGAACCTGAACCCCGGGCGAACAACGGGTTCCCTTGTCGCGCTGGACGATGCCCAGCGGCATACCGAGGGCCGGCGAAGACGAGAAGTTCTCCCATCGCCCGACGCCGACGCCGAGCCTCCTAGGATGCCGGACATGAGCGACCAGCCCACCCCAGCTCCCAGCGCCGGCCCCGAGGTCAGCGCCCCCTACGGCACCGGCGCGCAGGCCGCACCGCAGCGCCGGGTGCGCGTGCCCCACCTGCAGGCGATGAAGGAGAAGGGCGAGAGGTGGGCCATGCTCACCGCCTACGACATGTATGCCGCCGAGATCTTCGACGAAGCAGGCATCCCCGTACTGCTCGTGGGCGACTCCGCCGGCAACAACGTCTACGGGTTCGAGACCACCGTCCCCGTCACGGTGGACCACCTCGTGCCACTCGTGCGCGCGGTCACCTCGGCCGCCAAGCACGCCATGGTGGTGGCGGACCTCCCGTTCGGGTCCTACCAGGCCAGCCCGCAGCAGGCCCTGGCCACGGCGACCCGGTTCATGAAGGAGGGCATGGCCCACGCGGTGAAGCTCGAGGGCGGCAAGCCGATGGTCCCCGAGGTGGAGCTTCTCGTGCGCGCCGGCATCCCGGTCATGGGCCACATCGGCTTCACCCCGCAGAGCGAGCACGTGCTCGGCGGCTACCGCGTCCAAGGCCGCGGGGACAGCGCCGACCGGCTCGTCGAGGACGCGGTCGCCCTGGAGAAGGCCGGCTGCTTCGCCGTCGTGATGGAGATGGTCCCCGCCCCGCTCGCCGCCCGGGTGACCGAGGTCCTGCGGATCCCGACCATCGGCATCGGCGCCGGCCCGCACTGCGATGCCCAGGTCCTGGTCTGGCAGGACATGGCGGGGCTGCGGGGCGGCAAGGCCCCGCGGTTCGTCCGGAAGTACGCAGACCTGCGCGGGGCCCTGAGCGCCGCCGCGTCCGCGTACGCCGCCGACGTCGCCTCAGGCACCTTCCCCGCGCCGGAGAACTCATTCCTCGAGTAACCGAGGAGATCCACGTGACCCGGCACCGCCGCACCACCCTCCTGGCCGTCGGCATCGTCTTCTGAGGTCATGCCCCCCGCCCTAGGGTGGGGGCATGACCCTGAGGATCGGATACAAGGCATCAGCCGAGCAGTTCGGGCCCCGCGAGCTGCTCGACTACGCCGTGCAGGCGGAGCAGGTCGGGCTCGACAGCGTGATGATCTCCGACCACTTCCAGCCGTGGCGCCACCACGGCGGTCATGCGCCGTTCTCGCTGGCCTGGCTGGCCGCGTTGGGTGAGCGCACCGAGCGCGTCCAGCTCGGTACCTCCGTGATGACCCCCACCTTCCGCTACAACCCTGCGGTCATGGCCCAGGCCTTCGGCACGCTCGGGTCCCTCTACCCCGGCCGCGTCATGCTCGGAGTGGGCACCGGTGAGGCGCTCAACGAGGTCGTGGTCGGCTCAGTCGGGGGCGACGAGTGGCCGGAGTTCAAGGAGCGTTTCGCCCGGCTGCGCGAGGCGGTCAGCCTGATGCGGGCGTTGTGGACCGACGAGCGGGTGACGTTCGAGGGCGAGTACTACCGGACCGTCGACGCGACGGTCTACGACAAGCCCGAGCAGCCCGTGCCGGTCTACGTCGCCGCTGGGGGCCCGCTCGTGGCGAGGTATGCCGGGCGGGCCGGGGACGGGTTCATCTGCACCTCCGGCAAGGGCGAGGAGCTCTACCGCGACAAGCTCCTGCCCGCGGTGGACGAGGGCCTGGCGAAGGCCGGTCGGGACCGCGACGTCCTCGACCGGATGATCGAGATCAAGCTGTCGTGGGACCCCGACCGCGACCAGGCCGTCGCCAACTGCCGCTTCTGGGCGCCGCTGTCCCTCACGGCCGAGCAGAAGCACGGCACCAGCGACCCGCTCGAGATGGAGCGGCTCGGCGACGCCCTCCCCGACGAGCAGGTCGCACAGCGCTGGATCGTCTCGGACGACCCCGAGGAGGTCGTCGCCGCCGTGAAGCAGTACGTCGACTGGGGCTTCACCCACCTCGTCTTCCACGGGCCAGGACCCGACCAGTCGCGGTTCCTCACGACCTTCGCCGAGCGGGTGCTGCCGGGCCTGCGCGAGCTGGGGTGAGGCCGTTCCCATCGCGCGGGGGCGAACCTACGCTGGGGGCATGAGCGAGACAGTGTCCCCGGAACCTCGCACGCGCTGGTCGGAGGTGTCCGGCGGCCTCGGCGGGGCCACGGCATACCAGCAGCGGTTCGACGACCTCGCGGCCAGCGGGGTCGACATCCACGGCGAAGCGGCGTTCGTCGAGGCGCTCCTGCCCGCACCGGCCCGGGTGCTCGACGCCGGCTGTGGCACAGGCCGCGTCGCGACCCAGCTCACCAGCCTGGGGTACGACTGCGTGGGGGTCGACGCCGACGCGGACATGATGGCGGTGGCCGAGCGCCGTGACCCGGCCACCCGGTGGGTCCGGCAGGACCTCAGCCGTCTCGAGCTGCGCACGCAGGCCTTCGGGCTGGCCATCCTGGCAGGCAACGTCATCCCGCTGCTCGCGCCCGGCACCTTGCTGGCGGCGGTGCAGCGGCTGGCCGCCCACCTCCAGCCCGGCGGGCTGCTCGTCGCCGGCTTCGGGCTCGACGAAGACCACCTGCCCCCGGGGTGCCCGGTGACGCCGCTCGCGGACTACGACCGCGCCTGCGACGTCGCGGGGCTGTCGTTCCTGCGGCGCTACGCCACGTGGGACCGCGCGTCGTGGCACCCCGGTGGCGGGTATGCCGTGTCGGTGCACCGACGCACCGCCTGAGGGTCAGTCGTTGGAGGAGCCCTCCTCCCAGGCCTTGTCCTCCTCGTCCCACGCCTCGGTGCGCTGCCGAGCGGTGTCGAGCGCCTTCGCAGCCTCGGCCTCGGAGCCGTACGGACCCATGAGGTCGTCGCTCTGGCTCTTGTTCTCGTCGCTCTCCACGGTTCCGGTGGTGAGGTTGTACCAGTAAGCCATCAGTGCCCTCCAGGCCCTCCAGGTCGACGGATCGTCGGACGTCCCTAGACTCCACCGTATGCCGTTGACGTACGCAAGTGTGGCCCCGGGCGTCGTGTCGCCGCGACGCCCCGTGCCCGCGTCCATCGAGCGGCCGGAGTACGTCGACAAGCCTGCTCCGGACCGCGACCTCGGCCCGGAGGTCAAGGACGCCGAGACCATCGAGAAGATGCGGGTCGCCGGCCGGATCGCCGCCCAGGCGATGGCGGCTGCCGCAGCGGTCATCGCGCCGGGGGTCACCACCGACGAGATCGACCGGGTGGGCCACGAGTTCCTGCTCGACCACGGCGCCTACCCCTCGACCCTGGGCTACAAGGGTTTTCCCAAGTCGCTGTGCACGTCGGTGAACGAGGTCGTCTGCCACGGCATCCCCGACAGCCGTCCGCTCGAGGACGGCGACATCGTCAACATCGACATCACCGCCTACCTCGACGGAGTCCATGGAGACACCGACGCGACGTACCTGTGCGGCGACGTCGACGAGGAGTCGCGCCTGCTCGTCGAGCGCACCCACGAGGCGATGGTGCGCGGCATCCGTGCCGCCGTCCCCGGTCGTGAGGTCAACGTCATCGGCCGCGTCATCCAGAGCTACGCCCGGCGCTTCGGCTACGGCGTGGTCCGCGACTTCACCGGTCACGGCATCGGCCGGGCGTTCCACAGCGGTCTGGTGATCCCCCACTACGACGCCGCCCCGTCATACCGCACGGTGATCGAGACGGGCATGACCTTCACCATCGAGCCGATGCTCAACCTCGGCGGCCGCCACGAGTGGGACATGTGGGAGGACGGCTGGACCGTCGTCACCAAGGACCGTCAACGCTCGGCCCAGTTCGAGCACACGATCCTCATCACCGACACCGGTAACGAGATCCTGACGCTGCCCTGAGGCGGCGTTCACCGCAAGGAGGCGGGCACATGGCCAAGCACGGACTTCCGTTGGGCATCGACGTGGGCGGCAGCGGCGTCAAGGGCGCCCCGGTCGACCTCGCTAAGGGCGCCTTCGCGGCCAAGCGGATGCGGATCGACACGCCGGTGCCCTCCACGCCGGCCGCCGTCGCCGCGGTCATCGACAAGATCGTCGACCACTTCGACGACGTGCGCGGCGACTCCCCCATCGGCGTGACGATCCCGGGCGTCGTCACCCACGGGGTGGTGCGCTCCGCGGCCAACATCGACAAGGGCTGGTTGGACTTCGACGCCGAGCCCATGCTGGAGAAGGTCCTCGGCCACGACATCATCCTGGTCAACGACGCCGACGCCGCTGGCGTCGCCGAGCTGCACTACGGCGCCGCGAAGGGCCACCGCGGCCTGGTCGTCATGACGACCCTCGGCACCGGCATCGGCACCGCGCTGATCCACGACGGCACCCTCATCCCCAACTCCGAGCTCGGTCACCTCGAGATCGACGGACACGACGCCGAGACCCGGGCGGCCTCGTCGATCAAGGACAAGGAGGGTCTCAGCTATGCCGAGTGGGCGGTCCGCCTGCAGCGCTACTACAGCCACCTCGAGGCGCTCCTGTGGCCCGAGCTGTTCGTCGTCGGGGGCGGCGTCTCCAAGGACTCCGAGAAGTTCCTCCCGCTGCTGAAGCTCCGCACCCCCATCGTCGCTGCCCAGCTGGAGAACAAGGCGGGCATCATCGGCGCCGCGCACCTGGCCGCCCACAAGGGCGACTGAGGCGCGACCGCAGGTCGACCCGCACCGACCCGGGGCCGACTCAGCGCATCGACACGAGGTCCTGGAGCAGATCGGCCTGGCGCCTGCGGAAGAGGGCGCCCCCGGCGCGCGCGCCCACCGTCAGGACCCCGGCACCGACCACCGGTCCGACGACCAGCGCGGCCCAGGCGGCCCACTGCCAACCGTGAACCGCGAGTGCGGCGAGGACCAGCACCGGCGCGGACAGCGTGACGACCGCCGCGCCGCAGATGGACTGGACACCCAGGGTGACGCCGACCGAGCCCGGGCGGCTGCTGAACGGGTTCTCCCCCGGCGCCGGAACGGCATACTGCTTCACTGCGCTGGTCACGCACGCGACGGCGAACCCGCTGAGCGCCACGCCCACCCCCGCTCCGAGGGTGGCCGGCAGGAGGCGCCAGGGAGCGCCCACGAGCGGGCCGAGCACGGCATACGCCGGCACGCAGACGACCGCGATAAGACCCGACGGGAACAGCCGTCCGAGCCGGTCGCTCACACCGTCGACCCCGGCGGCGACGTGCATCCAGAAGGCCGTCGAGTCGTACCCCACGTCGTTGTGCTGCCCCCAGCCGATGAGGTATGCCGAGGACACCGGCATGGCGAGCAGGGCCAGCTGCGAGCCGGACACGAGGCCCGGCACGAGCAGCCCGGTCGGGAGCAGGATCGTCATCACCGCAGGGAAGTTGAACCGTGGGTCACGCATCCAGTAGGTGCCGGCCCGCGCCGCGATGGCACCCATCGGGGTGCCGGGAAGCCGTGCGAACAGCCCGAGGCCGCGGCGACTCCCGCCCTCGGCGGCCGAGGTGCGCGGGTTGCGCAGCGCGGCGACGAGGACGCGGTGCCACACCTCGAACAGCGCCAGCGCGGCGGCCGCGGCCAGCACCAGTCGGAGCAGGGCGACTCCCCAGTGGCCGAGCGCCGCGTCGGCGGGAGCGGCCCACACCCATCCCAGTGGGGTCCACGCGACGAGGTCGGCCGCTCGGTGGAGCGCGCCCAGCTGCATCCCGCTGCCGCTGGTGAGGCTGACGACCGACCCGAGCGCGAGCATCACGAGGAACCCGCCGAGCCCCGCCAGGTCCCGGCCACGGCGGGTCGCGAGGACGGCCGCAGTCGCCCCCGTGACGATCCGGCTCAGGACCACGCAGGTGAACAGCGCGCACGCGCCCGCCAGCACCCCGACCACCACCGGCAGCACACCCCGTGAGGTCGCCACGACCGAGCCACCGACGAGCACCAGGGTGGCCAGGCCCGGCAGTCCCACGAGGCCGGTCAGGACGAGACCGAACGCTAGCGTGCGCTCGGGGACGGCGAAGGTCGCGAACCGCACGGGGTCCAGGGTGGGGTCGATGCCGAAGAGCACGACCGGCAGCACCGCCCAGCCCACCATCAACCCGGCGCCGCCGAGAACCACCGCCGTCCGGGCGAGCTGCGCATCGGGCTGGACCCGCAGGGCGACGAGGGCGACGACAGCGACGGCGACGAAGCCGCCGCCGTAGAGCAGGCCCACGACCAAGCCGATGACCGCGGCGAGGCCGCGGCGCAAGCCGTTGCGCAGCAGGGCGAGCTTCAGTCGGAGGAGGTGCGCAACCACGCCAGACCCTCCACGTCCGTGGCGCCCCCGACGAGCTCGAGGAACCGGTCCTCCAGCCGGCCCCCCTCACGGACGACCTCGAGCGGGCCGGCCGTGCGCACCCGGCCGGCCACGATGATCGCGACGTCGGTGCAGATCCGCTCCACGAGGTCCATCACGTGGCTCGAGAGGACGACCGTGCCGCCGCTGCCGGCGAAGCCCTCGAGGATGCCGCGGATGGTCCGCGCCGAGACGGGGTCCACGGCCTCGAACGGCTCGTCGAGGACCAGGAGGCGCGGTGCGTGGACCAGGGCACAGGCCAGGGTGACCTTCTTGGTCATGCCCGCGGAGTAGTCGATGACGAGCTTGTCCCGCGCCTCGGTGAGGCCCAGGGCGACGAGCAGCTCCTCGACCCGCTGCTCGACGAGCTCGCGCGGCATGCCTCGCAGCAGGCCTGCATATGTCACGAGCTGGCGACCGGTGAGGCGGTCGAAGATGCGCAGTCCGTCGGGCAGCACACCGATCTTCGCCTTCGCGGCGACCGGGTCGGCCCACACGTCCACGCCGAGGACGTGGGCGGTGCCTTCGTCGGGGCGCAACAGCCCGGTCGCCATGGACAGGGTCGTGGTCTTGCCCGCCCCGTTGGGACCCACCAGCCCGTAGAACGACCCGCGCGGGACGTCGAGGTCGAGTTGGTCGACGGCGGTCGTCGGCCCGAAGCGCTTGGTGAGGGCGCGCAGGCGCAGGGCCGGTTCGGGCTGGGGCATGGCGCGACGCTACCTCGGTCGGGCGACGAAGATGGTCCCCTTGGGGACGTTCGACCCGTATGGCGGCCCGTCACCGGCCCGCGGCGAACACCTGCGGCTGGCCGTCGGCGAGGTCGTGCACCTGGGTCTGCGGCGAGCCCAGCGTGCGTGCCTGGGTGAGGTAGAGGTTGCGGCCCGCGGCGTTGAGCAGCCCGTCGTGGACGGGGATCGCGTGCGGGGCCTCCAGCCGCCGCAGGAAGGCGGTCATCTCGCGACTGCGCTGCCACGGTGCGTTGAGCGGGAAGGCGAGGACGTCGACCTGCCCCGGCTCGCCGTCGAGGGCGTCGCCGGGGTGGAAGAAGGTCGGCTCGCCGTCGGCGCTCAGCCGCATGCCGGTGTTGTGGATGCGCGGGAGCTCGTCGTGGATCAGGGCGTGCAGCTCACCCACGCCGGTGATCGTGACACCCTTCAGCTCCGTGGCGTCGCCGGGGCCACACGCTTCGGCGTCGATTCCCTTGTCGCGCAACAGCATCGCCGTGTCAGGGTCGGTGATGAGACGGGCCCCCGGGTTGGCTCGCAGCAGGTCGGGGAACCGGTCCTGGTCGAGGTGGTCAGGGTGCTGGTGGGTCACGAGGACAGCATCGAGGTCGCGTTGACCGTGCGCGCCCGGTGACCACACCCCCGGATCGAGCAGGATCCGAGCGTCCGCCGTTTCGACGAGCAGGCTGGCGTGGCCGAGATGGGTGAGCCGCATGGCTCCACGCTAAGCCAACCCGCGAGCCGGCGCTTGGCCCGACAACGCGACCGAGGCCCCACCGCCTGCGCGGTGAGGCCCCGGTGTTCAGCGGTCGAGCTCAGCAGCCAGTCGCGACGTGGGCGAACCCGTCGTACCCGGGAGAAGGAATCGCGGTAGTGCGCGGTCCCATGAAGGTGTACCGGCCGTCCCACGACCGCAGACCCAGGGGGTCGTGCCGTCACGGGTGAACCAGTTGGCGTTCACCTCGTCCTCCGGGTGCCAGACGTTGTTCGCCGCCGGGTCGGGGTTGCCGGCCAGCGGGAACCAGACGCCGACGACCGGGTCGCCGGTCTCGAGGGACGACGTGCAGCCGTACTGGGGGGCGGTCGGCGTCAGCCAGGGCTGGACCCTGTTGTTGACGAACGGGTCGTCCAGCCACTCCGCGACCTCGTGGGACAGCGCGTGGATGTCGGCGATGCCCCGCCGGGGCGACGTGGTCGGCGAGAATCCGGTGTAGGTGTTCGGCGTGGTGTAGGCCGCGTAGATGAACGTCTGCACCGGGTTGTTGCCCTGGCCGTTGGTCTGACCCGCGCCGTGGCCGAGTGGCATGGCCGCGCCGTGGTAGCCCAGCGTGCAGCAGTTCGTGTAGTTGCCGTGACCGTCGTACAACAGCACGTTGTGGGTGAGGAAGATCGGCACGGTGGTCGGGTCGATCTGCAGCGAACCCATCAGCTGCTGCAGCTTGGTCGAGAACCAGGCACTGTCGGCGATCCCGGCGACGGCGCCGGAGAAGCGCTGGTACGCAACGCCCTTGGTGGCGGGCACGGCGATGGTCTGCTTGGGCAGGACCGAGCTGTTGGCGAGGTTGACGTGGTAGCCGCTGCCGATCTTGTTGAACTGCGCGCGCATGAACACGTCGCCGTACTGGCCGGTGTCACCACCGAGATCGGGGTCGTAGGTGTTGCTCCGGAAGATCGGGGAGGCGAGCGTCTTGTCGACGTCGCTCGGCGTGCCCGCCGTCGGGTCGGCATCCCAGTTCTGCGCCTTGGCGTCGTAGCCGTAGAGAGCGCTCACCGCGGACATGTCCTGGCCGGCGGCCACGAACGTGAACTCGAGCGGGATGATCTCGGTCTTCACCGTCGTGGAGCCACCCTGTCGCGGGTCGGAACCCACCATGGTCGCGGTGTAGGACTGCGAGTTCGTCGGGTCGGTGTAGGTGAACGACCAGTGCGGGATCGTGCGGGCGCCGTAGGCCGGCGTGACGCTTCCGGCAGTGGCGAACCGGGCGTCGTTGGACGGGCCGGTTCCGGACCCTCCGGGCGACGCCCCAGCCGTCGCGGCGGCGAGTGGAGCTGCGGCCAGTGCACCGGCCGCCACGGCGGCGACCAGCACCGCACGGGACGTGATCTTCATAGGACCCCTCTTCGATGACGGCACTCTCGGGGCACCAGCTCGCGGGAGTGCTGTGGGTGACCGGGCTGTTTGCCCGAACCGTGGATCACCGTAAGACCAGTTCAGCGGGTCCGCCAGCCGAGATCGCGAACGCCTCACCGCGGTCGTTCTCGGTCGTGCAAGCACTAGCCGACGGCTCGCACCGGTGGAACACTTCGAATGGTGTTGGCGCGGCCCGGCCGCCGGGCCGCCAGCCGCTGGGAGGCCCGAACGTGAACCCGAAGTCGCGCCCGTCGTTCTGGATCGAGAGCGCCCTCGCGGGCGCAGCGGCGGCCCTGGCCGTGGCGACCCTGGTCTGGAGGGACTGGATCGAGGGGATCTTCGGGGTGGACCCCGACCAGCACTCCGGGTCCGCGGAGTGGCTGGTCGTCAGCGCGCTCCTCGCCGCCGCACTCGTCCTCGCGCTGCTGGCCGGCAGGCAGTGGCGCACGTGGCGGGCCGGCTCCGGTGCACCCGAGGCCGGCTAGGACGCGGCCGAGGATGCGCCGCCCCAGGTCCCGCTGCGGCGTGTGCGGCTGCGCGCCGTGCGTATGCCGGTCCGGCTGGCTGCGCTGGTTGTGGCGTGCCCTCGCCGCGGGCTGGCTCCTCTGGCTCGTCAAGGAGCTCCTGCGGCTGTGCCGGCTGGCGGGCCGCGACCGGGGCAAGCCGGCTGACGGCGTCGTCCCGCCATGGGCGTACCGGCAACCCGACCCGATGATCTACAGCCAGCAGTTCCTCCAGGCGCAGGGGCTGGCAGTCACCTGGGACAACCCCGACATCCACGTCGAGCTCGCGGCCGCGCCCGGCGTCCCGGTCGACGCGCACTCGTTGCTGCCGGACACCGACTACCTGGTGGTCGCGCGGATCTGGAACGGCTCCACCACGGCGCCCGCGCCGGGTCTGCCCGTGAAGGTGTCCTACCTCGAGTTCGGCGTCGCCACGGTGCGCCACGACGTCGGGCTCACCTCGGTGGACCTGCCCGTCAAGGGAGCAGCGGGCTGCCCGGCATACGCCACGGTCGCCTGGCACACCCCCACCACCGCGGGCCACTACTGCCTGCAGGTGCAGCTGCTCTGGGACGACGATGCAGAGCCGGGCAACAACCTCGGCCAGTCCAACACCGACGTCAAGAAGCTGAACTCCCCGCACGCGGCGTTCACCTTCCCGGTCCGGAACGACCGGCGCACGCAGGTCGTCGTCCGGCTGCGCACGGACAGCTACGTCATCCCCCCGCTCGACCCGTGCGGCGACGGGGGTCGTCAGGGCAAGGACCACCGCGACCACCGCGACCAGCACGCCCGGCTCGCCCGGCACGACCCGGCCGCGTGGCCGGTGCCGGAGGGCTGGCGGGTCGACGTGCAACCCGCCGAGCTCGACCTCTCACCCGGAGAGCAGCGGGACGTCACGGTCGACATCACCTCGCCGGACGGGTACCTGGGGCGGCAGGCGATCAACCTGCACGCCGAGAGCGGACCAGACCTCCTCGGCGGAGTCACGCTCTACGTCGACGGGAGCGGTTGATGGTTTCGAGGGGGAGCCGATGATGGTTGACACCGGTCCGATCATCTCGCCACCGGGGCAGTACACCCACTGCGTCGACCGCAAGGACTACAAGGACGTCCCGGGGATCCTGGGCTCAGGCATCCCGGCGACCCTCGAGTTCCTCCTGTGCGACTACCTGCTCGGCGGCAAGCTCGTCTGCCTGGCAGGCGGTGCCGACGAGTGCGGGATCGGGGTCGTGGTCGGGCTCGAGGCAGTCGGCGCCGGCAAGTCGGGCATCGAGGCCCTCGACAACGACTTCTCGTTCAACCTGCTCCTTGCGCCGTTCGAGCCCCGCGACTTCCGCACCTACTCCCCGGTCGCTCCCGGCACCATCGTCGACCCCCACCTGGTCCGCGACGACACCGTCCGGAACGGCCCGCTCGGCTGGCTCATGGTCGACTCCCCCAGCCCCACACCGCTGCCGGCCCCCGTCGACCAGACCGGCGCGCCCGGGTGGCCGTTCAAGAAGAGCCAGCCGCGGGGCACGGCGACCTGGCCCGTGGACGGGTACGGCGTGCTGTGGAAGCTCGAGGGCGGCGACGTCGTCGATGCCGGCCGCGAGGGCGACAACCTCCACAAGCTGTGGGACAAGCCGCCGAGCGACGAGTGGCCCGCCCCGCCGGGACCGCCGGACCAGTGGGTCTCGCTGCCCGTGCTGCACTGCGAGTGCGAGGGTTCGCGGATCTGCTTCGTCTGCCAGGCCATGAAGCCGTTCCTGGACCTCCTGCAGGGCAAGGTGCCAGGCGGCGGACCGAGTCCGGGCGAGGCCTGCCACGCGGTCGCGTCGTGGATGCCCTGGCCCGTCGACAAGATCGTCGACGCCGTGTGCAGCATCGTCGAGGACCTCATCGCCATCCCCATCGCCCTGGCGCTTGCTCCTGCGATGGCGGCGGCGTTCGCGACCGCGTGGGAGGCCGCGCAGGCCTTCGACGACCTGTTCATCACCGGGCCGGTCGCCAAGCAGATCCACGTGGGCGACGTGGTCATCGTCAAGGGGCGCTGGGACTGGGACGCCGGCCACTCAGGGCACACCGAGCTGCATCCCGTGAAGTCGATCCAGAAGCTCATGACGCCGCCGGGCCAGCTCCCCCCGGAGCTGCGGCCAGCGGCGGACGTGTCGGTGACACCACCGACAGACGTGGGGTACGACCCCCGGGCCGCGCTGCCGGCATCGGTCTCGGCGCAGATCAGGGCCACGCACGAGCGGTGGTGCCGCCTGGTCAGCGAAGCCCCGCCGCCACCCGACCCGCGGCAGCCCGGTGGCCTGTCCGCGCCACAGCTGGCCTCGCTCACCCCGCAGCAGCAGGCGGTCTGGGCTGCCCAGAACCAGCCCGAGAACTCCTGGAGCGTGCACCCGCTGCTCGACGGCTGCGCTCCGGCCGACGGGAAGGGAGGCCTGCGCTGAGCCCACCCCTGAGCCCACCCCTGAGCCCGACATTGAGCCCACCATTGAGCCCACCCCTGACCGGCCCGGGTCCGCGGCCCGTGGTGTGCGCGCGGTGCCTCGCGCGCCTCGCCCTCGTCGTCGCCGTCGGGTGGACCCTGGTCCGCCGGCGCCACCCCACATCACCACAGGCACCGCGTCGCTCCGTGTCGGGTTCGCGCCAGCGGTCTTGATCTGTGGCACCGCCGGGTGGACGCTTCACCCGTGACCGGAGTCGATGAGGCCACTGCCCTCGAGCAGGTTCGGCAAGGACTGTCTGCCCGTTTCCCCACCGTGGCCCCGTCGACGGTGCGCGCCGTCGTGGACGACGTGTATGCCGTCCTGGACGGTCCCGTTCGCGACTACGTTCCGCTGCTGGTCGAGCGGGCCTCCCGGGACCGGCTCCGTGAGCTCGCGAAGCGAAGCGGCGACCGGCAGCGCCTGGTCGGCTCAGGCCCCTCCGGCGGCTGAGGGGTAGGACATCGTCCTGCCGAGCGTGGCACTTCCGAGCCGACGGCTCCTGCGGGACGATGGACTGTGGCGACTTCGAGGCACGTCGAGACCGAGCGCAAGTACGACGTGGCCGACTCCGCCACGCTGCCGGTGGACCGACCCGACTTGGGCTACGTCGTCGGCCCGGTCACGCAGCTGCGGCTCGAAGCGGTGTACTTCGACACCCCGGCGCTGGACCTCCACCGTCGGGGGATCACCCTGCGCCGGCGCACCGGTGGGGACGATGAAGGCTGGCACGTGAAGGTCCCGCGCGGCCGCGACGAGAAGACCGAGATCCGGCACCCCCTGGGCCGAGCCACCAAGGTGGTCCCGGCCAAGGTCGTCGACCCGGTGCGCGCCATCGTCCGCGATCGAGCATTGGTGCCCGTGGCGACCCTCACCACGAACCGCACCACGTATACGTTGACCGACCGCGACGAGGCGGTGGCGACGCTGTGCGACGACCAGGTGTCCTCCCGATGGCTGCTGACCGACCACGACCACGACCACGACGGACCAGACGACCACGAGGGGCCAGACGACCCGGACACGCCGAACTGGCGCGAGTGGGAGCTCGAGGTCGTCGAGGGCAGGTCGCCGCGTCCGGTGTTGGCCTCGATCGAGCCGTTCCTCCTGGACTCCGGCGCACGCCGATCCGACCACCGCTCGAAGCTCGGCCGGGTCGTCGCGCACCACGGGCGAGAGCGGCCACAGGAGCGACCGCGGCGCGCAACGAAGCCCGCGCCCGCCGCCGACGTGGGTGAACTGCTGCGCACGCGGCTGGTCCGCCAGATCTCCGCCCTGCACGAGCAGGACGCGGCGCTCCGCAGTGGCTCGCCCGACGGTGTGCACCGGATGCGGATCGCGACCCGCCGGCTACGGTCCGCGTTGACCACCGCGAAACCGCTGTTCACGCAGCCGCCCGACGCGCTCCGCCAGGAGCTCCGCTGGCTCGGCCAGGTGCTCGGCCCGGCCCGTGACGCGCAGGTGATCCGCGAGCACCTCGAGGCGGCCCTCGACGCCCAACCTCGCGAGCTGGTGCTCGGCCCGGTCCGCAGCCGCCTCCGGCTCGAGCTGCTCCACGAGCAGAGACAGGGTCTCGCCGTAGCGCGAGAGGCGCTCGACTCCACCCGCTACTACCGACTCCTCGACGCCCTCGACGCGCTGACCGCCGATCTGTCGTTGGCGGCGGCCTCGCACCCCAAGGCGCGCTCAGTCCTGGCCGACCTCGTGAAGCGCGACGCCAAGCGGCTGCAACGCGCCGTCAAGGCGGTGGCCGAGGGCGACCCCGATCGCCATGACGTGGCGATGCATGAAGCCCGGAAGAAGGCCAAGCGGCTCCGGTATGCCGCCGAGCTCGCCACGCCTGCCGGTGGCCGCCGCGCGAAGAAGCTCGCCAGGCGCGCCAAGGCCGTCCAGCAGGCGCTGGGCCACCACCACGACACCGTCGTCGCCCGCCAGCGACTCCGTCAGCTCGGCGCGCAGGCGTTCCTCAACGGTGAGAACGGCTTCACGTTCGGACTCCTCCTCGGCCTGGAACGGCTGCGGGCCGAGCACACCGAGGACGAGTTCCAGCAGGCGTGGAAGCACCTGCCACGACCCCGCACCGCGGCCCGCTGGGTGTCCAGGACGTAGGCCACGGCGCGCCGGTCACCGACGGATGCACCCGAGCATCGAGATGTGACCCGAGGTTCGGTCAGCGCACGGTGATCGCGTCGCCGACCGGGCGCTCTCCGGTGGCGTCCGAGGGATGCGTGACGACCTGGCCGCCGACGACCATCGCCGTCGAGCCACCGCCATCGAGGTTGATGGCGTCCACCATGCCCAGCGAGCGCGCCACAGCTGCGGCCTCAGGGATCGACAGCCCGAGCTGGTCGAGCTGCCGGCCGTCGACCGTGACCAGCACGGTCCGGCCCTGGGCGTCGACCCCGGCGAAGGTCCGCGGGTTGCGCTGGAGCACCCATCCGTAGGCGAAGCTCGGCTCGCCCGGGTGGACCATGCCGTCCTGGCGCTGGGTGATGTGCACCGTGCCGTGGCGGACGAGCTCCGGCCCGCCGTTGACGACGCTGGTTCCCGGTCGGGTCAACGGTTGCGTGCCGTCCCGCAGGCTGGTCTCGACGCGGACGCGCTGACCCCGATGCAGTCCTGCGACGACCGGGGCGAGGTTGCCGATGCCTTGCAGGGACGTCTCGCCTGCGCCCAGGGCGGCACCGCGCTGGGTCAGCGTGCGCACGACGCGGCCCTGGCTGTCGAGCACTGCCTCGGCCCCGGGCCCGGCCGGGGTCGACGCGCCGTAGGCCGGCGTGAGGAGAACCAGCTCGTTGGGATCGGTGCAGGTGGTGTCGTGCCGCGGCAGGGCGGTGGGCAGGTCGCCGCCGTCTCCGCCGCAGTTCCGGATCAGTCCCGGCACGCGGTTCAGCCCGTCGAGCTCGACCGTGCCCGAGGGGAGCACCGCGTCGCCTCGCCAGGTGGGACGCGTGACCTCGGTGTGGCGAGCATCGGACCCCAGCACCAGGACAGGACGGGTTCCGACGGGCTCGGACTCGAGCACGCCGTTGTAGACCCCCGCGCCCGCCGGGTCGCCGGGCGCGCCAGCAGCGGGGTCGAGCACGAAGAAGCCACCGTTCACGGCGGCCTTGGCCTTGGTGTACCCGGCCAACCAGGAGGTCTTCTCCCGCGCCTCGATGGTCGGGCCGAAGGTGCTGCCCAGCTGCCCATGGAACCGCTGGGGGTCGATGGTGAGCACGTTGACCGTCCACGGGCCGCGAGCGCTCGACGTGCCGTCCCACCCGGCATACCAGGCGCGGCCGGTGAACCCGGCGCTCGTGAGCTGGGCGACCTCGGCGCTGGCCGATGCCTGCGTGGCGTAGGTGGAGTCGAGCCGGACCCGCCAGCCGAGCACCCCAGCGGGGACGTCCGCCGTGGCCGGCTGGGTCACCGACTGTGCCGTCGACGGGAACCCGGCCGCGGTGAGCTTGTCGGCATACGCTCGCGCGCTGGCCTCGTCCTGGATCGACCGCGCCGGAGCGTCCGGGTCGGGGCTCGTGCCGGTGCTCGGGATGCTCACCTCGACCACCCACCGGACCGACGGGTCAGCCACGCCGCGGGTGATGTGGGTGACGGTGACGCCAGGCTCGATCGTGCGCACGGTCCGGGTCTCGACGAGTCCGCGGGGACCCAGGTCGAGCGTCGGCGAGGTGGACGCGGCGACAGCGCTCACACCTGGAGCGGCGGCGGCGGCCGCGCACACGATGACGGCGGCGACCAGGGCAGATGGCGGCGTACGACGGTTCATGTCAGTCACGGTAGGGAGGCCCAGGTCCACCCTCGAATCGCTGAGGCGTCAGGCGGGTGAACAGTGAGCGACCAGTGGCGCACCCCTCGGACGCGGGCCGCCTCCGGGACGACGTGCTGCGCAGCCGGGACACCGTTGCCTCGGTGTCCCGGCCACGCCTTCGAGCTAGCGGTTGTTCGGCTGACCGGTGGTCGGGTCGAGCACCAGAGGACCGTCGGCGCGCGGTCCGCCGGTGAAGGCGAACAGGTTGTCCAGGCTGCCGGCCTTGGCGTCGAACGAGCTGTCGCCGATGCGGCCGGTGTTCCAGTTGTCCTCGACGAACCTCAGGATCGAGCTCTGGTCGGTGATCGTGTGGTCGACGAAGTTGGCCTTGGCGTAGGGCGAGATGACCAGCAACGGCTGGCGGGGGCCGTAGCCGCACCGGTCCTGGTACCCACCGGCCACGCGGGCCGGGTTGGCGCCGCACTGCCCTGGCGCGGTCAGCGCGTCGGTCGGGTCCTGCGACTGGTTGACGATCGGCGACATCTGGTGGTCGTACCAGCCGTCGCTGTCGTCGTAGGCGACGACGACGGCGGTGTTCTTCCAGTCAGGGGTCTTCTGGAGCCGGTTGACCGTGTCGACGAGGAAGCGCTGTTCGTCGAGCGGGGTGGAGTACCCGGCGTGCCCGTCCTGGTATGCCGCGGCCTTGAGGTAGCTGACCGAGGGCATGGTTCCGGCCTTCACCGCGGCCCAGAAGCTGGTCAGGTCGTACTGGTGGTTGGCCGCGCCGGCGTGGCCGATCTCGGCGACGGAGGCCGGCGGCGTGTGCTGGGGGTTGGCCGTGCTGGGGTAGTACTGGAACGGCTCGTGGTGGGGGATGTAGTCCTTGCTGCTGACCCCGCCGACATCCGTGTGGGTGGCGGCGCAGTCGGCGAAGCCGCCCTGGAACCAACCCCAGCTGATCCCCTTGGCGTTGAGCAGGTCACCGACGTTCTTGTTCGTGGACCCGGGCACGGTGCTGCTCGTGTCGCGGGTGTCGCACTTGTCGCCGGTGGGCTGCGGGTCACCGATGACCGTGCTGCTGGTGGCCGGCACCGCCGTGCCGTCGGTCGTGAAGCCGTGGGTCTGGCCCGAGATGAGGTTGAGCGCCCCCGGCGTGGAGGGCCCGAAGGTGCTCGAGTACGAGTTGTCGCTCATCGCGAAGTGCTGCGCGTAGTTCCACAGCCCGGTGACGGTGTTGCCGTCGTAGTAGCCCATGACCAGGCCCTTGCCGGTGCCGTAGTCGGCACAGGTGCCGGCGCCGCGGCCGACGGTCTCGACGAACTTGTCCATGGCGCCGGCGTCGAACGCCTTCTGCTCGTCGGTGTAGTTGTGGTCCTGGTCGCAGGTCTGCGCCTGGTTCCGGCCGAGGCGGAACGGCTGCACCGAGTTCGGGTTGTTGGGCGCCTGGAGGGAGGGGCCCAGACCGTTGACAGTGGGCGTGCCGGGCTTGGCGACGAAGCGTGGCTCGCCGGGGGTGTTCGCGGCATGCGGATAGGTCGCGAAGTAGTGGTCGAAGGAGACGTTCTCCTGGTAGATCACCACGAGGTGCTTGATCGGCGTCGTCGTCGCCGCCCCGTGGTTGCCATGGGGCGACGCGCCTGGTCCGGAGGGGGTCGCCGCGAGTGCGGGAACTCCAGCGACGAGCAGGGCGGCGCCGACGGCCGAGGTGAGAAGTGGGATCCGCCCCCGACGGGACGCTGTTGGGGAAGTCATCGACGAACTCCTTTGGTTTGCGGGGCATCGCTGCAATGCCGTGACAGCCACGCTATTCGCTGGGTGATCCGGCCGGCGGGGAGCACATGTCGTCGAGGTGAACAGGTTCCCAACGGACCGGGAACCTTGAATCCAGAGATCTCGCTCAGGCCCCCGTGACCGCTCTGGGCAGCTCGGGCAGCTGCGGCGAGAAGAGCCAGGCCTGGAGCAGCTGGCGCACGCCGACCCCCGCCGCGTCGGCGGCCGCGGACACGTGCTCGGTGAAGGCGGCGGTGCTGACCGTGCCGTAGCGGTGGGCATCCACCCAGGTCCTCAGCACGTCGAAGAACAGGGCGTCGCCCAGCCGGAGGCGCAGTGCGTGCAGGAGCAGGGCGCCGCGCTTGTAGACCCGGTCGTCGAACATCCTGGCCCGGGACGGGTCAGCGAGGATGAGGTCCTGCGGCAGCGCGGACAACCTGCGCCAGTGCTCGTCTGCGTGGCGCTGGGCGGGGCGGCCGCCTGACCACTCGGACCAGAGCCACTCGCTGTAGCAGGCGAACCCTTCGTGCAGCCAGATGTCGCGCCACTCACCCGCCGTCAGCGCGTTGCCGAACCACTGGTGAGCCAGCTCGTGGGCAATCAGCCGTTGGCTCTGCCAGTCGGTACGCAGGTGGTTGGCCCCGAAGGTCGACAGGGTCTGGGACTCCAGCGGGATCTCCAGCACGTCGTCGGTCACCACCACGGTGTACGCCGGGAACGGGTAGGGCCCGAACAACGAGGCGAAGGTCTGCAGCATCTCGCCCTGTCGTGCCAGCGCGAGGTCGACGCCGGCCCTGAGCCGAGCCGGCGCGTGGACCGTCATCGGGACGGATGCCCCCTCGAGCCTGCTGGCTCGGTACCGCCCGATCTGCACCGTGGCGAGGTAGGTCGACATCGGCTCGGCCTGCTCGTACACCCAGACGGTCCGGCTCGACCCGGTGTGCTTGCCGACCAGGGAGCCGTTCGCCACCGCGGTGTATGCCGCCGGCGTCGAGAGCTCGAACCGGTAGCTCGCCTTGCTCGACGCCCGGTCGTTGCAGGGGGAACCAGGTCGGCGCCCCGTCGGGCTGTCCAGCCACGATGACGCCGTCCGTGAGCTCCTCCCAGCCGGCCCCGTCCGGCCCCGCAACCGTGGTGGGGTGCCCGTGGTACGCGACCGTCACGGTGAACGTCTGGCCCTGGACCAGGGGCGAGGCCGGTTCGATGACGAGCTTGCCTGCGCGGTGCAGGTACTTGCGGGGCCGGGCTCCCTGGACGGTCACCTTGGTGACGAGCAGGTCGTGCAGGTCGAGGCTGAACCTGGTGGCGGCCCCGACCGACCGGCAGCGCAGGGTGGCGTGCGCCGAGAGGTAGTTGGTCCGGACGGTGTAGTCGAGCTGCAGGTCGTAGTGCTCGACGTCGAAGCTGAGGTCACCATGCCCGGGGAGGTAGTCGTCCGCTCCCCCGATCACCGTGCTCGCGCCTCGTCCTCGTCTGCCAGCCACGGGCCGATCGGGTTGCCGATCCAGCGCGTTCCGTCAGGCACCGACTCGCCTCTCATCACCAAGGACACGGGTCCGACCGTAGCGTGTCGCCCGATGACCGCCGCCGGGAGGATGACGCCGTTCGAGCCGAGCGTCGAACCGGTGCGCATCGTGACCGGGGACATGCTCAGGAGCCGGTCGTGGAACAGGTGCGTCTGCACGACACACCCCCGGTTCACGGTGACGCCGTCCTCCAGGGTGACCAGGTCCGCCTCGGGCAGCCAGTAGGTCTCGCACCAGACGCCGCGCCCGATCCGGGCACCCATGCTGCGGAGCCAGACGTTGAGGACCACCGTGCCTGTCGCCGCCCGTGCGAACCACGGTGCGGCGACCACCTCGACAAAGGTGTCAGCCAGCTCGTTGCGCCAGACGAACGCACTCCACAACGGGAACTCCCGCGCCCCGATCCGCCCGACCAGCAGCCACTTGGCCGCTGTCGCCACGAATGCTGCCACCGCGCCCGCCGCGAGCAGGGCGAGGCCCGTGGTGAGGGAGGCCACGACCCAGCCGAGCTCGATGGCCATGCCCTCGGTGAAGGCGACGACCCCGATGCAGATCGCGACGTGGACCATGACGGACGCCAGCCGGCATACCTCGACCAACGCCCTGGCCACGCGCAGCCGGCGCGGGGGTCGTAGGTGCGGCTCGTGTCACCCGACTCGGTGGGACGGCGCAGCCTGGTGGGCGGACTGCCGAGCCACGACGTGCCGGGCTTGGCCTTGGTCCGGCGTGGTGCCGCCGAGAGCACGGCCACCAGACCTCGCTTGGGCACCCGTCGTCCCGGCGCGGTCATGCCGGAGTTGCCGACGAACGCGTGCTTGCCGACCTTGACGTGCTCGACGCGCAGCCACCCCCCGCCGAGCTCGTAGCCACCGAGCAGGGTGTC